>CAZDQS010000002.1:0-163242 GCA_964507855.1 uncultured Candidatus Saccharibacteria bacterium | reverse complement strand
AGCGCATCCTTGCCAAGGATGAGGCCAGGGGTTAGAGTCCCCTCACCCGCACCAAGTAAAGAGTCGGTCGAGAGACCGGCTTTTTACTTGGTCTAGATGGACTCTAATACCTGCCTAAAGGCCAGGGTGAGAACTGCCGGTGGCAGTTCGCAAGGAAACCTTCCGATGAAAACTTGTTTTCAATCGTGAAGTTTCGGGCCTGCCGAAGGCAGGGAGAGTCCCCTCACCCGCACCAAAAAGAGAGCCCCACTCATGTGGGGTTTTCTTTTTGGTCTGATGGGTCTCGAACACCTGCCTAAAGGCCAGGGTGAGGCAGTCCTGTGGACTGTCGCAAGGGAATCTTCTCTTGAAAACTTGTTTTCAAAGACGAAGTTCCGGGCCTGCCGAAGGCAGGGAGAGTCCCCTCACCCGCACCATTCGCAACTTCGAGCCCGAAAAGGGCTCTTTTATATCTGTTAATTTTGGGTTTTAACATCTCTTATTCCCCGCAAGAGGAGACGAGACGAAAAAGTTAGATTATATAGCCTGTTTCCAGGTATGGATTTAGTTATTTTCTTGGTTTTAACCTTTATCTAATGTTTAATTATTTCGATAAGTACTCGCCCGGCGTTTACAATATTTGTTTTGAACTGTTCTTCATTTTGAATTTTCCCGGCAGCATCGTAAATCACAAATAAAACAGTCTTATACTTTTTGCTGTAAGCCGTGATGTCTGCGTTAATTTCCTCAGTTATTTTACTTGGAGTTGAACTATCTTTGAGTAATTTAACCTCTATACATAGACTAAGTCTGTCGAGATTAAAATCCGGCACCGATTCTTTCACGCCAGTCTTTACTCTTCCAGTCTCACGGTCATAGTCAATCCCTTTTGCGTAATTGCGGGCTATAAGAAGATTCTCTAAGTTATTTTGTACTTCAGTTTCTTTTGTAGGCTTAGAATGAGTTACGCTTCGCAGTTTCGATTTAATTAGTTGGGTTATGGTTTCTATTTCTTCGGCTTCTTGGCCAATTGCGGACTGAATTAATGCTTTCATTTTGTTCAGTTCTATTAATACTCCGTCGAACACGTTTCTGCGGTAAGTATAAATACTGTTAGACGATGTGAGCATCTTAGAAGTATCCCAGGTATAAATCTTTGCGGACGGTAGAACCTTTAATAATTTTTCGGCCAAATCCTTTTGTCTAGTAGCAAAAGCGATGTGGCTACTGAATCCATAAAAATCTTTTCTCTTTGAGTCAATTTCGTAAACATATCGTATAGATTCAATCAGTGCTTCTGCCTCTGCGAGCAATTCCGTGAGTTTTTCTTTCTTCTGCATGCCTATATAGTAGCAAGTTTGCATTACTGTAAATGAAGTAGCGTTTTAATTTCATAGCTTAGCGTGCACCAAAAAGAGAGCCCCACTCATGTGGGGTTTTCTTTTTGGTCTGATGGGTCTCGAACACCTGCCTAAAGGCCAGGGTGAGGCAGTCCTGTGGCCACATGAGTACCACGCTGAAATCACACATACACCGCGCCTCTTTTGTTACTATGAACGTATGGAACACACAGTAATTGTGCAGCGGATTGAGGCGGCCTTTTTGTTTATTGTAAGCACGCTCCTCTATATTTATTTAGATTACAGCCTACTACT
Organism: uncultured Candidatus Saccharibacteria bacterium; assembly: GCA_964507855.1. Lineage (GTDB taxonomy): Bacteria > Patescibacteriota > Saccharimonadia > Saccharimonadales > CAZDQS01 > CAZDQS01. The sequence continues at coordinate 161,608 of CAZDQS010000002.1, read as the reverse complement.
TTTTGTGCCAGTATTATTCCTAATAGACGTTTCTATGGTTGGGTACTTATTTAGTAAGAGCGTAGGTGCATACATATACAACGTAGGCCATAGCTTTATAGTTCCTTCAATTTTGCTCGGTATTGGGATCCCTGCGACGAATAACTTGCTTATCGGCTTAGGCCTCATCTGGCTGTCGCATATAGGAATGGATAGAGCTTTAGGTTATGGACTAAAGCGCAGAACCGCATTTACCGATACTCATCTCGGACAAATTGGCAAGAAATAGCTATTGCTGTACCAAATTGTTGATTGCCTTGACTATATTGAGCATAGCCGTTGTTTCGGCTTCTAATTTTGTTTTACCTTCTGGGCTGTCGTAAGGAATATCAATACAAGACGCCCCGGCAAATCCTGGTGCAACAAAGTAATACTCACCCGATTTGGCTTTTATGCTTCTGGTGGTCAGAGCATCGGTGTCTACGACGGTGTCATTGTAGACTTCTAGAAATGTACTTCCTTCATCACTGCCCATCGAATTAGGGACTACTTCATTTGCGGTGCCGCGAGCGACATTAACAGAGTTTGTCGTACAGCTACCCGAAAGCTTGTCCAGCTCATGAGAGCGAATGCTGGCGTACTTACCTGTGATTGCATAGGAGAGGCCGCCCAAGCTGCTATCTAGGGGTAGCTTAACGCCCCATTCTCTGATTTCCATATACGATTGCGTGTCATTGTCGGTGGGCGGAGTTTCTTCTTGTGACGTTTCTTGCTTTTGTTCTGTTGGTTGTGTGGTAGTTTGGCTGTCGCTTGTTTTGCTTTGTTGGCGGTCATATACCAGCCAGCCCACGGTTCCAAGCAGCCCGACGATAACTATTACTATGAGTATTTCAACGACACTAAAACCTTTTTGATTCGTTTTCATACTATTCTCCTTATGCTTAATGCTTAATATAGCATGAGGCTAGCAAGGACTTTCTCCTATTTGTTCAAAAAATATCAAAACATAGTGAAAATCTATCGATAAGCGATACATATTGTGCTAGATTCTCCTTGTGATGTAGCCACAAGAGCTGCATGCATAAACAAGGAATAACTCTATGCGTACACAAAGCGGTGATATCTTGAAGCAGAACAAAATCATAGCCTGGCTCGCAGTTGCGACGGGGCTTATGCTGCTTGTTCCTTTGGTGGCCATGCAATTTACGAGCGAAGTAGATTGGGGTCCGCTGGACTTCATCATCATGGGTATGCTTATATTCGGTACCGGGCTTGCTTTCGTGCTTGCGGCAAGGAAGACTGAGGATGCCCTGAAGCGGGTCGCCATAGGTGTGGTACTGGCGCTGGCGTTCCTGCTCATCTGGGCGGAGCTGGCTGTCGGTGTTTTTGGGACGCCTTTCGCCGGCTCATAGTAAGCGGCGCTGTGCGTGCGGTATTCCTCCTCTGATGTGCTGAAAAATGCTACAATTAAGGTTGTCAATCTTAAAAATGTATAAGGAAGTGCAGCATGACATTAGTTATCGTTCTTGTAGTACTCGGTGTTCTGCTCGTCGCAGGCATTGCAATTTATAACGGGCTTGTCCGCTCCCGAGTGCGGGTTGACGAGGCCTGGAGTGACATCACTGTTCAGATGAAGCGCCGGCTGGATCTTATCCCGAATCTGGTTAATACCGTCAAAGGCTATGCCGCCCATGAAAAAGAAGTATTCGAGCAGGTAACTGAAGCCCGCGCAAAGACGGCAAGCGCCCAAGGCGTCGCCGAGACGGCCGAGGCTGAGAATCAGTTCCAGGCGGCACTGAAGAGCATCTTCGCGGTCGCTGAGGCATATCCGCAGCTGAAGGCTGATCAGAACTTCCAGCAGCTGCAGGCAGAGCTGGTTGATACCGAGGACAAAATCCAAGCTGCACGCCGCTTTTACAATGGCGCGGTACGTGACCTGAACACCAAGGTCCAGACGGTTCCGACCAACATCTTTGCTTCACTGTTTGGCTTCAAGGCACGTGAGTTCTTTGAGGTCGGCGAAGGTGAGCGCGAAGCTGTCGAACAGCCAGTCGACGTCAAGTTCTAGTGTATCGATAACAGGGGAGGTTACTTTGTATTCTGAGATCGCTGCCAACAAGCGGAAAACATGGTTTATGATGCTTGTATTCGTGGCGCTCGTGGGAGGTTTAGGCTGGCTGTTTAGCCAGTACTGGGGTGAGCCGAGCATTACGATTTACGTGCTTATTGGTGCGCTTATCTATGTCGTCATCAGCTACTTCGCTTCGAGCAAGTTGGCGCTGGCTATGAACGGCGCGCATCCGATTGAGAAGCGTGATAATCCCCGTTTATACCGGATTGTCGAGAACCTATCGATTGCCGAAGGGCTGCCGATGCCAAAAGTCTATATCATTGACGATCCGGCGCCGAACGCGTTTGCCACGGGGCGTGATCCGAACCACGCGGTCGTGGCGGCCACGACAGGGCTGCTGAATATCATGGATGACGCCGAACTCGAAGGCGTGATGGCGCACGAACTAGGCCATGTAAAGAACTATGATATCCGCGTGTCGCTCATCGCCTTTGCGCTGGTGGCGGTTATATCTATTCTGGCGGATATCATGCTCAGGATGACGTGGTTTCGCAGCTCGGACAACCGCAACAGCGGCGGCCAAGTTTTCCTTGTACTGGGTATTATTGGCGCTATCCTCGCGCCATTGGTGGCAACACTTATTCAGCTGGCTATCTCCCGCCGGCGCGAATATCTGGCGGATGCGACGGGTGCGCTCACGACCCGGTATCCGGAAGGGCTGGCCCGGGCGCTTGAGAAATTGCGGCAGCATGGTACGGCGCTTCGGCGTGAGAACCCCTCGACTGCCCACTTGTTCTTCGCCAACCCCTTGAAGCCTAATGAGCTGGCAAAATTCTTCAGCACCCACCCGCCGCTTGAAGATCGCATCCAGAGATTGCGTGAAATGGGGTCAAAAGTCTAACGCCCAGAAGATTCCTATGCCAAAGAAAAAAACCACCCCGACAAAAAACCGCGTGACAAAAGCGGCCGCCCGGACGGTGAAGCCGCCTGAATACCGGCGACTTCGCTATCAAAAGCGTATCAAGCATCCCGGACCACGCCTGCCGAGTGTCTTTTCGCTCCTTAGGCGGTCGTTCGGCGTACTGAAGGCCAATTGGAAGCTCATCGGTGGCATCCTGCTCGTATATGCGGTATTGAGTTTGGTCCTGGTGCGCGGCTTTGGCGAAATTGCCGGCATCAGCGAGCTTAAGACGAGTATTAATGAATTAACAGAAGGCAGCGCCGACCAAGTGTCAGTGGGGCTCGCGCTTTTCGGAGAGTTGCTGGTGACTACCGGCGAAACGGTGCAGGGCTCGGCCGGGGTTTATCAGCTTATTTTAACGATCATTACAAGCCTTGCCCTTATCTGGGCGCTCAGGCAAGTGTTCTCAGCTGACACACGTGAGCGGCCGGGCATCAAGGCGGCGTTCTACAACGGCCAGTACCCGTTGGTGCCGTTCATCCTTGTGCTGGTGCTGCTGACAATTCAACTGCTGCCTTTGCTTGTCGGCAGCCAGATATATGGAATCGTTGTTGCAAACGGGCTGGCAGTGACCGGTGCCGAGCAAGCAGTCTGGCTGGGATTGTTTATTGCCCTGGCGTTGTGGTCGGCTTACATGGTAAGTGCGACTGTGCTGGCGCTGTACATCGTGACATTACCGGACATGACACCGATGCGTGCTTGGCGCTCTGCCCGGGAGTTGGCGCGGCTCCGTCGTTGGACAGTCTTGCGCAAGGTGGTGTTTCTGCCGGTTGCGCTTCTTATCCTGGGTGCGGCTATACTCGTTCCGACAATTATCTTTGCGGCATCACTTGCGGAGTGGGTGTTCTTCATCTTCGGGGCATTTTGTCTGGCGATGATGCACACATACTTCTACAGCTTGTATCGGGAGATGCTATGAGTGATGTCAAAAAACGGCTTGATGAGCTGAAGCAGCTCCTGAACCAGTACGCCTATGAATATTACGTGCTGGATCAGCCGAGTGTGACTGATGCAGTGTATGACGGGCTGATGCGCGAACTGAAGGCAATTGAATCAGAGCATCCCGAGCTCGTCACTCCGGATTCGCCAACCCAGCGTGTCGGCGGCACGCCGCTTGATGAGTTCAAAAAAGTGCGGCACTCCTCGCGCATGTTGAGCTTAAACGACGTGTTTTCGCGTGAAGATGTCGAGGCGTGGGTCAAGCGCATGGACAAGCTGCTGCCTGGCCAAAAGCACGAATTTTTTGCCCAGCTTAAGATAGACGGCCTGGCATGTGCGCTTGTGTATGAAGACGGAACGTTCGTTCAGGCGATTACGCGTGGTGACGGGTTTATCGGCGAGGACGTGACCGTCAACGTGCGGACAATTCCGAACGTGCCATTAGCGCTCCGCGAGGATCCGTCCAGCAAGCAGTTCCTTCGCGGCCGTACCGAAATCCGCGGTGAGATATTTATGACCAAACGGGACTTTGAGGCGCTCAACCGCAAACGTGAGGCAGCCGGACAGCCGGTGTTTGCCAACCCGCGCAACCTTGCAGCTGGTACCATCCGCCAGCTTGATCCTCGCTTGGTTGCCGAGCGGCCGCTGCGGTTTTTTGCCTATGATTTGATTCGGCCAGATGCAACCGATGTGCCCAGCTATGCGGCAGCCAATGACATTCTCCGTTCTTTGGGTATCGCGACCATACCCGAATCGCAGGTGTTGACAAGCGTTGATGACGTCATGGCATACATCAATAAGTGGGAAGAAGCCCGGCATGAATTGCCGTTCAATACCGACGGCCTGGTCGTGAAGATAAATGACAAGCGGCTTTACGCCGAGCTGGGCGTGGTGGGCAAAAACCCGCGCGGCGCTGTGGCCTACAAGTACCCTGCCGAGGAGGCTACGACGGTTGTCAAGGATATCGTTATCAGCATCGGCCGCACCGGCGCGGCGACACCGGTGGCGGTGTTTGACCCGGTGGTGGTAGCAGGCACAACCGTGCAGCACGCCAGCCTGCATAACGCTGACGAGATTGCCCGTAAGGATATCCGCGTCGGCGACACGGTCGTTATCTACAAGGCGGGTGATATCATCCCGCAGGTGGACCGGGTGCTGACGGAGCTGCGGCCAAAAACCGCCAAGCCGTACGACATAGAAGCAGAGCTCAAGCGCCAATATCCGGAACTGACGTTTGTCCGGCCGGAGGGCGAGGTGGTGTATCGGGTCAAGGGCGCGACCGGGCCAATCCTGCTCAAGCGTGCGCTCCAGCACTTTGCCAGCAAGGGCGCGCTTGATATTGATACGCTCGGCGAAAAAAACGTCGCTGCGCTCGTTGATGCTGGCTTGGTTCGGGACGTTGCTGATATTTACACTTTAACTAAAGAACAAGTTGTGCAGCTTGACCGTTTCGCCGACCTTTCTGCGGAGAATTTGGTCAAAGGCATCCAGGCAGCCAAGCGGCCGGAGTTACCACGTTTTATCTATGGCTTGGGTATCCGGCACGTGGGCTCACAAACAGCAATTGATTTGGCCGAAGCCTTTGGCTCGCTCGAAAAACTTGCAAAGGCGACTATCGATGAGCTTAAGGCGGTGGAAGGTGTCGGGGAAGTGGTGGCTGAGTCAATAGCTGCGTGGTTTGCCGACCCGGACAACCAGGCAGTTTTGGAAAAGTTCAAGCAAGTGGGGGTAGTGCCGGTGTATCGCTCGCATGCAGGCGGGCCGCTGGCCGGCAAAAGTTTCGTGGTTACCGGTACGCTAGAGAGCATGAGTCGGGATGAGGCGGCTGAGAAGATTCGCGCTCTTGGCGGCACCTTCCAGTCGAGCGTTGGGAAAGATACCGATTACTTGGTGGTTGGCCAGAATGTCGGCGCAAGCAAGCTAGCTAAGGCTGCTAAGCTCGGTACAACGCAATTAACAGAGGCGGAATTAGCCAAGATATTGACAAACAAATAAAAACATGATATAATGAAAAGATAGACCCTTGCATTTTATTAAGCATTAGTACAATATGAAAGTAAGTTCGTGCGTAAGCGCGGCGCGTGAAATAAACAACCAAAACAAAAACACCCGCCGTGGGTGGGCACGCACGAATTAAATAAACCATCCACCAGAGGATGGTTTATTTAATTCGTTCTTCTCGCTGCCCACCCACACCCTCATCGCGAGAGGATTCGCGATGAGGAGAGGAAGAGCCATGCAAGATCACGCAGAATTTGTGCTACTTGTTCGCACAAATTCAAGCGTGATTGTAATGAGCTCTGACGAGGGCACGCACGAATCAAAAAAGACCGAACAACTTCGGTCTTTTTTGATGGTGGAGCATATCGGATTCGAACCGATGACCTCTTCCATGCCATGGAAGCGCGCTAGCCAACTGCGCCAATGCCCCCTAAATCAACAAGAGTATATCACAGTGGTCGAGATGAGGGGAACCGGTGGCCGGCCTAAAGGCTCATCTTCGTTACCGCCAGTCTGCCGTAATACTGGTACAATAATCCCATGCCTACAAGCCCCCGAGCAATCAAAGTGTCGACTCACCAGCTGTATTCCAGGAAGCTCTACGTGTTGCTGTTTGGCATCGGGGCAGCCCTTTTGCTGCTTGGCGGTTGGCTGTGGGCGCGTTATGTCTACGTGCAGCCGGAGCGGGTCTTTTGGGGCATGATAGAGAATAATCTGTCGTCCTACGGCGTGACGAAGCGCACAGCCGAAAGTAATCAACTGGGTTCAACCGAACAATACGCTGAGCTTGGATTCGGCGACACGACGCTTGCACACAGCGTTACCTATGTACGGCAGGCTACCGAAGAGGGGGATAGTCGAGTTGTGACCGAAAGCATTGCCACAAAAGATGCTGCTTACAACCGCTATACGAGCGTTGATACGCCCATTGCCGGCAGCTCAGGCCAGCCGCTGGATTTCTCGAACGTTATAGGTGTGTGGGGGAAGACTGAGCCTGAAGATGAGGCCGGCGGCTCCCAATACCTTGCGGAGTATCTGCTCGGGGTGGTGCCATACGGTAACCTGCCGGCAGAACAGAGACAAGAATTGATCCGGTTCATGCGTGAACATGACGTGTTCGTGCCGGATTACGCCCAGGTTGAAAAGACTGCGGCCAATGGTCGTGCCATCTATAACTTTCCGGTCGCTATCAAGCCAGCAGCCTATATCGGCATGTTGCAAACATACGCCCGGCTTTCCGGTATCGGCGAAGTACCAGGACTCAATGCGAGTGATTACGAAAACTCGCCGGATCTCCTGATCCAGTTTTCGATAGAGCCATATTCACGAAACCTTCGCTCGCTAACATACGAAACGGCCGGCGGCCGGGAAGAAGAATACTTCAGCCACGGCGTCCGCCCAGGGGTGCGCGTCCCAGAAGAAACTATCCCAATCAGCGAACTCCAAGAGCGTTTGCAGGCAATTCAATAACTAGGTACGTATGAAAAAAATCGCAAAACACACAATAGCAGCAATCCTGGGTTGGCAAGTCAGGCGGCTGAGGGCAAAGAACACGTTTACCACGGTGGCGATCGCTGGTAGCATCGGCAAGACCAGCACGAAATTTGCCGTCGCAACCGTGCTTGGCCAGCACTACCGGGTGCAGTACCAGGAGGGCAACTATAATGACCTCGTATCTGTGCCGCTGGTGTATTTCGGACAGACGATGCCAAGCTTGTTTAATCCGCTGGCTTGGCTCCGGGTATTTATTGCCAATGAACGCACGCTGGCGCGGCCATACCCGTACGATGTGGTCGTGGTGGAGTTGGGTACGGATCACCCAGGCGATATTGCGCAGTTTGGCGCCTATATCGCAGCGGACATTGGGGTACTGACGGCAATTGCGCCGGAGCATATGGAGTACTTCGGGACATTGGACGCTGTGGCACAAGAAGAGACGGCAATTGCTGGCTTTAGCAAGCAGCTGCTGTATAACAAAGACCTCTGTGGAGAAGGCTATATTGAGCAGGTTGCGGCGCCAAAGAGCAGCTATGCGGTGCGTGAAAAAGCTGATTATCTCATCAAGCCTGATGATACGGCCGTAAAAGTTCGGAAGCGAGAGCAAGTGCTCGTGCGTGCTCAATATGCCTGGACTGCCGAGGCGCAGCTTTACTCTGCGGTAGCAGCCGCGGCGGCTGGAGATATGCTTGGCATGACCTCGGAAGATATCAAGAATGGCATTGCCGCTATCCGTGCCGTCAATGGCCGGATGCAGCAACTGAAAGGCGTTAACAACACCACTATTCTCGATGATACCTATAACTCTAGCCCTGACGCGGCTAAGGCGGCGCTTGCGGCGCTGTATCGCCTCGATGCGCCGCAGAAAATAGCTATCTTGGGCAACATGAATGAGCTTGGCGAATATTCAGAGCAGGCGCACCGCGAAGTAGGCGAGTACTGCGACCCTCGCCAGTTGGCGTGGGTAGTGACGATTGGCAAAGATGCGAACGCCATCCTGGCGCCAGCGGCGGAAGCCAAGGGATGCAAGGTCAAGACGTTTGATAGTCCATACAAAGCGGGCGAGTTTGTTAGGAGTGTACTTGAACCGGGTGCGCTTGTGCTTGCCAAGGGGTCGCAAAACGGCGTATTCGCCGAAGAGTCGGTCAAGCTGCTGTTGGCTGACCCGGCGGACACCGACAAGCTGGTTCGGCAATCTGACGAGTGGCTCAAGAAAAAGCGCGAACAGTTTCCTGCCTAGGCTTGGATAGCGGTCTGTACGAGTGTGTCTACCAGGTCGGGCATCGAGAGGCCATGTGCCTGGGCGGCTTTGGGGAGCAGGCTTTGGTCGGTCATGCCGGGGATAGTGTTGGTCTCAAGGACGTAGAGCGTGTTGTCGGCGGCAACAATCATGTCGGTGCGTGACATATCTTTGCAGCCGCAGATTGCGTGGACCTGCTCGGCCAGGCGTTGTGCCTTTTCTTGTACCGCCTCGTCAACATTTTGAGGCGGGCAGAGTTCTTGTGTCTTGCCGTTGTACTTATTCTCGAAGTCGAATTCACCACTGTCGGGCGGGATAATTTCGATAACCGGCAGGGCCTTCGTACCGAGAACACCAACAGTTATCTCCGTTCCTGTAATCAGTTCTTCGAGCAGCATATGTGGGTTGCGGCTAAAGATATCCTCTACCTGAGCACGGTCAACTTTGGCCGGGTCACGGGCGATAATTGTATCAATGCTCGAGCCGCCGCCCAGTGGCTTCAACACGTAAGGCTTGTGTATGAGCTGCGATAGCCAAAATTTGTTGGCGTCTACAAGCTCTCCTTTTGGTGTCGTGACACCGCGCTCGTTAAGTAGCTGTTTATAGCGCCACTTGTCGAAGCACACTTCTGAGGCCTCAATTCCTGAGCCGACGTATGGCATGTTGATGTCTTCGAGGAGTCTTTGAATGGTGCCGTCTTCGCCTCCTGCCCCGTGCAATACCGGGAAGGCAACGTCGCATAAGAGCATTTGATGCTTTATTGCCTCCCACTCTTCTTGTGTGTCAAGTACAGTTACTTCGTAGTGTTTTGTTTCCAGGGCAGCGGCGACCGCTCGCCCGCTACGCAGTGAAATATCACGTTCGCTGGAATTTCCGCCGCAGAGGATGGCAATTTTCATACATTTAGTATACTAAAGAAATAATGGCATTTGACTACCAACAAGCAGACGTTTATCTGAGGGATGGGTTCGTGCCCTTCAAGGATGCAAACCTGAGCATTGCAAGCTCGCCGATACTTTACGGGTTAAGTGTCTACACAGTCTTTAGCGCCAACTGGAACGAAGAGCAGGGTAAGCTCTACGTCTTTCGGCTCAAGGATCACTATCGCCGGCTCGTTGATTCTGCCAGGATTCTCGATTTTCACAGCTTTGCTCAAGGGTGGACATACGAAAAGTTCGAGGCCACGATGCTTGAGCTAATTCGTCGGAATCGGGTGCAGGAGGATGTGCTTATACGTGTGACGGTTTTTATTGATGAGCTGATCGCCGGCACAAAAATCCACGGGCTGAAGAATAGTCTCACGGCCTACGTTTACCCAATGGGTGAAATCCTGCCCCGCTCGGGTATCAACGTCTGCGTTTCCAGTTGGACTCGCAATGCAGATAACGCAATTCCGTCCCGCGCCAAGGTAAATGGCAGTTACGTGAATGCTAGTCTAATGAAGAACGAGGCTATCTTAAACGGCTATGATGAGGCGATTGCGATTGACGCTCACGGCCATGTGGCCGAAGGTACGGTGGCGAACCTGTTCATTGTGCGCAATGGCCAGCTAATTACGCCTGATGCGGCGACAGACATACTCGAGGGCATAACCAGGAGCAGCATTCTGGACATCTCCCGAGAGCTGGATATTCCATACCGGGAGCGTAGTATCGACCGGAGTGAGCTGTATGTTGCGGACGAGGTGTTTATGTGCGGCAGCTCAGCGCGGGTTACGCCGGTGCTGTCTATCGACAAGCGACCGGTTGGAGATGGCAAGCCGGGGCCGATTGCTCAAAAAATCGCCAAAGCCTACGAAGAAATTCAAAAAGGCGACTCAGAATTATTCCCCGAATGGCGATCGGTCGTTTAGCAGTTCTCTTATAGCTGGAATGACAGCTCAGTGAAAAAAAATTCTTGCTTATTCAACAGTTCAGCGAGAACAGGTGTGCTTGGCAACACGTGCCTTTGGGTGAAGTCTTTCTCCTGGAACCATCCATTACGGCCGATCTCGGTATTTTCTATTAGCTTCCCTTTTGGTGATTCGCAATACAGCATGAGGGCATGGACATAACTCTCTAAGTCGGTGTCGCGATACATGCTAACTGTTGCACTACCACGGTACTCAAATGTTCCGTCTAATCCCATAAGATGCTTCATGCGTTCACGTGCGATCTCTGTCACGGAATGACCTAGTTCCACATTGGCGTGCAAGAACCCAGTCATGTTGATGACGGGCTGCACAGCTCTCGTGTGAAGCAGCCAGCCCTTAGCCATGTCATGGATCGCAAGGAGTATAACCAATCTTGGCTGTTCATAGACGGCAAGTGAATCGTCTTCAAGTTGTCGGCGATCGGCCTCGAGCTTACCCTTGGGGCTCAAGGTGTAATTGCCTTCACTAAGTTTCGTAACTAATTTTTCGCGCTGCAGCTGCTTGAGGTGATACATGAATAGGTTCGGATCGGCTGAATGCGGCTTTAGGTCTTTGTAGCGCAGGCTTGGGTTGCGCATCAGGTTAAGGAGGATATGGCGCTGTATATGGTGCATGTGTCTACTCTATGGCTACTAGACGGCGGCTGCAAGCAAAAGAATTTCACTCAAATATATTTCACTCAACTACAAACTATCTGGAAGCTAAGAATTCCTCCGCGCAGAATAAATACATAAGGAGGGTACATAATGAATAAACTTGAAACATTTGCAGCAGAGGCTGATCTTGGGTTAACACCAAATGACCAGAAACTGGCTATGGATGCTTTCTTTCAGTTTACGCAATTGCCTGAAAGACAAAAATCACTGATAGTTTTTGAAGGATTACCAGGGCGAGAGCGGAATACTAAGTCCGGCTATGTGCGCAAAACACTCAAGGACAAAAAACAAATCTTTCATTACACTGACGCATTGGCTGAACATATCGCTGGCTCTCCTCTTCCCACAGAAGCAAGGCAGTTTATGTCGATTGCAGGAGAAGTGCACTATATTGCTCTACGGGGAATTCGCCAGGCGCTGAAAGACTGGCATCCACTTTTGGCGTCTGTGCACTACCCGCCGAATGGTGACAACAACCATCACACACGGTTCGGGCTTTACGATAATGCCGAGGAGGGTACGGTTATTGCAGCTGGCCACTATGATCAAAGTGATATCACAGTAGCAATATGTGAGTCGGAGGAAGGTCTGCGTCTTGGTACATCACCTACAGACTTAGCTGCATACAATCGTGATCCGCACCAGCCCGTAATGTTTTTAGGGAGGGCGTGGCTAAATCTGCATAAGCTGCTTGGATTAACTACCGAATACGTCCCAACGTGGCATGATGTCGTCATGCCAAGACGGACTGTACCGAAAGAAACCGGTCGACTTATGATCGTGCATTTTGCTAACCCGGCGCACTTAGATACCGCACCATCGAAGCAGGAAACAGCGACACCGCTCACATACGATGAGATACAGGAGCTGGAACAAGAAGGTGTGCTGACTCGGCGTGTTGACCCGAATGCCGCCTAAATGAAACGCGGTTCACAAAATACACACAGGTCAGTTTATTGTAGTCTCACCTCTGTTGTGGTACTGTGTATTTGATTATGAAACGATACAATCCGAAAGAAATTGAGCCGAAATGGCAAAAAATCTGGGACGAACGTCAGACGTATCAGGCTGATTTAAACAGCGACAAGCCCAAGTATTTTGCCATGAGCATGTTTAATTATCCGTCTGGGGCCGGTATCCATATCGGCCATGCTATGAATTACACCATCTCTGATGTCATGGCGCGTTACAAGCGGCAGCAAGGGTATGAGAGCTATCATCCGGTCGGCTGGGACGCCTTCGGCCTGCCGGCGGAAAATTACGCCATCAAAACCGGTGTCAGCCCGCAGGCCAGCATGGCCAAGATTATCCCCGACTACCACACACAGTACAAAGCCATGGGTTGGAGCAACGACTGGAGCAAAGAAATCTCCACTCACGAGCCGGTTTATTACAAGTGGACGCAGTGGATTTTTGCTCAAATGTACAAGCACGGTCTAGCTTATCAGGACGCGCGGATGCAATGGTGGTGCACGAAGTGCCAGACAGTGCTTGCTAACGAGCAGGTCATAGACGGCAAATGCTGGCGGCACGACAGCGCAGACGACCCAATTGTTGAGAAAAAAGAAGTCAAGCAGTGGTTCTTTAAGATTACTGATTATGCTGATGAGCTGCTGGAGGCTACCGACGCACTTGATTGGTCCGACGTCGTCAAAACCGCCCAAAAGAATTGGATTGGCAAGAGCAAGGGTGCCGAGGTTGATTTTGCTATTGATGGCCACAAAGACAAGCTAAGGGTATTTACGACCCGGCCCGACACGCTGTTCGGTGTGACTTTTATGGTATTGGCACCGGAGCATGATCTGGTTGAGCAGATTACCACTGGCGAGCAGAAACAGGCGGTAGATACTTATGTCAAAGACGCCACCAAAAAGACAGAAGTTGAGCGTCAGGCGAGCAAAGAAAAGACAGGTGTCTTTACTGGTGCTTACGCTATCAATCCGGCCAATAATGAGAAAATCCCTATCTGGATAGCTGATTATGTGCTGGCTGGCTACGGCACCGGTGCTATCATGGCCGTCCCAGCCCATGACGAACGCGATAACGAGTTTGCTAAGAAGTTTGACCTGCCAATTATTGAAGTTGTGCAAACAGAAGACGAAGATAGCACGGCTGAAGGGCTGATGATCAACTCTGGTGAGTATGATGGTATGAAATCAAGCGATGCACGAGAGAAGATTGTTGCAGAGCTGGCTAAGAAAGGTGTTGCAGTCGAGAAAACCACCTACAAGATCCGAGACTGGAGTGTCAGCCGACAGCGCTACTGGGGCGCACCAATTCCGATTATTTATTGTGAAAAAGATGGCGCTGTACTGGTGCCTGACGAACAGCTGCCGGTGGTTCTACCCGAATTAACTGACTTCCAGCCGAGCGGTGATGGTCGGTCGGCTCTGGCACGTGCCACTGATTGGCTGCATGTCGACTGTCCTCAGTGTGGCGGTCCGGCTCAGCGTGAGACTGACACGCTTGATACATACATCTGCAGCAGCTGGTACTTCTTGCGCTATCTTGATCCGACCAATGAGAAAGCTCCGTTTGGCACAGATATTGCTAACAAGTGGATGCCGGTTGATTTCTATAATGGCGGCGACCATGCCACCGCGCACATGATCTATGCCCGCTTCGTTACCCGCTTTTTTCATAAGCTGGGTATGATTGATGATCCGGAGCCGTTCAAGCGATTCTTGTTTAACGGTAAGGTTACGGCTTCTGACGGTCAAATGTTCTCTAAGTCCAAGGGCAATGGTGTTGACCCGCTAGAGATCATTAGCCAAGGATATGGTGCCGACGCATTGCGTACGTATCTGATGTTTGCGGCACCGCTTGATCTCTGGGTCCGTTGGGATCCCCAGGGCGTACCGGGCACCTACCGGTTCTTGAGCCGTGTCTGGAATCTAACACAAGACTTCTTGACGGCTGGCGAGGGGTCGGAATCAGAAGCACCGCTGCGTGTTATACATTCGGCCATCAAGAAAGTCACCGAAGATCTGGAAGATCAAAAGTACAACACAGCCATTGCGGCCATGATGAAAGCTACCAACGAGCTATATGGGCTCAAGGCGAAGAGCGGCGTGGCGGGCAGCGCAAACTGGCGATTTGCTATTGAGAGTCTGGTGCAGTTGATAGCGCCATTTGCGCCGCATACGGCTGACGAGCTGTGGCAACAGTTAGGGCACGAGGATAGCGTCAACAAGGACCATTGGCCAGAATGGGATAGTAAATACTTGGCTTCGGATACAATGACGATTGTCGTACAGATCAACGGCAAAGTACGGGCTAATATTGAGGTAGCTGCCGATAGTAATGAAGAGCAGGTTGTGGCAGCCGCCAAAGCTGATGAAAAAGTGAAATCTTATCTGGACGGCAAAGAGGCGCGAAAAACAATCTACGTGCCGAACAAGCTCGTTAACTTTGTTGTCTAGTTTTCGTTAGTGTTTGTCCTGGTCGAAGAGCTCTGGTCTGGGGAGTATCTCTTGGTAATGGCGGTGACCTTCGTTGATTTGTCTGGCCGGCTCTACTGCCGCAATAAGCGCAGTCAGCGCCCGTTCGCCCACTGCAAGAACAACCTCGCGGGCGGCTATATGGCGTTGGCCGCCTTCCGGGTCTACCACCCGCTTGAGGGCTTCCATTGCTTTGGAGTGGCGGCGGGATCCTTCGAGCTCTTTGCGTGTCATGAGGTATATTACATTGATAAACCCATTTTCAGTCAATAGCCTACCCCTTGAATAGAAGATTATTTTCCGGTACAATAAGCACCAAATTCATCAATTAATTTTTCAGGAGTATTGCTTACCTATGGGTAAACCCAAGAAACGGACAAGCCCCCGTCGGACGGGATCACGCCGCAGCCATCTGGTTGTTAAGCTTGCCCGTGCTGTCAACGCGAAGTCTCCGGTAAAGGCGTACACAACCCGCCGCGAATCAGGCAAAAATGCCTAAACAATTCCTCAGGGTGGCGTATACTATACATACTGTGTAAGAGGATATTTAACAAGACATGGCATCAAATCGTCATCTAGGCAGAATTATTGCGCTCCAAACACTCTTCGAGCAAGAGTTTCGTCAAGAGTGTGGAGATACAGGCTTTGAGCTTGAAAAAGTTCTTGTACGCAATATCGGCCGCTACGAAGATACGATAGAGGACCATGACTATATCCGGCAGCTCGTCCACGGCGTTATTGACCGACAGGACGAGCTGGACGCGCTCTTGCAACCAATTGCACCTGAATGGCCGCTTGCCCAGATCAACCGCATGGATCGCGTGGTGCTGCGGATGGGGGCGTACGAACTGTTGTACGTCGACTCCGTGCCGCCCAAGGTTGTCATCAATGAGGCAGTAGAGCTCGCCAAGGCCTTCGGCAGTGAGAATTCTTCCAAGTTTGTAAACGGCGTTCTTGGTACAGTATTACGGCAGCGTGAAGAAGCAAACCAAAAAGTCACTTCTTCGGAACCCAAGAAAGCGAACTAATCTATCATGAAAATGCGCAGACCAAAGCCAATTCAGGGTATTAAGAAGTTTGTCACCAAACATCGGCCCACAATTAAAGAGGTGGTTCGTGAACCGACCGCCGGGGGTATTGTGTTCCGCCGCGGCAAGAACGGCGGCGCGGAAATCCTGCTTATTCAGGACGCCAAGGACCGGTGGACCATCCCGAAAGGCCACATCGAAGAAGGCGAGGCCGCCAAGCAAACCGCCGAGCGCGAGATTCGCGAAGAGACCGGGCTGCAACAAGTCAAGGTCCTTAACTGGCTTGGCAAGATAAATTTCCGGTATCGGCGCGCGACCAGCCTGGTGCTGATGAGCACCGAAATTTTCCTCGTGAAAGCACTCGGCGACACCGACAAGCTCAAGCCTGAGGATTGGATGAACGGCATTAAGTGGTTTCCTGCTGCCGAGGCGCTTGATAAAATTGAGTACGAGGATATCGGCAAAATAATTTTGCTGGCCATGAAGAAAATACGACAGGACAACCTTTAGATATAACAATTTATGGACGTTAACCTTTACAAACAATTTGCTAAAGACAAGCTCGGTGTTGAGTTTGGTGACATTGAGCTGCTTATTACTGCATTTACCCACCGATCGTATATCAACGAGCACAAGAAGTCGGCCCGCGAGCATAACGAGCGCCTGGAATTCCTGGGTGACGCTGTGCTTGAGTTGGTGGTAACTGAGTATTTGTACAATAATTTTGAAGATCCAGAAGGTACATTGACCAACTGGCGTAGCGCATTGGTACGGACAGAGAGCATTAGTGCGGCTGCCAGCCGCTATGAGTTTGAGCCGCTGCTTCGCCTCAGCCGGGGCGAGAAGCGGGGGACGGAGCGTGCCCGGGCGCAGATCCTGGCTAACTGCTACGAGGCGGTTATTGGCGCACTGTATCTGGATAAGGGTTATGACGAGGCAAAGCGGTTTATTCAAGAGAGCCTACTGGTGACATTTGAGGAAATCCTCAAGACCGGCTCCTGGATGGATGCGAAGTCGCACTTGCAGGAACTGGTACAGAGCCGTGAAGGCTTCACGCCAGTTTATAAAGTCCTGAACGAGGAAGGCCCCGACCACGACAAAACCTTTACGGTTGGTGTCTTCGTCGACGGTACACTAAAGGGCCAAGGAACTGGACCGAGCAAGCAGGCCGGCCAGCAAAGCGCCGCCGAAGCAGCTCTGAAGCTTTATAGTTAAGTCTACGTAAAGCAAGCAACAAAAAAACCGTCCTGATTGCGGACGGATAAGTTTCTATTGAGGTTGGGTAAAACAAGAACAGGTAGTGAAGGGGGCGAGGGATGCGGCGCTAGCGCGGCTGCGTAGTAATGACCGGGGTCATCGTTACGCTTCGCGGCTTGCTGCCTGCACCCCTCGCCCAGCGGACGGAAGTGTTCGGGGAGAAGACTCAACCCGAATTGGATAGCGTGGAGTGATGGTCGGTGTGATGGCTATCCAACTGCGATGTGTGCAGCACTTCCGTCTTAACGACCTTCGGGCACCCCGGGGGTGGATGGGCGGTGAGGTGCCCGTCGGGTGGAAGCGTCGCTTCCACAGCTTGCGGTCAGCTCAGCTGGTACTCATGATGTGAGCGTCGTAGCTGCCACTGACCGCTCCGGCGTGTGTGAGTGTGTCCGTCTTGTGACGGACTAGGGTTTTCGCTTCACCATAGTCCTTTCCAGGCCCATGGGTTGTTCGCTGACAGGAACAAGAGTTCGCGCTTGAAGCTCGACTCGGGGTTCTCTGGCTAGCTCTTGTAACTCTCCCTTCTTGTCTCTATTAGTCTGGACGTGTGCACGGTGGTACTGTGCTTGCAGGGCTTAAAGTTTTTAAGCGCTCCGAGCACAGTACCAAGTACTACCTGTTCTTGTTAAAAAACTTGGCAATTAACTCATTGCCAATTAGCGCAATAATACACTAAAGGTCAAAGATTGTCAATAATGTTAACAAACTAATAGCAATTATTGACAACAGAGGTGATTATCTGTAAAATAGTCATTTGAAGTAAATTAATGAAGGGATGAAGCATTTATGCTCGTTATTCGTATGCAGCGTACCGGCCGCAAAGGCCACGCTCAATTCCGCGTCGTAGTCCAAGACTCGCGCCGGACCCCTACCAGCGGCAAGGTTGTTGCTAGTCTGGGTCACTTTAACCCACACACAAAAGAAACAGTATTGGACAAGGAGAAGGCCAGCTTCTACGTGGAGCATGGCGCCCAGCCAACTGATCGTGTCGCCCGTCTGCTGAAGGCAGAAGGCGTCAAGCTGCCAAAATGGGTCAAGCTGGAATCCAAGAAGCAGCGGACCACGAGGAACCCTGAGAAGCTACGCAAAAACCAGCCGCAGGAAGAAGCTCCAGTGGAAGCTCCTGCTGAAGCAACCGAAGCGCCCGCTGAGGCACCGGCAGCTAGTGAAGAGCAGCCAAGCGAAAGCTAAAACCACAAGCAAAATAGCTGCGACATATGCCCGCATAGGCTATAATTGGTAGCGTCAGGTAATACGGAGAATCCCATGAGCAGTAGCATTGACCAACAGTTTGTTGAATACATCGTCAAATCACTTGTCGGTAAGCCGGAAGCGGTACAAGTTACGCGAACGATTGATGAAAAAGGCGTACTGTTGGAGCTGACGGTAGATCCAGAGGATCTCGGCCGCGTGATTGGTAAGCGGGGCGCAACCGCACAAAGCCTGCGTACGCTGCTGAGAGCACTTGGCACCAAGAATGACGCTCGCTACAACCTCAAAATTGTTGACAACGGTCAGGCAAACGGCAGCTTTAGCGGCGCGGCGGATGATACGGCTGTAGGCACGGATGATAATGCTGAAGACCAGGAAGAGGCTAGTAGCGTTGTCAGCCGGACCCGCAAAGAGCTTGAAGAGCTCGATGACCTAGACGTATAGACAGGCTTTAGTAGTAAAAAACAGCGCACATCCTGCGCTGTTTTTTGTTAGGCTGCCTCTTGTGCTTGGCAGAGCGCATTGTCGGCGATAGCTTTATAGTGCTTTAAGACCCGGGCGTCGTTTTCCGCCGAGCGGCGGAGGCGAGGTGGCAATTGTTCGAGCTCAGTCACCTGTTGCATTGAGCTAAGAAAAGAGGGCAGAAACTCAACACTGATCGAGTAGATGGCTTGAGCAAGGCCATTAGGCAAGGGAACGCGGATTTTATCAGGAGTAGTGTGGCAAGCTTCCTGCCAGTCAGGCAAATCATCGGGATGTGCCAAATAGCCTGCCCGGTACTCATCTTGCTCAATGAGCAGCCGGCCGTTTTTCAATTCCATAGATGTACTATAAAATTGTAGAGATGAAAGTTCAAATTATTACGCTTTTCCCGGATATGTTTCCGGGTGTGCTGAATGCCAGCATGCTCTGGAAGGCTCAAGACCGCGGCCTGGTTGAGTTCAGCTATGTCGACCTGCGGCAGTTTGGTCTCGGTGCGCGCAAGACCGTTGATGATACGCCATATGGTGGTGGCGACGGCATGTTATTGATGATAGAGCCGCTGGTGGCGGCAATTGAGTATGCCAAAGCGCAAGATCCCGAGGCGCTTGTTATCCTGCCCACACCACGCGGAAAAATGTACAAGCAGTCCGAGGCCAAGGCTCTTGCTGCAGGTGGCAAGGGGCTTATCATTGTCTGTCCGCGTTACGAGGGCTATGACGAACGTGTCACGAAATGGATAGACAAGCAGTATTGCATAGGCAATTATGTTCTAACGGGCGGTGAGCTACCGGCTATGGTGATTATCGATAGTGTCGTGCGGCTGCTGCCGGGAGTCTTGGGTGGTGAGACTTCGGCGGATATTGAATCATTCCAGGACGATGACCAGACGGTAGAGTTCCCACAATATACCCGCCCGGAAGAATTCCGCAATATGCGTGTGCCGGAGGTGCTACTCAGCGGCAACCATGCCGAAATAGAGAAATGGCGCAAGGAGCAGAGGAAATAAGTATGCCCGAAGGCCTGCCGCCTCCCAGAGAAGCAGAGCAGCATATCAGCACATTTCGTGCGATAGCAGAGGACTTCGGTCAATTTACAGGTCGAACACGCATGTTCCGAGACGCAGAACTTCATGTAGCCACCGGCGAAGACGCAACGGAGCGCCGGATTTTTCCCATGAGGCAGGTGGACAGCCGAAAGCTTAAATTTGTTTTTAACGAGCAGTCTTTTGGGCAGTTCGCGGATGTGTTTGGGTATCACTTTGGTGATATTGCCAAGAGAGAGGGGACTACAGCTCGGCAAGTGGCGAGCGAGTTGTATATCGGTTGCGGTATTGCCGATACGATAGTGAAGTATGACCTGCAGGATGCCGTTATGGATGAGAAGCGGCTTCGAGCAATTCGTAGCTTCTTTGCTAACAAGGATGATATCGAGGAGCTCTTTATTGAGCTTTTTCCACCTGGGCCGGACTTTCCGCACGATGTGCTGTGGAGGCAGTCTGAACATGTCACGGATAGGAAAGCTATGGAGATAAATGGCTTGCGCGTAGGGTTGCGGTATATGTTCAATGTGCGTTCTGAGGTAGGCGGCGTGCCGTACGATTCGATTGTCGAACGCTCACGCACTATTCTGCAAGATACTTTCTTGCACAACAGGGAAATATATTTGCAAATTGCGGAGCGGCGACATGACCGCGATCATAGAGTGGGTGAGGCAGCGTTCATTGACGGTATACCCGAATGGCTGTTTGCCTTCGCGAAGCCTATGCGCCCAGAAGCTTTTTCTCACTTGACCCAGCCAAGCTGGCGCCGCTAGGGCTATAATAGGGGCAGTATAAGGTACGAAAGGAGTTCTAAGAATGAAGTTGTTTTCTATAAAACCGGTCTATGCCCATTGTGATTTGCCGTGCGGTGTGTATGATCCGGCGCAGGCGCGTATCGAGGCCGAGTCGGTACTCAAGATAATGGAGAAGTACGACGGCCTGGATGACCACAACAAGACGCGGGCGATTATCATCAAAGAACAGCGGGCGGAGCTCGTTAAGCATCACCTCTGGGTACTCTGGACGGATTACTTTAAGCCAGAGCACCTAGAAAAGTTCCCGAACCTGCACGACCTGTTCTGGAAGGCCACTAAGCAGGCCGGCGAGTGCAAGCATCATCTCGATCCAACAGAGGGTCGGAAGCTGTTGGAGGTGATCGACGAGATTGCCGGTATATTTGCCGAAACGAAGAAATGAACGACCTAACGCCTGGCATTTACGAGCACTACAAGAGTACGCCCGAGTCCCGTCGCTACTACCTGGTCTTAGGCAAGGCCCGGCATACCGAAACTGAGGAAGTGCTCGTTGCCTACATACCTCTCTATCATCTTGCGGAACATCCCGGTCCACGTATTCAGGTGCGGCCATATGAGATGTTTCTTGAGGAAGTAGAACATGATGGCAAACGCATGCCGCGATTTCGGTACATTGGCCAGGAGCTCTAGATGATACTGCTGCGGCGCGTTGTCGGCATGAGTATGGCACCAACGCTTAAGCCCGGCCAGATTGTTGTTGCACTCAAGTGGCCGAGCCGACCCCAGGTAGGGAGTGTTGTTATCATATGGCATGACGGCAGAGAAAAGATAAAACGCATTCAGGCGATTGAGCGCGAGGGCGTGTTCGTGGTTGGCGATAATCCCGACGGTAGCGTCGATAGCAGGCAGTTCGGCCATGTGCCGCCTCATGCTATAAAAGCAAAAGTCATATGGCCGCGATTGCCAAACAGCAGGTAAAAGGGTATAATTCACCCCTGTAACCAGAAATTTTATCCCGCAGTAGCGGGGAGCCGTTGGGGATTGGCCAAGCGTGAAAACTGTCGGTGACAGTTTGCAAGGAAACCTTCCGATGGCAACTGGTTGCCAGTCGTGAAGTTTCGGGGCCATCAGAGGTGGCAAGGCAACACCTTACCGCTCGAGCAGAAGCATCCTCAACCTTAATAATCAGTATAGTAGAATGAGTAGAGTTTATTGGGGATTGGCCAAGCGGTAAGGCAACGGGTTCTGGTCCCGTGATCGGGGGTTCGAATCCCTCATCCCCAGCCAAGAGAAGTAAACAGAAGATTGTATCCGGCTAGAAATAGCCGGATTTTTTGTACCCAAACGTACCCGTTAACGAAAGTTAGCGGGTTTTTTGCTTTATGGAGGCCATAGATCGGTTCTGTGACTTCCCAGGGTGAATAACTCTGTGAAGCGAACGTGACGTTATCGGCCTCAAGTAGAGGGATACGACACTACTAGCTTCGACTAAACAAAGCTGGGATGGAGTTCCCAGAGGTGTAAGGGGGATTATGGGCAGCCTCAAGCTACTCATAGCCGTACTCATAACAGTATGGCTCGTATCTCCGGGGAACATTAACAATTCGGTACAGGAGCCAGTAAACGCTCAGCCGGTGCAAGCGACAGTTCAAGAGTCCAAACGTGTCGAACCTAGCCCACAGCCGCAAACTGAACCGAAACCGGAGAAGCCACAAGAGGCAGTAAAACCTGTTGTGGCAACAGTCTCACATCCAGTCGGGTGTGAGCAGTACAGAGACTTGGTAGCTCGGTACGACTGGAACGTGAACGTGGCACTCAACGTTATGCGGGCAGAATCGGGGTGTAACCCTACCGCCGTTGGAGACGGCCACCTCACTTATTTCCAGAACGGTACGAGGTACGGGATGTCATGCGGATTATTCCAAGTGAGATTCCTTCCGGGCAGGCCAAGCTGTAGTGAGATGCAGAATCCTGAAGCGAACATCGCCAAAGCCTTCAAGCTCTACGCAAGTGGCGGCTGGCGGCATTGGACGGTGTGTAACAAACGGATTGTGTCTTGCTACTAACTCAGGGTGGGTCGGCCTTGTGCGAGACTTGGCCGACTCCTGAGTTTCCTTACGGGTCGTCCGGTGGGCGGAGAGGACAAACAATGTAGTCCCGGCGGTATTCGCCCACTGGTTGGCTCGTAAGGCATACCAAACGTAAGTAACGAAAGGGTGGGAACCATGAATCGTAAGCAATGGGGAAAGGCATTTTGGATACGATGATCGACGTATTTGCACCAATGAGAGAAATGCTGGCCCGAGAATTAGGCAGCAAGAAGATAATCGTCACGCAAAAATCAAGAACCTACAGGATACCCGTTAAGCGGCACGTCCTTGAAACAAAAGCAATTGTCATGCCGGACAAGTACTGGCTGGACAGGCAGAACTATCACTACATAGATAAACCATTTGAAGATTAACCCTTAAGGAGGGTGGGAACCATGAAAGAGAAAGCATTAGAAGCGAAGCAGAACACCACAAAGACGTTTCGTAACATTGTGGAGTTTGTCCAAGCCAGCGCACTTGTAACCGTTGCCGCCTACGCCGCCTACGCCGTCAAGGTAGGGCGCGTGGATGGAGTCTACCGCTACTTGCTAGCCTTCGCCAGCGCCATTATTGCGCTGCGTGGGGCTATCGAGCTGCTTCGCCACTTTAACAAGTAAGGAAGCATATGACTAAGGTAAACATCCGCATCACCGGCAATATGTCCGGTGAATGGACATCCAACGACTACGCCAAGCTGCTAGCTAAGCTGCAACTTCTGGCACAAGAATACGGCCTACAGGTCGTGGAAGAAGAATAAGGAGGCCACATGGCACACGTACAGACGATAAGCCTCAAAGGTAATGAGTACGCAACTGTACCTCAGAGACTTTTAGAGTTTAGGAAGCAGAACCCACGGGCAGTCGTGGAAACCAAACCAACGATACAGCCAGACGGTATGATTGTGTTTTCGGCACGTATCGTCAAGGACAAGAAAGACCCCAACTCGGCGGAAGCAACCGGCCACAGCTACGGCAAGAACCAAGGCGACAAGGCATTTGAAAAGCTGGAAACCGTCGCCGTCGGACGGGCGCTGGCCTTGCTTGGCTACCTCAACAACGGGCAAATTGCGACAACCGAGGAAATGGAGGAGTTCGAGCAATACAAGCAGGAACAGTTCGAGCAGGCCATCAGCGACATTCGTGCAGCAACCAAGCGAGAGGAGTTCGCGGAAATACTGGCACGGCTGAATCCTGAACAGAAACGGGAAGCAACACCAATCATCAACCAACGTATCAAGGAGCTGAAAGATGCCGAAAGTAATCGAAGTGGAGCAGCGGACGCCTGAGTGGTATCAGGCACGGCTCGGCAAAGCCACAGCCAGCCGCTTTAACGACATCAACGCCCGCACCCGCACCGGCTATGCGGCATCCCGCAAGAACTACGCGGCTGAATTAGTAACCGAACGGCTCACCGGCACGGCACCGGAGCCGTTCATATCAGCCGCTATGCAGTGGGGCATCGACAACGAGCCGGTGGCGCTGCTCAACTACAGCCTGCAAACCGGCAATGAAGTAGAAGCAACGAGCCTTTGGCTGCACGACAGTATCGACGCTGGTGCAAGCCCCGATGGACTCGTAGGCAGTGACGGGCTGGTAGAGATTAAATGCCCAAACACGGCAACGCACGTTGAGACGTTAAAGACCGGACAACTCCCCAAGCAGTACATCGACCAAGTGATGGGGCAGCTCTGGATAACCGAACGGCAGTGGTGCGACTTCATCAGCTATGACCCGCGCTTGCCGGAAAACGCTCAGATGATTACCGTCCGCATCTATCGGGATGAGGACTACATCAAAGAACTAGAAGCAGAGGTAACTAAGTTTCTTGCTGAGGTCGAACAGCAAGTAGCGTTCGTTATGGACTACGGCAAGTAATGAGAGGGGTATAGGGTGAAAACATTTCAAGTACCGGCGGTTGTGGACGGGATTAGTCCGCGCAAGGACGGCAGCATGACGGTACGGTTCGTCACGCAAGAGCTGGATGAGGCACAAAAAGTCCTGCTGATGGGCTACTACCAGAAGTTCGGCTGGCTCTTGTTCTCCGAGCAGGAGCATGACGACTCACTGGAGCTGGCAGAAATCCGCCGAGACACCGGCGGTAAGACGCCTAGTCAACGCCTCCGGGCAGTTATCTACGTCGAGTATCAGCAGTCAGGTAGAACCGACCTGACATTCGAGCAGTATTACAGCCAAAAGATGGAGAAGTTTATCGGCTACGTGAAGCAGAATTTACAAGACTAATCGAGGGTAAAAATCATGTGGGCAACACGCAAACAACCAAAGACAATGCAGGACTTATTTGCACTCAGTAAACAGGAGTGGTTGGACGGGGCGAGATGGCAAGCCCGAATCCTCTTACGGGACAAACCATACATCACCATAGAGGACATCTTAGCTGTCTATCCCCGGCCGGACTACCTACACGTCAACATAACCGGCAGCGTCTTTAAGGACAAAGATTTTGTAGCCGACGGCTGGACACGCAGCAAGCGCAAGTCCAGTAACGGCAGGCAAGTGATGAGGTGGAGGCTGGCAGAGTAATGCCGGAGTACATGTGCGTCGGTTGTGGGCATACGTTCGTTCGCTATACAACAACCCAGCGATATTGCGGCAAGTGCCAATTTAATAGATACGCCAAGCCAAGAAAGCCCATCAAGCGGATGGGCAAGGTGGCGAAAGAATGGGTGGAGTTCCGGCACGGCTGGATTAAGGACAATCCGGGGCCATGGGTGTGCTATTTGCAAATTTCACCAGACTGCATACGGAACTTAGATATAGATACGCTCACTTTAGAGCATGTAGTACCCAAGTCACGAGCGCCACAACTCAGGACAGATAGCAAGAACATTAAACCGGCCTGTTACTTCTGCAACTCGCTCAAGGGCAGCCGGAGCTTAGACAAGGTAAAAGGAGACAGCTAATGGCAGGAACCAAAATCGGTGGACAGCGAGCCGCCAAAACGAATGTAGAAAAATACGGCGAGAACTACTACGCCAAGATAGGCGCTTTGGGAGGTAAGAAAGGCCGCACCGGCGGCTTCTATGCCAACCGTGAGCTGGCTCGTATCGCGGGCGCTAAGGGTGGCCGCATCAGCCGACGCTACAAGGAGGGCTAGCCACATGCAAGGAGGGTACGATGAAGGGTTTAAGTTCTTTCAACGGCTGGAAAGCGAACCACCAGAACGCCGCATTAGAAAGCGCCCGGAGGCTTATATGGCTCCTGGTCGGTCTTTCGTCAGGCTTTATCGTTTTATCAGCTTTCAACATTATCAAGCCATTTTGGGCAGGAAACTAAGGGGGAAGAAGTGAAAACGCTCAAGGAATCATTACGGGGCATAGATTGGTTTCTGCTAGGCAGTATATCCGCCGTACTTATTGTGCTGGCGCTGCTGATAGCTCACCTCGGCATCGAAACCACGCTGCTGTTGGTCGTGCTGGTGTGCCTTATCTACGTCTGGAAACGGCTTGAAGAAGTCGAGGGACAACTTAACCAACCGGAACTTTACGGCAGCAGACTGTACACCCTGCTCTATGACTTAGGCGAGAACCACGGCGCCCGGATCTTCGCCCGTGAGGCTGAATCAGAGTATCCATCCATTCACGGCCACGCCTACGGACAAGATGACCAGTGGGGTGAAGTAAAGCCGAAGAAGGGGAAGAAGAAATGAATGGCTACGATATTGCGAGCAGCTTTATAGCGGGCGGGGCATTAGCCTTAGCAATTTCATATCTATATGAGGAGAAGTATACGTGGGCAATGATAATGGCCTTGGTTAGCGTCTTTAATATTCTGATGGCGTTGATATGAAACCCAAAACAGAACCCCACATCCACAAGTACGAAGAACTAGTAGAGCAAAAGGTACTCTTGAGCGCTGGAAGCAAAACAGCCCAAGATACCCTGAAGCAACGTAAATGTAAGTGCGGCAAAGTCGAAACCTATGATTTAGAACGGAGAGTGGTATGACCATGCGAACCCCCGAACTAGAAGCCCGCTACCAAGCCGACAAGCTTGCAGGAAGGCTGAAGAACCTGCTGGAAGAACCAAGATTGTGGGACGGCGAGCATTTCTGCATCATAAAAAACGGCTATCCGCATGACGTAATTGTTGGTGACCATGACCACGACTTAATTGTACTGAAGCAGCCAAACGTACAGTTTTGGGACTACACCATCCCACAGCTTAGGGAGCTTCAACATATCGCAAAGCGACAGAATGAGTTGGGCAAGTTTCACCGATTAGAGATGAACTTCACCAACATGCAATCAGTTAAAACACATTCACACTGGCACTTGTTAGAACTTAAGCCGGAGTTGAGATAAAGGAGAAAAACATGAGCAAATTCATCAACATATCTAATGACAAGGATTTTGTCATACTCGTGAACGTTGAACAAATTGCCAGCATATATATCGACGACTTAGGCAATGTTACTTATACGCTCGCACATGGAGAAGACCACCACATTAGCTACAAGGACAAAGCAGCCGCTAGAGCCGCAGTAAAGAAATTACAGGAACTATGACCCGCCTCATAACCCTACTATTCGCCCTCTTGCTGCTGGTAATCAGCCTCACCAACTTAGGCCAGCACTACGCTATCCAGCAGCTACGGGAGCAGGTGGAACGGGTAGAGAAGCAAATTAACGTAACGTATTAACCTCTGGCATTAACCCATCAGTCCTTGAAAAGGTTATGTAAGTCCAGAAGCAGGCGAGGATATGGTTAGCTCGTGTGCCTTGAAATAATAGGAGACTTTTAGATGCAAGCTAACCCCTCGCCAGCACCTTAAACAATTAGAGCGTAGTAGTGGGAGCGGATAGAAATTCCTTCGGGACTTCGCTACCTTCGGGAAGCGGCCTTTAGCGTAAATGTTCCTGACAGACGACTATAGAAACGATGTCAGGTCGCCGTCTGCTCCCTCCCCTGCGCTTCTAAACAATAAAGCTAATGAGGAGAATGAGTATGGATTTCGACTTAGGCACCTACATCATGACGCTACGATGCACTAACTGCGGAGAGCGTCGCACTTACACAATTAACAAAGGCACTTTGGCAATTGCTCAGAAATGTCAGAACTGTGGATGCCGAACGCTCGTAAAGGTAGGGATTTAACCCCAACCCAAAGCTAATAGAACTAACATTACATTAAGGAGGAATAGATGTTCGGAGATTTCAAAGTTCACATACAACAAGTACCAGGGATGATTAATTACAGAGTGTTCCTCTTTCAGCATAGGAAGGATGGAACGGTATTCATTAAGAATGATGGAACAGCTCAAACTATTCCAGAAGGTGCTGTATGTAAAGAGGATGAGCTATATTTTGCAGTAATGTCAGATGACCAGTTACAGGCGTTTGCAGAAGCTCTCGCAAGTAAAGGTATTAAGACCAACAAAGACAGTATCGCAGAGGGCAAACTTGCAGCAACAGAACGCCACCTAGAAGATATGCGGCTGATAGCTTTAAGCAAGTTCCGCTCCCCAACTAAATAACTAATTGAAAGGAATGATATGAGCGAGGTTGAAACTCTTATGCAGGAATGGTTCCGTTTGAAAGATAGTCAAACTGCAAAAAAGCGAGAGATTGTAAAATTTCACGAAACTTACGAGTGTCGGAATATGCAGAGTAACGGTTACTTAGAGCAACCAACGCAATGTATCTATCGCTCAGAATTTGGAAAGCCTGTTGATGACATGTGTAAACCATGCGAAGAACGACACAGCTTTTATATGGAGCGTCAGCAAAATGCTAGGAAGCGGACGGCAATACTGAATAGGGTGAGAAGAATCCTAGCTACACCAACTAAATAACTAATAAATAGGAGATGAATTATGATGCACAGAAGTATTGAATACCGACAAGACGTATCAGGCACAAACCAAACCCTACAGAACTTTGATTTCTTGGCACAAACGATTGACCAGATGGCAGAAGCTGACGGTTGCGACAAGGTATTGCTGTGCGAACTACTGAAAAGTTACGCCAGCCACAAACAGTGGGAGTTCAGAGAGCCTATCGGACTTACAGCCCCACCACTAAAAGAAGAAAGGACTGATGTATGAGCAACACTACAGACACCAATCAAGCTAGCGAAGATGAAAAGCTCGCAAAGCTATTTCACGATACTTACGAACGTCTAGCTCCTGCGTTTAGCTATAAGACTAGAAAAGCAAGTGCAGTGCCTTGGGCGGACGTACCACCAAATAATAAAGGCTTAATGATTGCTGTTGCTCACGAAATCAACGACCATATCCGCACCGAAAAGCTCAAGCTATTAGCAGAGGTAAGGGAGCGAGCAGTTGATACCTGCATAAAATACATACGAAGTGGTCAAGTCGGTGGCAGCTTTAGCGAGGGTTGTGATTGCGAAAAGTGTGATAAATACGAGAAAAAGGTTCGTGATGACTTAGCCCAACTCACCCAGAACCCTAAGAGCGAGGAGGCGGTATGAGCAAAAACACTACAGACGAGCTACGAGAGCAACTACGCAACTTACGCCGTCCAAGTAATACAGACGCTGGCTATCCGATACACGCCTTTGAAGATGACCTAGTGGGGCTTATCCAACAAGAGATAGCCAAGGCTCGTATAGATGAGAACCGACGTGCTGGTGCATGGTGGGGCGGGCTGGTGAGTAGTAACAGGCTTAATAAGGGCATGGGCTATATGAACGAACGGGATAAAAAGCTTCAGTCCGAGCTATCCCAAACCCTAAAAGAACTGGAGGCAGAGCTATGAGAAAAGACACTACAGACGAGCTACGAGAAGCGTTGGAGCGTATATGGGGCGGTGGTATAGATTACGCTCTCTCCCCTGACTTCAAAGAATTATCAGATGACGAAAAAGATGCACTGTACATACGTTACCGTGACAATTTAATTGAACGAGCCGAACAACTCATTTCAAACCGTGAGAAGCTGGCAAGGAAAAAAGCCCTGAACGATATGACAGTTTGGGCAAATAATG
This sequence comes from uncultured Candidatus Saccharibacteria bacterium, assembly GCA_964507855.1. Taxonomy (GTDB): domain Bacteria; phylum Patescibacteriota; class Saccharimonadia; order Saccharimonadales; family CAZDQS01; genus CAZDQS01. Next base: position 132,079 of record CAZDQS010000002.1, on the reverse strand, counting down.
AAATGGCTAAAGACTTGGTTCGCAAAGAACTAGATGGGGGCAGTGATGAATAAAGACAGACTACGCAAAGACCTAATCAAGTTATATCAACGCACGATTGACTATGGCGACCCTGACCGCCAATACATCGGCTTTCTGGCAGACAAGTCTATTGAGATGTGCCTCGAATACTTTGACACCTACGTAAAACTACCAATCACCCAGCAAGAGCTTGCTGAAAGGTGTGGGGTATCAAGACAGACAGTAAATAGTTGGATTAAAAACCCAGAAAAGATTACCCTAAAACACCTATCAACGATATTGAAACTGTCAGAGCAATCTAATATAAAGGAGAGTGAGTGATGAGCGACTACCGAAAACTAAAGCTGTATCGAGGTGGCGAGTACCTTGGCTATGTAGCAATTTATGAGCGCGACTACCCGACTGTGCGAAAGCTTTGCCTAGAAGCCAACGGCCACATCATGCCTCTAAAGACACGGGTCATAGCGGATGAACACGGCGATTATGAACACGAAGAGCTTGCTGGCTTTACTCTTGAGGCAGTTCAAGAGGATGTCCACCTTGCCTTCCCGATAGGAGGACAACAAGATGACCGCCCCTAAGCCCAATACAACTAATAGCGAGCTGGATGAGATACTGCAAAACCTCTGTAACGAAGTGTATGGACACGGAGTAGCTGCTAAAAATTATGGAGTATTTGTTGGTGGCGAGCCAATGAAAGGAGCCAAAGCCCGCATTGAAGCCCTTATCGCCTCTAAGGTAGAGGAGGCACGAATTGATGAGCTGAACACTCTCGGTTATGAGACTGCCAAGAACGATTGGCATAAAGGTCGAGCTTCAAAGATGTGGATCTATATCGCTGACCGCCTCAAGACACTAAAGGGAGAGAATGATGAGCGAGATTATCAAGGTTGAAATCAGACTTATAACAAAGAACGGCGCAACCGCCGATTGCTCAGAGGTTTGCATGAACCGTACTGGAGGGAGTAATCCCTCCTTTTATTATCACTAGCTTTTTAGCGAGCAATTCGGTATAATTGAAGCATACATTTGTTCTCCTAACCGCTGGCCTAACAATTTAAGACTTACCGAGGGACGGAACTAACCCACCGGTTCTGTCTCTGCACCTTGCGTGAGGCACGGGGCGGAGTCTCTTTTATTTTGGCGCCAAACAAATAGTTGTTCACATAGCGAAGCACACAGAAGAATACTCTGGACTCAACTCTATCCATAGTCCGCCCCATTTCCTCCCTCGGTAGTTCTTAAGAGGAGAGGAATCATGGAGTTTAACCACCGCTTCCAGAAGCACATGGAAGCCTACCCCGAAGAAACAGAAGCCACCTTGCGCCGCATGGCAGACAAGGACGCCTTGCTGTCTTTGGAAGGCATAACCCGAGTCCTGGACATCCTTCGACCTGAGCCGCCGGAAGTCGAGGGACAGGGGGAGTTCGGATGGGACTCTGAAGGTAATTACACATCCTTTGTCCCGGGGGATGCGGCATAGCCATGAAAGTTGTGAGGTGGCACATCGAGATCCTCAACGTCCTTGAAGCAATCCAAAGCCCCTACAGCGACCCCGACAAGCCCCTCACTGAGTACCTAAGAGAGATTATCGAGATAGTGGAGGAGAATACATGAGCAAGAAGCACCCCGGCGGAAGGCCACTCAAGTTTAAGACCGTACAGGAGCTTCAAGAAAAGATTGACGCTTACTTTGCTGATTGTGACCCGCACATGGAAGAAGTGACTGAATGGGTAGAAGCAAGAGACAAAGACGGCAAGCTCCTTAAAGACGAACATGGGCTTAACTATCTCGTGGAAGTGACACACAAGGTCATGACTAAACAGAAACCTTATACATTTACCGGCCTTGCAACTTTTCTTGGAACAAGCCGAGAAACACTGAGGGAATACTCAGAACGGCCAGAGTTTGTTGACTCGATTAAAGGTGCATTGGATAAATGTGAGGCATTTGTTGAGCAAACACTGTTTACTGCACCCAATGTAACCGGACCAATATTCAACCTCAAAAACAACTACGGCTGGCGGGACAAGACGGAGCAGGACTTGCGGGTAAAAGAACTACCAAAACCAATAATGGATGTAACCGATGTTCGTAGAGACGACAGCAACGAAGAAGATTAAACGGCTTACCAAGCGTATACGGGCAATAGCAGGGGGAACAAGTGCTAGTAAAACTATTTCCGTTCTGCTCTACCTAATCGCCAAGGCGCAGTCTGATAAGCAGCCAACACTCACATCAATTGTTTCAGAGAGCTTTCCGCATTTAAGACGAGGAGCGATGAGGGATTTCTTGAACATTATGCAGGAACACGGCTATTTCAGGGATGACCTATGGAGTAAGACCGATTATACCTACACGTTCGAGACTGGCAGTAAGATGGAATTCTTTTCTGCCGATCAACCAAGCAAGGTACGTGGACCACGGCGTGATCGTCTGTTCGTGAATGAGGCAAACAACGTACCAAAAGAGGCATGGGAACAATTGCTTATCCGTACCCGTGAGTTCGCTATCGCCGACTGGAACCCGACCAGCGACTTCTACATGTACGAAGAATATGGGTTGAATGACGAGCCTGTGCCTACGACCACTGACCCTGACTGTGAATTCATCATTCTTACTTATGAGGACAATGAAGCTTTAGATGCGGCAATCGTGCAGGAAATAGAAAAACGGAAGAACAACAAGAACTGGTGGCGGGTGTATGGACAGGGCAAACGTGGCGAAGTCGAGGGTAAAATTTACCGAGACTGGCAGATTATTGACGATATACCCTTTGAGGCTCGTTTAGAGCGGAGGGGATTGGACTTTGGGTATTCACTCGATCCGGCTGCGGTGGTGGATGTCTATTACTACAACGGCGGGTACATCTTGGACGAACAGCTCTACCGTACGGGTATGCACAACAAGGCAATTGCGGACGTTATAAACAATCTTCCCAAACCGCATACGCTCCTTATAGCAGACTCCGCAGAACCAAAGAGCATAGACGAACTGAAACTGTACGGCATCAATGTTCTTCCGGCGCAGAAAGGGCAAGGCTCTGTCACGCAAGGCATTAACTACATACAGGCGCAGCAAATCAGTGTTACAAAGCGGTCAACTAACCTCATTAAAGAGTATCGCAGTTACATGTGGAAATCAGATCGTGACGGTAAACAACTCGCTGTACCGGAAGATGGCATGGATCACGCTTTAGACGCAGTACGCTACGCACTCTCATCATTTAACACGAAGACCGACATCCACGCCTATAAGCCGAAGAACATGCTCCAGAGGAAATATGGACGTTAGGTATGATATAATACCATCAACACGGGCAGGTGGAGCTACATCGGTGGCTAAAGCCCGCACTCCTAAAAAGCAGACAAACACGCTTGAAACAGTACTGAAAGATTTTGAGGCGGCATGGGAGTACGTCGCTGGTTCGTGGCATACTAGGTGGGAGAATAACCACCGTTTATACAACAACCAACGGGTGAAACGTGGGTATGATGGGATAACTGATACGTTCGTGCCGATGGTATTCTCCACGGTGGAAACGATGACTTCCGCACTCTTTGGAGCGAAGCCGAAATTCAACTACCTCCCGCCAAAAGAGAAGCCAGACCAGAAAACTGACATCTTAAACGCTTTAGTAGATTTCTATTGGGATAAAGATCAATACTCAATAAAAGTTATCAACACTGGCCGCTCCATGCTGAAACTTGGCGTGGGAGTGGACTATTTCTATTGGGACGGCGACCATCCACGGATGATAAACGTGCCTCTCAGGGACTTCTTTATTGACCCGACGGCTTCGAGCCTGGAAACCGCCCGATACATGGGGCGAAGGTATCTGACTACGATTGACGAGTTAAAAAGCTTTCAAGTCATTGACCCCGAAACGGGTGAAATGAAGCCCAAATACAAAAACCTCGACCAAATCAAAGAAGGCTCTCAGGGCGAGAACACTGACAAACAGGAAAAAGACATGTGGTACGGCTCGACGGTAAAAGAGCCGGAAAAACACCAAGTAGAGGTGATTGAATACTGGACTGAGGATACGGTCATATCAGTGGCTAACCGTTCTGTGTTGATTGAAGATGCTGAGAACTACTTCAAGGCGAAAGCTCGTGCGAACGGTGAGGAATTCCCCAAAGGCATTATGCCGTTTGCGGCCGCCAGAGACTACGTGGACGAATCGCTGTTTTACGCAAAAGGTGAAGTGGACATTATTGGTGACGAGCAGGAACTGCTTAACGACATCACTAATCAGAACATTGACTCGGTGACGTTTACGCTCAACCAGATGTACACACTCGACCCGAAATACGCTCACTTACTAGAGGAAATCGAGAACATCCCCGGTGCGACCTATCCGGTCGAAGCCGGCGCACTCCAGCCTATCCCGCAGCGACCCATTCCGCCGGATGCCTTTAACGAGCGCATGAACATCAAGAACGAGATACGGGAAACGACCGCTAGTAACGAGATTGTGAAGGGTGTTGGTGCTGAAGGCGGGAAGACAACCGCAACTGAAATCCAAGCACAGATAGCCGGAGCTGGACAGCGAATCGGACTGAAAATTACCCAGATAGAGAACGAATACTTCCACCGGATGGGAAGAATCATCTTCGAGATGATTAAGCTCTATGTCACTGAGCCGATGATGGTACGTATTCTTGGCAAGGACGGCGCACGGTGGGAAGAATTTGACCCAAGCGAGTTCCAAGGCGACTACGAACCAAGGGTACAGCTCGACATCACTATAGAAAACGACAAACGGGAACAGGCGATGCAAGCCAAAGAGCTGATGGCTATGTTCCTTGGAGACCAAGATATTAACCAAGTGGAGCTGAAGAAGATGGTCTTACAGCGTTCCTTTGACCTGGACCCCGATGAGGTGAACATGCTCGTGCAGCCGATTACTGAAATGACCGACCCCGGCATGAGTTTTGGCGGTATGACCGATCCAAGCATGGGTGAGCCGATGATGGACGTAGCACCTGATCCGCTAACGGGTGAGTTGTTTCATCTTGACCCTGTAGAGCCTACGGAGATGATGCTGTGAAAACTGCCGACTTACGACGAGCCTACCAGACATTCTTCTTAAAAAGCGAAGCCGGAGCGGAGTTTATGAAGTGGCTTGATTCTGAAATTACCGCACGACATGAATCCGCCGAGACGACACCGGAAAACGCCAGAGACGCAGCACAGCAGGCGAGAGGAATCCGTTCCGTGAAACTCCACATAGACAGCCTTGTGGCAGAGAGGAGGCGGTAAAGCTTTCTAATTGTCACCTATCAGAACGGAGAGACTAGGATTAGTTTAAAAACTAAACGGAAAGATTACTTTCTATACCTGCCCGGTATATTCTAGTCTCCCCATTCGGGCAGGGGACAGAAAAAGGATTACGATGGAAGAACAAACCATTACCGAATCTGTCGCTCAAGATACTGGCGCTGATACAGCACTACCAGTTCAGAACGACAACGAGACGGCGGTATCTCAATCCACCGATAAACCGAGCGAATCGACACAGGGCGAATCAGAGGATTCACTACCCAGTATAGACGAAAAGCTCCAGAGCTTTGCAAAGGGTCAAGGCATTGAGGACGTTTCACAGCTTTCCGAGAGGGAACAGAAACTACTCAAAATTGCCTACGACAACAATGCGGAGTACCAGCGAACACGGCAAAAAGCCAGCGAACTAGAGAAGTCGTTAACTAATACTTCAGACGAGTACGCCGAGCAGATTGCTGATTCTACCGGACAAGATCCGGAATTGCTTAAACGAGTCCAGCGTGTGGAGGTAAAAGAAGCGGTTCGTGACTTTTTCAACGCACATCCTGACGCAAGGGAACTTGAACAGGACATGGTAGCTGAACTCGTAAAACGCCCTCACCTAGCGGGAGACCTCGAAGCTCTCTATGCGGTGGTAAAGGCAAGCAATTTGGACGCTGTGAAGTCCCAAGGAAAGAAGGAAGCCCTTCAGTCCTTAGCCCACAAACAAACCGCCGCCGTGCCACGGGGAAATGCCGTATCGAGTTCCGTGAACTCCCAAAGCATTACTCCGCAAAACGTTGACCAGCTCGTAGCGCAGAACGGCCAGGAATGGTTCCGGAAGAACTATGACGCTATCAACCGGGCTATGGCAGCACGAAACTAAATAGGAGAACCACATTATGTCCACAACTGGCGCATATGGTTCAGGTAACGTAAACATCGGTACGACTGCTGCTGACGTATTTGCTCCGAATGTATGGGCGAACGAAGTCCTTATGTTCGTTAAGAGCAACCTTGTCCTGCTTCCGCTCATCAAACACTATGACCGTGAAGTTCAGAGCAAGGGTCAGACCGTAGAAATCCCGAATGTATCTGCAATCTCAGCTAACTTGAAGGCGCAGAACACTGTCGTTACGTTGAACTACAACACCGAAACAAAAACAACCATAAACATAGACAAACACTACGAAAGCTCATTCTTAGTAGAAGACATCGCAGCGACTCAAGCACAGTATGACCTGCGAAGCGACTACACGAAGGCGGCTGCTTACGCAATCGCTGAGAAGATTGACGCTGACATCGCACAGGCTATGACCGATGCCTTTGACGGCTACGGCGCATACGGTACGGCTATCAATGACAACCTCATTCTGACCGTTAACCGCTACCTGAGCGAAAACAAAGCACCACGCTCTGACCGTTCCATCGTTGTTCATCCTAAGGGTGAGCAGGAACTGTTAGCTATCGACAAGTACGTTCGCTATGACGCACTTGGCGTAGGTGGTGACAGCAACTCCATCAAGAACGGTAAGATTGGACGAATCTACGGCGCTGACGTGTTCATGAGCCAAAACCTCGTGTACCTCGACACCGCTACGGACGAGTACAACTCGCTGTTCTTCCACAAGGAGTCCTTCGCTGTTGCTATGCAGAAGACCCCACGCACCCAATCTCAGTACAAGCAGGAATACTTGGGCTGGTTGGTGACCGTGGACGTTCTGTACGGCATCAAGGAGCTTCGAGACGGCTTCGGCTTCGTGCTCAAGCACTAGTCTGTTGTCGAATCGCACTAAGGGAGGTCGTTCTGACCTCTCTTTTTGTATGAAAAATTAGTACATTCTGCTATACTACTGGCTGACACGGGCAGGTCGGAGTATTACTCATGGCTGATGCCTCCCAAGAATACAAAGTGATAGACAACCCTCTGGCTGTCGATAAAGAGACCGTAAAAGAATTCAACATACCAGCAGAAGCGGAGCCAACTCCATTCCGCAAGCTGGCTTTTTTACAGGCGCAACTCGAAGAACTTGAATCACAGGCGTGGCGGGAGCGGGTCAACGTCATTCATGCCCGCCGATTGCAGCAAAGCGACAAAGAAGCTTTGAGACTAAAGGGTAATAACAACCTCTCCGAGCATAAAAACACTGTCGCACAATTTACGGACGGCATCATTATGGTCAAGAAGCTCATTGAGCAGCTTCGCACTGAATATCCAGAACTCCAACCTGGAGAATAGTCGTGGACAAATTAGCGGTAGTACTACCGAGCCGTGGCTTGTTGTTTTCGGAAACCTTTGAGGAGCTGCTGGGCGAACTTGAAGGACTTAATTACGAGATATTCTTTGCTCACGAGCGGCCTTTGCCGGAAGCTTTTAACGAACCAACTGAAAAAGTACTCGCAGACAAGGACGTATACGCCGTTCTCTACTGCGAAGACGACATGATTATCCCCAAAGGGATACTCAAGAAAATGTTCGCTGTTCGCTATCCTGTCGTCGCACTGGATTACCCGTTCCAACAAGACGGAGACTCAACGTGTCTGCACGATCCGCAAGGCATGGCGTTCTGGACGGGTACGGGATTCTTGTTGGTAGCGAAATCAGTCTTGCAGCAGATGGAACAACCAGTATGGAGAACCGACACAACCTTTGACCCGTTTATAGATACTGACACCATCCACTTCTGGCCTCGGAAACTCGATAAAGTCTACTACGGTTTGCATGATTTGCGCTTTGGACTCTTACTTTACAGCGCCGGATTGCCGATTTACGTCATGACGGAAACCGCCGGACAACGTAAGCTCCGGCAATTAGGCGGCAAGGGTACGAACGAGGGAGCGCATGAGATTTACGAACTAACCAAAGTTGGCAGAGACCTCGTATCCGGCATGATCACCGAAGAAAACGCTGAACTGTTCCGAGGGGCGCTGAATCGGGTGCGAAAGGTGAAGATTTGGGAGCATAAACCGCCGTTTATCTCGTATGACGAGAACAACCAGCCCTACCTAAACGATGGAAGGAGCTACGATGTCGTCCGTTAAAGTCGCCGTTATTCTTCCCTCCAGAGGTTTGATGTTCTCTCGCACCGCCGAGGAAGTCCTGAAGAACGTGAAAGATATACCGCACAAGTTTTACTTCGCACACCGCAAACCGATACCGGACTGTTTTGAAACTCCCACTACAGAAGCATTACAGAATCCTGAAATTACCCATCTGTGGTTTGTAGAAGATGACATGATTATCCCGCCAAACACCTTACAAACCATGCTCAAAAAGGACAAAGCGGTAGTTACGGCAGATTATCCAGTTAATGAAAATGGACGGGGAGCAGTATTCAGTGTTGGTAAACAAGTTATCTTCTGCGGTACTGGTTGTCTGCTCGTAAAACGTGAAGTGTTCGACGAACTCACCGCACCGTATTTCCGTACCGATGTGAAGTGGAACATCAAGAATTATGGAGACTTCCTGAAGATGCAGCCCGTTCGATCAACCTCTATCGGTTATGGGCTGCATGATGTGAACTTCTGTATGGAACTGTACCGCCGGAATATTCCGATACACAAGATACCTCGGACTCTTGGACAGCGCAAACTCAAAGCCCTTGGCAAAGCCGGAAGCAACAACGGAGCGCACCAGATAGAGGAATGGACGCTGGTTATCAAAGGCCATCTATTGAATACGGTAAAAAGCTGGCCTGTGCAGCCAAAAGGCAACTTAGTAGAAATTATCACACCTTCCGGAACAATCAACACCAGTGAAGAACACGCCCGTAAACTCATCCGCAAGAAGCTCGGTAAACGTGCGCCCAAGAAAGCCCTTGTGGTGGATTGGAGCATGGAATGAATCTATTAGTATGTCTCATCACCTATAACCGTCTAGCCTATACCCGCAAAACACTCCGCTATTTCTGGAATACGATTGACGTGCCGTATTACCTCGTGGTGATCGACAACGCTTCGACAGATGGAACGGTTGAGTACTTACAAAGGCATGAGAAGCGGGAACGAATCGACAAGATTATCTTCAATCCGGAGAACTACTATCCTGGCAAGGCCGCAAATATTGCATGGGAAGCAGGTCTGAAAGAATACACCGGAGCAACCCATCTTATGCGACTGGATAATGACATGCAGCTTATGAAGGGATGGGATCATACCGCCGCCGATTACTTCAAGAAAATTCCCGAACTTGGACAATTAGGACTCGATCATGAGGCCATAGAAGACCCTAAAGCCAAACTGCGGGAGATGGAGATTAACGGCAAGGTGCTAAACCCGTGGCCTGGCTGCGTCGGCGGCCCGAACATTATCCGCCGGAAACTGTGGGATGAGGGAGTGCGCTATCCGGAACTGATGTGGAATGACGGCCGGAATAGTCCTCTGCAAGAAGATTCACAGTTTTCCAGTCTGATCAAAGCAAGAGGCTATCTTGTCGGACATATGACTGAAAACTTAGGCAGGACGTTTGCTAACACTAGCAACTGGAAAGACTTTCCGGAGTACTACCAAAAGACCATGACCGATAGAGGCTATGATGACCGTCTCAAGGAGGCAGGACTATGATTCATCACGATGATAGAGGCACGTTCCGAGAGGTTATCCGAGCCGACATCAAGCAGATCAACCAATCATTTAGCAAGAAAGGAACCGTGCGAGGGCTGCACTACCAAGAGCCATTTGTCACAAAGTGGGTTTGGGTTCCGTTTGGAAAAATCTATGACGTACGTATGGACTTAGAAACAGGTGCGGTAGAGGAACGGGTGATAGACTCCACCGCCCAGAACATCTTTGAAATCCCTAAAGGTTACGCACATGGCTTTCAGGCGTTGGAGGATTCTATTGTCTGTTATGCAATGGACGGAGAATACAACCCCGCTGGAGACTTTGGGTGTAATCCACTAACAATCAACTGGCCGCTACCAATTACACACATCAGTACCAAAGATAAGGAGGCAAAAGAATGGTCTTATTAACAGGAGCGTCCGGCTTTGTCGGCTCGCATGTTCTGGAGCATTTATTGGTCAATACGGATTGGGACATTGTCTGTATTGAATCGTTCCGTCATAAAGGAGTTGGAGAGAGAATCGCTGACTCCGAACATTATCAGAAGAACAAAGATAGAGTAACGGTGCTGACGCATGACCTGACCGTTCCGTTCTCTGACGTGTTTATTAAACGACTTCCAAGAATAGACATCATCATCAATATTGCCAGTGAATCGCACGTGTTACGCTCGATTGAAGATCCTGTTCCGTTCATCCAAAACAACGTCAATCTGATGCTGTACATGATGGAATTGGCAAGAGAGATCAAGCCCCGCAAGTTTATCCATGTATCGACTGATGAAGTGTATGGTCCGGCAAGAGAAGGAGCGCACTCGGAATGGGATACGCACTATCCCTCGTCTCCGTACGCCGCCTCGAAATCCGCACAAGAAGCGATAGGGTTTGCGTATTGGCGAACCTACGGAGTGCCTATAATCATCACCAATACTATGAATATCTTCGGAGAACGACAGGACTCAGAGAAGTACATCCCATTAATTGTGAAAAAGGTGCTAGGCGGCGAAACCGTCCAGATACACGCTAAAAATGGTCAGCCTGGTATGCGGCATTACCTCCACGCTCGCAATCAAGCAGATGCCCTCCTGCATATCGCCAAGCACATTATTCCGAATGAATACCCGGAATCTACCGAACCATCGAAATACCACGTTGTCGGGGAAGTAGAATACGACAATCTGACTATCGCTCAAAAGGTTGCAGAGATTATCGGGAAGCCTCTGAAGTACGAACTGCTGGACGCAGACAAAGCCCGCCCAGGACATGATTTACGCTATGCCATGTCCGGAGAAAAGCTAAAGCAAGCCGGATGGACGCACCCTATTCCATTTGAAGAATCACTCAAAAGGACTGTTCAATGGACACTGGAAAATCCGGAATGGCTGTAGCTATCCTTATCCCGCACCTCAACAGAACTCACCTTGTTAAAGGGTTGATTGAAAACATCCGTGAAACCACACCAGAGGAGCATGAAATCTACTTCATGACCCAAAATGAGGACTCACGGAAGATTATTCGGGAAATGGACGCACAGCTCATCGAGGACGAGGGGAGCACTGACTACGTGACCCGCATGAATACCATGTACCGCAAAACTACCGAGCCGTATTTGTTTACCGGGAGTGACGACAGTAAATTTCACCCTAATTGGCTTGCGCCGCTCTTAGCACTCACCAAAGACTATTCGGTTATCGTGCCGGATGACCTGCTAAACCCGAACGGGACACAAGCTTTAATCAGCCGGAAGTACATCGAAGAACAGGGCGGGTGTGTTGATTGCGATAACCTCCTGTTTCATCCGGAGTATGTTCATGACTTCAGCGAAACTGAGCAGTTTGAGACAGCGATGTTCAGAGGGGTGTTTGCAAGATGTAAAGAGTCTATTGTCGAGCATCTTCATTGGTCGAATGGTAAAGCTCCACACGACAAGGACTATGAAGCATCCGCACAGCATAGCTCTCACGGCTCACATCTCTACAGTAGCCGTCAACATCTCTGGGGAAAATGATATAATGTTACTAACACGGGCAGGGCTGGAATAACGCCTTGGATCATCTTGAAACCATCCGTTCAAAACGGACAGCACAGAAAGAAGCACAGCACCAAGAGGTGTTTGATGATATTAACGTTCATCTGAAAGAGCTGCGGAAATCTCTTGCAAAACGCCCAACCGACCTTACCGGAATAGTGAAGAAGCTTGATGCGCTGCTCAAAGACGGCCGGACACTTAATAAGCACCAAAGCGATCAGCTCCGAGACATTAAAGACGCTATCGAAACCGTTCAAGTAGATCTTACGCCTATTATCGGGGCAATTGAGCAAATCGCAGAGTCGATTAAAGGGATAAAACTCCCTTCGCCGGTCGTAAACGTTCCGCAGCCAAAAGTCGTCATCGAAGAACGTGAAATTAACTTTTCTCCACTACTTGATGCGCTCAAGAAGCCTGATACCGTCGATCTGACATGCTTTCGGGCGCAAGACCTCGACAACGCACCGGATGGAACGCAGTACGTAGGTTTTACCGACACGAACGGTGCGTGGTACATCCTAAAGAACGATGAAACGACGCTGCGGTATCATTTTGGCATAGGAAACTACGAAGATGGCTGGAGCAACCGTATCGGGCATGAATACTTAGTACTTAGCGAGGCGGTCAATGCGATTCGTTCTTGACCCGTTTTCTCCCTCTGGTATCTCCCAAGCGCCAAAGCAGGATTTTCAGCCACATTTTGCTGGCGGGGCAGGTAAACCAAGCTTAGTAGACTCCGTAGCAGGTAAGACGGGGGCTATTACGCTGTCACTTAGCGACATGGATGATGTCGTTATTTCCGGTACGCCGTCAGATAATCAGGCGTTGGCGTGGGATACCGCTACAGGCAAATTTATCCCACAAACTATCTCCGGCGGATCCGGCGGATCCGTTGAATCGGTAAATGGGCAGACCGGAGCTGTCGTGCTGGATGCCGATGACATTGATGACAGTACTACAGACCATAAGTTCGCTACCGCGCAGCAGCTTGCTAACGCTGATACTGCCGTCCAGCCGGAGGATTTAGCTACTGTTGCTGCGACAGGTGATTACAATGACCTGGCTAACACACCATCACTCTTTAGCGGCGACTACGATGACCTTGATAATAAGCCGTCCATCCCTTCAACTTTTGATGACCTGACAGATGGCACGACCAACAAAGCCTTTACTTCAGCCCTAAAAGACAAGCTGGACGGTATCGAGGCCGGTGCAGAGGTAAATACCGTCGATTCGGTCAATGGTCAGACGGGCGCAGTTTCCTTAGATGCGGATGATGTCCTGCCCGAACAATCCGGAAACAGCGGTAAGTTCCTCTCCACGAACGGTACGACCGCCTCATGGGAGACCGTATCAGGAGGAGGTGGTGGGAGTATGGATGACTTCACCGTGGCGGGTGATTCTGGTACGCCGCAGACCATCTCTGACGGCAATACCTTGACGATTGCTGGTGGTACGGGAATCGACACCGTAGCGGAAAACACAGATAAACTCACCGTTGCACTTGATAGCGGTACGCAATCCTCCCTATCTAAAGCCGATTCAGCACTTCAATCCGGTGATAACATCTCCGAACTCACCAATGACGCGGGCTATACGTCTAATGCCGGAACAGTTACGTCCGTAGCCGTCTCCGGCTCTGACGGGATAGAGGTAGATTCCGGCTCTCCGATCACTTCTAACGGCACGATTGCGCTAGGTATTAACAAGACTAGCTTACTGTCGCATCTCAATGTCGAGGATGGCGCAGATGTGACTGATGCGACCAACGTAGCTGCTGCTGGAGCCGTGATGGAATCTGATACCTCAACCGCCAACATGAGCTTTGTGATTGATGAAGATGACATGGCTTCTGACTCCGCCACTAAAGTGCCTACCCAGCAAAGCGTGAAAGCCTACGTTGATGCTAATAGCGGTGGTGGGGGTGGCTCAGGTGACGTGACTGGCCCCAATGAGTCGACTGCAAATGGTATAGCAGTCTTCGATGGCGATACGGGTAAGCTCATCAAAGACACCGATGGGACAGGCTTTGACGCGTTTACCATAGATAGCGGCGTTCTCTCGTCTACGTCGACAGCTAATAAAATTGTTTTATCCAATATCTCTGTGACAGGTGACGGAATCTCGGCCGAGGGCTTCAAGACCAACTTAGTGAATGAGTGGAGTTCCGGCTCTGGCGTGACTATCGATGGGGTACTTATTAAAGACGGCTTGGTCGATGGCAAGGACGTTTCCTCCCTTACTGCAAATACGGGTGATGTCGCAGGCCCCGGCTCCAGTACAGACAATGCCATAGCGCGCTTCGACGGGACGACCGGTAAGCTGTTACAGGACTCATCAAAAACGACCATTACAGATGATGGTGACATTATCATCAATAAGAGCGGGAGCAACACTGCTCAGTACTCATACAATGGAGTTATTGCTGGCTCTGGGTATGAAATCAAGGCAGTCGAAGACCTGACACTTGATGGCGGTTCTGCCTCTTCATCACTTGCCGTGATAATAGCGCGAGACAACCTTGCTACTAATGCAATCCGGGAACGCACAGCTGGCTCTGGCGTCACCATCGACGGCGTATTGCTCAAAGATGGCACAGTTGACGGCCGGGACGTGTCAGCGGACGGCTCCAAACTCGACGGAATCGAAGCCGGGGCAGACGTCACCGATGCTACCAACGTCGCTGCAGCTGGCGCCTTTATGAAAGCTGCCGATGACCTAGACGATATCACGGCAGGTTCGACCAACAAGCATTTCACGAGTACCGAGAAGACTAAGCTCGCTAATGTCACCTACTACGTGCCTATAGACCCCGTGCAGGTGCTCAATACTGACCCCGGTGACACTGACTGGCATGACCTCGACGTTTCGGCTCAAATCAGCTCAGACGCGGTAGCGGTTCATTGCAGCGCATATATAACCGCATCGGGCGCAGGTCGGAACCTGAGTGTACGAAAAAACGGGAGCAGTGCAACCTTTAACGCAGAAACAATAGTATTACGTGCGCCCGGCGGAGAATCTGCAGCAGGCACTTTCAATGTAGGTGTTGATTCTAACGGTGTTTTCGAGTGGGCGGTCGCTAACGCTGATGTATCGCAGTTGCGAATAAACGTACTCGGCTATTGGACACGGTAAGACACCAGACAGTACCCATGTAGCAGCTTTCTGGCTATGAGCCTAGGGTTAAAAAATGGTATAATATAACCTGTACAGCCCAGACACCTAAAAAGTATGGACTCTGAGACTGTGAGGATGAGAGACCGCCTTCGGGCGGTTTTTCTTGTGGTATAATATACCCAACACGGGCAGGTCGGAGACCTTGCCTTGTCTTATCAACTTTCGGACATTATCACGAAAGTCCAGCAGCGAGTCCGTGACACGGGTTATTCCACCTCTGAGATAACCAACTACCTCAATGACACGCTGAACGATGTCTACAACGAATACCGCCTTCCGTTTATGCAGACGGAGCAGGACTACACTTTAACGGCAGGTGTGTCTGACATTACCAACGGTTCCGGACTTCCGGCCAACTTCGTGCAAGCGGTCGATCTGATTCTTACTTCTGACGGGCACCAGAAAGTCCTTCCATACAACAACGTCCGTTCGATAGACCGGCTACATCCAGATGCCGATAATGAGACGGTGAATCCAAGGGGCGTTCCTTCGGAATGGTACACCTATGCTGAAACAATACGGGTTTTCCCTGAGCCGGACAACGCTTATACCCTGACGCTTAGATACTACAAAAAACCAACCATGTTAAGCGGTGGAAATGACGTGCCGGAATTGCCAAGTGAGTTTGAAGAACTCTTGGTGTCGGGAGCGGCTGCGAGAGTCCTGCAAGTCAAAGACAACTACGACCAAGCCGGAATACATCTCAACCGCTATGACGAGTTGCTTCAGAAATTAGTGGTCAAATACAGCCAGTCGCAAGTAGGCCGTCCAACAACCATGAGGATAAACCGCTATGCCGTGGGCAAGACGCATTTCTAGGCCGATCCCACGATCCTCAAGCCGCTCTGAATCGTTCGAAATTAACGATTACTCGTTAGGCATGGATTCGTTTGTTTCCAATGATAAGTTTCCTCTTAAAAACGGACAGACGAACAAATGGCGGCTTGCACAAGACGCACGTATTCCGGCTCTCGGAGAATACGAGACTCGTAAAGGCTTTGACTTCTACTCTGATGCGGCAGGAGAAGCTCAAGACCAGTCAATTACCAGTACGACAGGCGCAGATGACCAGCCGTTTAGTGGTACGTCCCGGCTGGCACAGGTGTTTACCGCCGGACAGACCGGACACTGTTCTAAGGTAGAAATTAACATTCGGAAAACCTCTGACGCTATCGGTGTGGTGATCGTAGAGCTGTGGAGTGATTCCAGTGGAGAGCCTGGCGAACGGCTGGCTAGGAGTTCCGTAGACCCTGCAAGCATAACAGGCACCTATCAGTACCTAACAGCCCGATTCGCCAATGCTCCGGAGCTTACTTCGAGCGAAGATTACTGGATAGTCGTGTATGTGCAAGAGGTTAGCGATGGTGCCTATGAGTGGAGTTCGACTACCTCCACGAATACTGCTTTATCTTCTTCATCTTCAGGGAGTGCATGGGAATCTGCTAATTTTGCGCTTAACTTCAAGCAGCACTACTGCACGACTGGCGCACCGAAAGGACTGCACCGAGCAGTTAAGAGTGACGGAACGGCTATTACTTTAATAGCACACGGAACAAGTCTTTATAGTGTTGATGACGTAACCGGAGACCTTACCGAGATTAAAAGTGGACTGAGTGCCAGTGCTACGCATTACCGATTTACGACCGTCAATGACACGGTGTACTACGTGAATGGGTTTAACGGACTCAGGAAGTGGGATTTCTCCACTGAATCACAAGTCAATGCCACGAACTATACGAATATATGTCTGCATAAGGGGCTCTTGTTCTTACTCAGAAAAGACGACCCGCAGCGATGGGACTTCTCTAATTTTGGCGATTACGAGACGTTTACTAGTACAGATTTTATTACTGTCCCCGCACCGAAAACCGGAGACCCATGTACTGCTGCGATGTCGTTAAATGGCTATCTTGTGCTGTCCACCCTCCACAATAAATACATCCTGTCCGGAGACGATAATGCGACGTTCCAGCTCGACGAAGCCCCCGACCAAAAGGGAACATACACGCAGGAAACCATGACGGCAGATAAGAACTTCATCTACTACCTGTCAGATGACGGCGTGTACCGCAGTAACGGCTCTGAAGCGCAGCTCCTCAGTGAAAACGTCTACGAAGATATTCGCAGCCTCAACAACAAAGATGACGCAATAATCGCAGTCAATAAAGGGCGGTTGTACCTTTGGTATCGTTCCGCAGGAAGCAGCTACAACGATTCGTGTTGGGTGTGGAATCTGAACTATTCTGGAGACTCTGATACAGTAGAGTCCCATGACACGGATGCGTTTGTGAGCAGGGCAGTCGTTTCTCCGGCTGATGACAACGGTTTACTGGTGGCAAGTTCCCGAATCGGGCAAGTCTACTGGCAGGAACGAGACTCTAACGACTATACGAACCTCGGCGGAGATATAAACTTTGAGCTCCGCACCCATTACATGCACTTTGGTTCTCCTGCCGTGCTAAAAGAAATACGCTTCTGGAAGCCACGCTTTGCAGCGCAGACGGGAAATTACGTTATGTCGGTACAGTATGCAGTGGATTTACGGGATTCCGCTACTAGCCTGGCATTTCCTGATGTGCAGGGACTTGGCTATATATGGGGCGATGCTGGTACGGTATGGGGTTCGTTCTGGTGGGGCACTGACGCAGAAAAACAAGCTGACTTGTACGTACCTGGCGAATACCGAAGAATACAACTCCGCTACAAACACTACGCTACTAGGCAGCCGCAGAAGTTCCTCGGTCATTCGTTAGTCGTTCAAACTCGGAGGCTCAAGTAATGGCGTTCCGACCGCTCTCTAGCAAAAACTCCAGCCCACAGAATTGGGGCATGGTGAATGATATGATTCGCCAGCTCAACAAAGAGCAGACTGTCAAAGCTTATAAGCAGCCTGGTGGCAACGCTATTATCCAAGGGAGACTCCCGTATGACGGAGGGTATGGAACGCTCTATTACGATTCTGATAATGTTCCGACGATTATTATTGGGGTATTGCCGGATGGCTCAACCGGACTGGTAGTTGCAAAGTCAGGGAAGAATGTACTAACTGATGTCTTTAGCTGATGCTTCATTTATTTCATCTCGTCCTATTGACAAGATTGTTCGGGTATTTACTGGCTCGTATAGTTCGGGCGATTTGACTACCCGTTCTGGAGACTTAGCCACTCCGTATGTCTATAGATTCGCTCATGACTTGCCCCGTCCGGTGGCGTGTGAGTTAATCTTCTCCGCTGATGGGGGGACTACGTGGGAGGATGGCGGGATAAACAAGATAGCTTTTTCTGACTCCACTTATATCTACATCTTTCATGGTTACGCCACTTCAGGTACTCCGGTGCAGTATAAAGTCTACTGTTCGTGGATTGATGATTACGACTCGGATAACCCCATAATAGATGTCACGCAGTATACGGATGATCCAGTGCAGTTTGATTCCAGAGTCAATTACCAGAAGATTGCCGAGCAGAATGTATTGACATTTCCAGGCGGTACAGGCGGTTCTACCAGCTCACAATCCATTCCGCATACGCTGGGATACGCTCCCAATGCCAAAGTGTACTTTGAAGCTTTTCCAAACGAAGTATGGCCGCTTAATGCAGGTGGTGCGACCAATATATTCAACTATGATTCTTCGCAGGACGAGTGCGCTTTGTTTATCTATTCAAACCGTATGGACATAGACATGTACCGCTACAGTAATACTTCTAAAAGAGCGTGGTATAGGATGTATTATGACGCAAATTAGACCAGACACCGTAATACTTGCCAGCATGATCGACACGTACAAAAACTACGATACGTTAAAAGGCACAATTAACATTAGTGGAACGATAGCGAACGGAGCGACTGCCAATTTCTCAACGACCATCCCCTATAGTAGAGGCAAAACCAGAGCAGATTTATATGCTCAGAATCTCACCAGTGGAGAAAAACGTCCGGTAAGCGGTGGTTCTCGGCAGACTCCGTATAGCACCGTGAGCAGCGAAGTATGTACTCAACTAGCGACGTATAGCGGTACGGAAATAACGGTGACATTCTCGATATTCAACGGTACGGGTTCGAGCATTAACCTCACTGCCCAAGATATAGAAATCACTGCTGTTTTGTATGAAGTTCCTTACAGCCAGTAGGTGCTTGCACACTGAAACTATGGTATAATCGTAGGTAACACGGGCAGGCATATGGTATTATGCAGCCCTCAGTCAGATCACTCGATCAAATCATAAGCGAAATAAACAGCGTCTATGAGCCGCAGATTCAAAGTGTCCGAAAGCGACAATCTGCGCTTCCAGATCAGATAAGAGCAGAAGAACAAGGTTTGCAGGCTCGCCAGAATGAAGCCTTTGACAGCATACTTTCCGGCGCACGAAGAAGGGGATTGGGTTTTTCCGGTATTCCTCTTGGCGAGCAAGCTCGATACACCGCCACTGAATACTTGCCAGCCTTAGCACGTCTCAGACAGTCCGGCAGAGAGCAAGCCATGAGCTTAGAGGATGCGATTCTTGGTATTCAGGAACGCCGCCAGAACCAAGCCCTCGGAATACGACAGTACGAACAGCAGCGGTTCGATCAGTGGCAAGCGGAGCAGGAGCGATTAGCTGAAGCCCGTAGACAAGCGGCAGCAGCAACCCCACGCCCTTCTTTTGGACGTACGCAGGCCGCACAAACCGGACCTACAATTTCCCGCAAACAGGATGGAGGCTTCGCTTTCAGCGACACGGGAGGAAGGCCTATTTCAGCAGCCTCTTACGCACAGCAGACCGGGCAAGACATAAGGGACGTGCTGTATCAGATGGGCCAAGCAGGAGACGCATACTCACAGCAAGTCTACAACCAACTTGTCAGTGATCCTTTCTTTGGTAAAGGTAATGCTGATTACGACCGCCGTGTGTTTCAGACTTATTCTCCGCTATTCTGGGGGACATTCTAATGAATCCATTTTTGCAAGCTAACTGGCAGCCAAAGCCTTTGTTTGACATTAATCCTCAGCCACAGGCAACGACTGCACAGCAACCATCCAAGCCAAGAGGACGTGGCGGAACTCTCACCTCTCTTATTTCTGAAGGGGGAGCACTAGGCGGAGCGGCCGCCGGTGCGACTATAGGCTCAGTCGTTCCAGTGGTCGGGACGGCCATAGGCGGCATTTTAGGTGCAGGCTTGGGTGCATTCGGCGGCGGGCTGGTAGAGAACAAGGTGCGTGATGATGAATTCAGAGTTGGAGACGCAGCAAAGGAGGGCGCTCTCTCTGCCGTCTTAGCGGGGCCGTTAAGACTTGGGAAATATGGTGCTACCGCTGCCAAAGTACTAAAAGGCGGAGCGAGCGTAGGGAGGGCTTTGACGACCGCCGCTGACGACGCTGCAAAAGTTAGTATCAGGGGTTCGCTAGGTGGTAAAGTAGCTAATGCCAGCAATAAGATGGTCGCAAAGCAGTTCAGACTCAACCCCACGCAACAGTTTAATTTCAAAAACAAGCACGGCATAGATGCAACTAAAGTTATTAAAGAAATTGGGATAAACAGTCCAGATGAAATTACACAAAAATTACCGTCTCTATATGAGGATTTCGCATCTATCGGCAAAAGTATTCCATCCTTTAAGACATCGCAGATAACAGGTGCTTTAAGAAAGACGTACCAACCTCTGTTAGATAGTGTCCTTCCAGCACAGCAGCAACTCGGCAGGCAACTGAAGTCCGTAGCTGATAATATCGCTAAGAAATATAAAGATGAGATACCGTCTGACATCGTTAATGCCCTGCGTCAAGAAGCAGATTCCGCTGTGCGCTATACGCTCAGAGGAACGTCAGATGAAGGCGTAAGCCGGAAGACGGCTTCTGCGCTCCGTGAATTGATGCAAAACGCAGCAGATAAAGCAGGTCTAAAATCCAGCCAGGGTCTCAGTTTCAAAGATCTAGGGCGGCGAATTAGCCAGCTTGAAGACTTAGCTGAAATAACGGGAAGGCAAGACTATCTTGGGTCTGGCAGCCTACCATTCGGGATGACGACTCTACTAGGAGGGACAGCGGGAAGTGCAGCTTTTGGCCCGGCCGGTCTTGGAACGGCGGCGGTTGTTGCAGCCGGTAACAGTAATGCCGGAAGACGGCTAATGGCAAGGGGAACTGATGCACTGGCCAGAAGATTGGCTTCCGGGGCAGTAAAATCCGGTGGAGCTAGGGGCGCGGTTACAGGTGCGACAAGGGGAGTAGCAGCAGAGAGTCTTGTGGACGCTTTGACAAATGCTCAGTCTTCGAACACTAACGCTATGACCACAAGCGCCACACCAAACAGTAATGCACCGATAACTGCTAACATATCGCAACAGTACCAGAGTGCGCCGCAAATGTCAAGTCCTTTTGCACAGGCTTCTCAGTCGCAAAGTATGTACTCCTTGGAGAGTGCCTTGTTCGACATACAGAATGATCCCGCAAACGCAGACTACTATATGAAACTGTACGAGTTCGCTAATCCGCAAGAGGAACAAGCCAAGCCATTAAGCGGTGAAGCTGCCAAGCGTGCGCTTACTTCGCAATCCGGTCTGCGATCTCTCCAGACACTTGAAGAAATGCTTGCGACAGATCCAGGAGCGTTCCAACGCCAAGCACTCCCTAATCCGCTTGGAATTACTGCTCGACTTACAGGCACAACAGACATACGAGCGGCTACCGACAACGTGGTGGATGTTATAGCCCGACTTCGATCTGGTGCAGCGATTACAGATGCAGAAGCTAAACGATTCGCAAGACTACTCCCGCAACCGGGCGATTCTGCTGAATCCGCAAGACGAAAACTAGCAAACGTGCGGGCAGAACTAGAAAGCTTTATGCAGCCTACCAGCAACAGTACGCTTGAAGATGCCTTAATGCAGTACGCCGGAGCTTTCTAAGCGCAGACTTTCGTCTTGAGTTGCGCTAGTTGAGCATCCAAAGCAGCTAAAGCGTTATTGTGACGGGTTATTTCGTTCTGCTTGGCTTGCTCATAGCCGCCACTGAATCCCATACCTCTACTTCGCCACTCTGTACCGATTTGTTCAAGTTTCCGTGTATGATTCGCCTTTTCAGCGTTATACAAGGCGCGATTGTAGTCAATATCCGCATCTTTAGACGCATTGCATGCCTGTATGTATGCAGAGCGGTCTATTTTGGGCAGTTCTTCATTATGCGTTGTTGGCGGCTGATAGGTGCTTTCTGGAGCATCCTGAGGCTCCTGTATATCCATTTGGCTAATTACTACGGGAGTCGTTACAGGTGTATTTGGTTCAGGAGTGGACTCCTGCTGTGAGGAAGTTGAACTTGGGCTATCAGATACTGTTAAACCGCTATATCCAGTGGTGGAACTCTGTACTTGCGCCTCAGATGGCATTTCAAGGACATTAGAGGTAACTATGTACGCACTAAAGCCAATCAGGGCGATCAATCCCGTAATTACGGTTACAACAAGCTTATTCTTAATAATAAACTGATTCATGGCGCAACAATACCATAATGTAAGATAATATACAAGCATAAATGCTATAAAGTTATTGACAAATTATACTACTTATGCTAATATGTGTGTTGTAAGGTTAAGGTATAAAGGAAAGATACTACCTTACAAAACAGCTCGGACAGTATGGGATTCATCAGTAACGAATGTGGTTACTGTCGCAGACATGCGTTAAACGGAATCTTTCATCATCCATTAAGGGCTGTTTTTCTTTGTACTAAAAAAGCCCAGGGGAAAGACCGGAAGAACCGGAACCTGGGCATCCTTATATTACCATGTCAAAAATGGTATAATGACTATAACGTCGGGCAGGTCGGAGACCTTGCCTTGGGTAACATTAGTGTATCGCTTCCTTCTGACGGGTCGGCTGCAACCGTCTCACAATACAACACGCCTATAAACACCATTGTTAATGAAATCAATGGTAGTCTTGATAATTCAAATATCGCTGCCAATGCTGCGATAGACGGCTCAAAACTAGCTGACGGCTCAGTAACTCCAAAAAAATGGACAAATCCCTACAGGTTCAGCGCCTATCGTGCCAGCTCTTCCAGCGTTCCAAATTCCAGTACTCTTGAGCCGGTGGTCTATAATGCCGTGGAATTTGACCCAAACAGCGACTTCGACACCTCTACCGGACGGTATACCGCGCCGATTGCTGGGACGTACTACTTTGAGGCTGGCAGCTACGCCTCGGCGGTGACGGGCGACATCGTGTATATGCATCTGTATAAAAACGGCTCGCGGGTGAAGTACGGAGACCGCAATCGCAACAGCGATGGCAACACACAACCCATGTTTGTCGGAGTATCGGCGCTGCTAGAGCTGGAAGCGGGCGACTACGTCACCGTCCTCATCGGCCATACTCAATCCTACTCTATGGGACTCGGCACTAGTGCAGAAACAAATTTCTTCCACGGGTATCTAGTAGCGGAAACTGAAGCAGCCTAATGCCATGACTAACATACTTTCCAAAGACACCGTTATTAGGACTAACCTTATGACCAGATTAGGGGTTGTATCAATCAACGTCACCACCGCCTCCGAGCAAACGATTGCTTATGAGGCATATGCGTAGGGATTAATGACATGGCAACGCAAGCAGAAAGGATAGCAACCTTGGACGAGCGCACAAAGAACATAGACGCGAAACTTGATGCGCTGATTAAGAAGTTTGATGCGCTGGAAGAAGGCTTCGTGACCCGCCGAGAGTTCTCCATTGCCAAGTGGCTTATTGGCCTCGGCTTTACCTGCGTGGGACTGGCCTTAGCGTTCTGGGACAAACTGGGGAGCTGACATGGCAGGGAACTGGCGGTTAGCAGGCAGTCTGGAGACACTCCGAAACCAGATTAACGCCGCCTACCCGAACCGCAACAAAGCCAGTGACGGCACGATTGGTGACGCAGCGCACCAGAAAGTGACCAGTGAACACAACCCGAACTCCGCAGGAGTTGTCACAGCTATGGACATTACTCATGACCCTGCCAACGGTGTAGACGGCCAGCGACTAGCCGACCAGCTTATGCACGACCCCCGCACCTGGTACGTCATCTGGAACCGCAATATCGCGTATGAGCCGGGTAACTGGTTGCCGTATCGGGGGACAAACCCGCATGACAAACACGTTCATATTTCCGTAAAACAAAACAAAGCCAACTACGACAACGCAATTAAATGGAACCTAGAGGAGGAAGCTGTGAGCAAAGTAGATCCCGTCATTATGCGGATGATACACACCGAATTTAAAGGCTGGCCGATGAAAGAAACCCATGCCGGGAAGTACGACAAGGTATTTACAGACACGTATGGCGGCATGGAAACCAACGATTATCTCTGGAACCAGTGGCAAACCAAAGAAGCCGGTGACTTCCGCAAATCCCGGGAAACCTGGCAAAACTTCTACGCCAAGTACGTCAATAAAGTACCAGAGATGGAAAAGGCGCTGAAAATAAAGGACGCTGAGATTGACCGCCTGAATAAGCAGCTAGCAACCTTGTCAGCCCAGCAAGGTGAGAGTTCTAAATGGGAAGTCTTCAAGGCTCTCATAAGAGAACTGATAGGGAGTAAGTAAAGGAGGCAGTTTGCGAGGACTCTTGAGATTACCAAGCCGATTCTGGCGCTGGTACAAGACTACCGAAAACTACTGGTATCACTTTAGGAAACATTAAGTAAGGAGATAACTATGTATTTACTACGCAGGGCAATGATATTCATCATCGCAGGCAACCAGAAGGCCATTGTGGGCTTTCTAGCTGGCGGTGGGATGCTCTTACTGGCACTGGCTGGCATAGACGGTGAAATGACCGTTAACGATGCGCTCACGGCACTGGCAGGCGGTGCGGTGCAAGGTTTGTCCGTCTGGCTTAAAAGAAACAGGAAATAGCCAGTGGAACGCATCCCCTGCAATCCAAGCCCGGAGTGCAAATACTACGAGGTTGGGTGCAAAGAGGATGTTGACCACTACTATTGGCCGCGTTCGGCTTACCCGACGTCCATAGAGAGTACCTTTCGTAACTTGGAAGAAAACAAACGGCTCATCTGTCGGCGACTCCATGAGCAACGCCATGCCACTGAAGCACCGCCAATCAAGCCGAGCCATGAAGTCATGCTACACGCCATAGAAGAAGCAGATATATATTTAAGCGCCACCAAGCGCAGGAAGATATACGGACGATGAAACAGCTAGAAGCGTCACTGGAAAAGCAAATTATCTACCGTCTGCTGGACGAGCAGCGGGAGTTTGTCATCGACCCCGACACAGGCAATGTCGTGCGCCGTGAAGCATGGGAGAAGATAGACCTGCTACTCGAACAGCTCAATACCTTAAACGATAACCTTTTCACCGAGGAGGTCGGCATAGAATGGGTGAACGAATAAACGAGAATGGCGAGTGGGTAAGCCCCACGATAGAAACCGCAGGTATCACTTTCCACTACGGCAATACCCGTGTCCGCCGCTTTAGCGAAGCATGGGCGCACCTGAACCACGTTGAGCTACGGACGGACGAGGGCAACTTACTTGGTGTGAGGGTAACGGAGGAACTGCTGCAAGCCCTCGAGGAGCGGCACTTCCCAAAGAGCATTGACCCGTACCCCGACGACCAAACCCAAGAGTGGTATGTAAACCTGATGATGAATGAGCTAGAGGCAGAGATACCCGGACTGAGTGAATAGGTGAAAAAGCAGCATGCAATCTTGAACTTGTTGTATGATATGGGTATGCCTATAAAAGGACAACGTAGCACCACGGATGAAGACGGCAAAGAAGTATACACCGTCGCTTTTACCAATGGAGCTTTAGAGGAGCTGGAACAATTACAGCAAAACTTCCATCTCACTAACCTCGAGGAAGTTCTCCGAGTTGCGATTGCCCTAATGCGACGAGTAGACGAGATTAATAATGCCTCAGAAAAAAAAGCCAACCGATGACATTCTGCCCGTTGACACTCTGCTCGAGCAGCCTACAACATCCAGTGATGTCATCGTAGAGAAAGCTTCACGCTTATTACAACAAGAGAAGTTCCGCGCCCGCACCAAGGAACTTATTGAAGAATACACAGAAACTGTACCGTTTATGCGTAAGGTTCAGGAATATGCTGATGAACAAATTGACAAACGGCTATTCAAAAACTCTAAAGTAGTAATCGGCGTTGTCCTAACCTGGATTGTAACGGGAGTCATAAGCTATCTTGTTGCCAAGTTCTCGAAATAACACAGTTAATCTTTGGCTGGTTTAGGCGGTACCAGAGCCAGTAGCGAATGATAGCCCGAAATGATATAATATGACAGGAGGGAAGTTTATGTATACCTCCCATTAGGGACTCTTGCCGTTAACTTGAGTCCCTTAATTTTTTATGGTATTTTATGAATGCAGAACCGATCTATGGCCTCCCGTAAGGGATGTCATAAAATCACACTTGACACTCTCTTAACCCAACGTTACTGGGTAAGGGAGTTTTTTTACTCCCATCTATACCCGACCACCTTAAAGCGTCACTCCGGGTTAAAAGAAGTGGCCGCCGAAACCGAGACTCATGTAGCGACGGACGGGCAGGGCAGGTAAACAAGTACGGCTTTTCTGCAGAAGGCCGGGCATAATTGCTAAAACTTTTTGGAGGGTACAAAAACCAAAGGGTCTTGTTTGCTATTGCCTGAACTTTAACAATGCAAATTCGACTCCTATTTACTAACCACCAACCTACCTCAATCTATGTTCAACAAACAGGCAGGGTTGGTATTATCCAAAACAGATTAAAACACTAACTTAACTGTTAGAATTCTAACAAAGTCAATATTGCTAACGCTTAACTTTACAAAGTATACTTAGGGAACAACTTAAGAGCGAGGTGGGTATGGTTGGATTGAAAACGATGATACGATTCAAAACAACCGCTCGCTGTCTGTAGCCCTGGGAATACTCCTGGGGCGTTTTTGTTAGGAGGGGTTTAAGGTACTCATTAACCAGATGAGGAGTGTTCAATGTTGCTCAGTGAAGCTTTTAATATTTACGAAATTAACGTACTACGCTACGAAGGCCGCAAACCAAAGACAATTCATAATTATCATTGTGCCATTCAGTCGTATTTAGACGCGTGTGGCGATACCCCTATAGAGCTGGTTACTATGGACAGTATCGTGGTGTGGAAAGAGTACATGCGGCAGAAGCCTAATAAATCCTCAACAATTTATAAGAATATCGTCTGTTTACGTAGTGTTTTGCGCTATATGGAAACACGAGGGTTAAAGGTTATTGATACGCGTGATATCAGCCTTCCTAGTGTAGAGAAACCAGATCCTAATTGGCTTGAGGTCGAAGAAGTAAAGGCCATGATTGAAGCTGCGAAAAACACCCGTGATAAGGCAATTATCGCCATGCTGTTCTCAACAGGGTGCAGAATTTCTGAGCTGCTTTCATTGAACGTAGAGGATGTTGTGAACAATAACGAACCTATGGTTTGCGGTAAGGGAGACAAGTACCGAGAAGTCTATATTGACAGCACAGCCCGAAAATATCTTGATGCTTATTTAGCTGAGCGAAACGATAGATTCAAGCCACTGTTTATGTCCGGGCAGTACGGCAGAATACACTACACGACAGTAGATAAGATGCTCCGTAAATGCGCCCTAGAGGCGGGCATAGATAAGAACGTATCAGCTCATGTATTCCGGCACTCAACCATTACGGACTACATTAAGAATCACGCGCCAATGGCTATGGTACAGAAAATCGCCGGACATTCCCGTATCACTACAACGATAGATATATACTCACACTTGCAGAATCCGGAGGTTGCTCAAGTAGCCCGCCAATTCCATACGAGTAATTACTGATTCTGCTTGACATTCCTTAGCATAGGCAGTATACTAAGGGGTATATTTAGCTATTCGTAGCTAACGCGAATTCACAAGTCAATCGTAGTTAACGGATACGATTAACTGTAGTTCTCTCTCTTAGGGGTTAGAATCAGAATAATCATGGGGGTTAGAATCACCCCTGAAATTCTAGATTCGTGATCGGGGGTTCGAATCCCTCATCCCCAGCCAAAGAAAGGGCCCACTTTATGTGGGCTTTTTCTTTGGCTCTGTGTGATTCGAATCTCCGACCAAAAGTGATCGGGGTGAGAATTGCCGGTGGCAATTCGCAAGGGAATCTTCCGGGGCAAGCTGTGCTTGCCACCGTGAAGTTCCGGGCTCGCCGAAGGTGAGTCGAATCCCTCATCCCCAGCCAAGATTTACACCAAACGTGACCCACATGGGTGTAAATACCAGCCAAGAGAGCTAAACTCGAATTGTTAGTCCAAAAGCCGACCGAAAGGTCGGTTTTTTGATTCGAATCCCGAAACCTATTCTTATCTGTTCAAACGTGGGTCTAGAACCATACTTAAGGTGTTAAACTTAGACTATGAAACATGATGTAATTGGTTTACATCCGGATAATGCTCTCAAAATAGCTCTCAGTGTTTTTGATACCAAGAGTTCAATTAACGATAAGGTCAAGCTGCTTATCAACAATCGTCCAGTCAATAATTTGAACTCAGTAGACATACCAGCGAACTTTGCCAGCGGAAAGACAATCGACTTAAATACGGGTGAGTTGCTAGGTATTGGCTGTGTAGCATCGTATTACAACTGGATGAGCGAAGAAGCTGGCACCAGTAATACATACCAGGCTGTCGTCGGGATTGAAGACCCGGCCAAGAGGCAGGTCGAGAACCTACTCTCTGATGGAGCTATTTGGCATGACCAAGCAAAAGCAAAAATACTTGCACAGCAGGTCATGACCCAGGGCTACTTTCCAAAGAAGCCTATTGCAGATGCTGATGTTGTTAGTGCCATAAAGAAAAAGATGACACAACGCGACAGTTACCCCGAAAACTGCATACTCATAGTCAACGCATTTGGCGATGAGATCGCAATTGACCGTAAGAAAATAAATGACGAAATCAAAGGCCTTACTAATGCGTTTACGGATGTATATTTAGTGATATACAATCTTCCTCTCCTAACTATGGCCCACGTGAGCTACATTAGTCAACCTGATGCCCGAGGTCTTGCTATCAAGCTCGAGAGACATGAATACGAGGATGAGTGGAGATTTAACCACGATGGCAAATAAGAAGAACAGGCGTAAAAAGAAAAGAAATAACGGTAAATACTTTGAGAGAAAGACTTATAGTATCTTGAGTAAGTTTAACCCGGCTAAACAAGTGATGGCAGATGTGAGGATTCAGGGTAAGCTTTCCGAATCAAGTCGACAAATAGACGTAACTCTTCGTGATCCTGGCGAGTATGATTTTATTGCTTTTGAATGCAAGGATGAAAAAGCCACTATCGGAACTCCGACAGTTGAAGGTTATCATACTAAATTACATGATGTCGGCGCGACAAAAGGTGCCATCGTGTCGAATTCACCCTTTTCAAGGGGGGCTAGAAGAATGGCCGAGAAACTTAAAATCGATCTCTTACATCTTGTCGACTCTGAAGATGCTGCTATCAAAACAAAACTGTCAGCCCCTAGTGGCGTTGTGCACGAAAGAGTCGAAAACTGGTCTGTGGCTTTCAGGGACGGTGAGCCGAATGGCTTTCCCAGTGATTCCGACTACAGAAAGTATGTTATTACCCTAGAAGATGGAAATAAAACGACCGCTAGAGAGTTGGCTCAAAAAGTCTGGACTGATTTGGGTGATACGGTAACAAATGGACAGGCGACACGCGAGTTTCGTGGCCTCAAGATGGAGTTACCGGATGGGCTAATTATCGAGTTGCCACCGATGTTAGTCGTGCTTAATATCAGCTTCTTGTATCGTATTGGGCGTATGGATATTACCCAATCTCAGGGTATCTACAACGTGCAGGATGGTTCTTACCAAACTTCGCATATGGCCGTTGGTCCGTTTGGGAGCGAAATCTTTAATACTTGGGCTCAGGTTTCGAAAGAAGTACTAGAAGCTGCTCCACTTACCACTATCCTACATACTCGTACTGATCTTACTGCAGATTAGCGATCTTGCTTTACGAGTTCTCGGTTATGAAGAGCCAACTTCACATCAAGATTGCGAATCAGCCTAGTTTTCTCGAATAGAGTACCCTCATGGAGCACATATTTTATATAGCTACTATTCACTTCATCCTTACCCATACGAGGATTGGTAATGCTCACGATCTTCTCGTATTTTTGGATTGCTGACGCCAACCCGGGCTCGAGTTTAGCATGATGAGACTTTTGTCTCCTTCGGGGATAGGCGGCTGGCCTTCCTGGGCCGGTACGTCACCTATTCTTTGGACTTCACCAACGAATTCTGTGCCAAAGACTGATTTATAAAAGTTAAACGCTTCCTCAGTTGTTCGCGGAAGGTTGAGATAGGTGCTCACTCGCGCCATGGCTATGCTCCTTATGTTTACAGTGATGGTGTGCATTATAAAGCACCAACGGGCCGCGTTGCCGCGAAAATTTACATACCTCCTAATACTCTGTTACCGGCGTAGCTGTAAGTTGACGAAGCATGACCACTTTTCATACAATTAAAGCAATCGTAACCAGAAAGAGAAACCGGGGTATACAAACGGCGTGAAAATACGAGGCACCGCAATCTTATCGAGTATCGTGCTGCTGGTTGTTGTATTGGGGATATCGCGCGTCGGTGCAGCACCGATTACATATGAGTTTACTGCTGAAGAGCCACTTATTCCCGGCAATATCGTCAGTGTGAACACGAAGGCCAACACCGCATTTAAGGCCAAGCCGGACAATATCCATCTGATGTACGGTGTGGTGGCCGGCGACGGTAATATTGTCTTCACGAGCCAGGAGACGGCCGATAAGGTAGCGGTGGCTAACAGCGGTATCCTGCCGGTGCTTGCTAGCACAGCTAGCGGCAATATTGAAGTTGGCGATCCGGTGACCGTGAAATCAATTGCTGGTATTGGCGAAAAGGCAGCCGAGAGCGGTCGGATTATAGGTATCGCTGTTGATGAGTTGAAACCAGACTCCGAAAACGTTCAGGCGACAACCGTTGAGATAAACGGGGAAATGAAAGAAGTGCATATCGGGGCAATCAATATCCGTGTCGGTGCCAGTGACTACACGCCGAATACCACTCCCATCAACCAGGGTGACGCTCGTAATCGCAACACACTTGAAAAGCTAGCCGATAACGTGACCGGAAAAGTGGTCCGCCCCATCGGGATTGTGGTTGCCGGCCTCATACTTATGATCGGCGCCTTTACCGCGATCTTTCTTATTACGTCAACGAGCTACTCCTCAATGATCTCAATTGGCCGCAATCCGCTGGCCGAGAAAAAGGTCGTCAAATCACTCATCGGCCTCGTGCTTTTTGCGATTGGCGTCTTCTGTGTGAGCGCCGGCTTGTCTTACTTTGCGCTGAAGCTTCTCGGTTAAACCAGCATTTACAAACACGAGCACAGCCGCTACAATTAAGCATAAGAGGAAAAGGAAAAACGAGGGAAGTTTGTGGCGGGAGAGGCTGACACAAAAAATAGCCAAAATGCAAGCACATCCTCCGGCAATGGCGCGGAACGCATGGATTTGTATGGGCAAAGTGCACCACCTTCGGGTGGCACAAGCGTAGGGCAGGGTGCCGCAACCACGCCTGGTACGCCCTCTTCGCCGCCGCCAAATACCAAGACTATATTCACGAAGCGCAACCGCTTTCTGTCGGCATTGTCACGAAAGCGAGTCCTACCTGTTGCTATCGTCGCAGTGTTTCTCGTAGGCATCGGAACTATCTATACGATTCTTGCAGCCAATGATCAGCTGACCAGCGGCAATAATAGCGAGCAAGCCACACTGGTGGCTGATATTCCCGAAGATGTGCTGGCCCAGCTGCCAAACGTACTGGCGCAGGCAGCGCAGAGCAACACCAAGGTGACCATCAATGGGCCACTTGAGCTTAATAATGCGCTCACCATCACGCCCTCTGATCAACCGGATAATGCAGGCGCCGGCCTGTTTTACTTCGATATCGGCACAAATGATTTCATGTTCCATGACGGTGCTCAGTTCCAGACGGTAACGACTATGCAAGACCTGGAGGAGTACCAGACACTTATCGAGGCCGAGTTATTGCAAAACACCCAAGCGGTGGAAGGCATGGTTGGTGAACTGGTAGAGGGTGCACTGGGCGAGACGATGGGCACGATTGTCGGGCAGGTGGTACAGGAACTCCAGGACGCCCAGAAATTGGAAATCACCGCTGGTGACGGTATCAACGTTGAAGAAAATGACGATGGCTACAAAATTACCAGCACCGGTGTTATCGAGCTCCAGGGAACGCCGAACCAGGTTGTTGTTTCTGCTGCGACTGGCAAGATTACCGTCAGCCTGCCCCAGGACATACACAAAGGCGCGACTCCTGAATTCGCCGGTATGACACTTGGTGATTTGGATGTGTCCGGGACGGCAGCGGCAGTGGACCTGGTGGTTTCTGGGGCGGCAAGCGTTAATGAGTTAACACTTACTCAGGCGCTTGGCATCGCCAGCGGTGGTACCGGAGCAACTGCGGATGACCTGCTTGCCGGCGGTGTTATGTACTACAACGGCGATCGGCTTGCTACCACGGCGCCGCCCACCCAGCCAGGGCTTTGTTTTGTTAGTGGCACGGACGGACCGGAGTTTGTCACGTGTGACAGTCTTGCTGGAAGCGTCTCCTCGATTAACGGCCTTACGGGCGCTGTCATAATCGCAAATGCCGACACCAGCGGTAACACCATCACCCTGCACGACGCCAGCCAGACACGTGCCGGCTTGGTCAGTACAACCAGCCAGCGCTTTGCAGGACTCAAGACATTTGCCGGTGGCATTGAGCTGGGTCTGTCAGCAAACCTGTCATCGCAGGGCAGCATGAATATTGTGCAAGCCAACTTTGCGAACTTAGTCCTCGGCAACAGCACCGGGAATATTGTGATACCGGCAATAGACTGTTCGGCTGCGGGTAATGGTGGCAAGCTGACGCTGGACGCAAATGGCGTGCTGCTGTGTGCTGAAGATACCGGCGGTGATGGTGTCGGCGTTGCGTCAATTTCGGCAAGCGATAGTTCAATCTATGTTGATATTACCGACGGGGCCAATCCGAAAATTGCTGTCAATGTCCGCGATGGTGGTGGCCTCGAAACTGATGAAGACGGACTTGGCCTTTTGGCAACTTGTACCGACGGCCAGACGCTGAAATATGATGCAGACGCTAGCCAATGGGAGTGTGCCGACGACTTTGATACTCAGCCGACGGACGAATGTCCGACGTGTGTCGCGCTGCAGACCGAAACACCGGGCGAAGCCCAGGAAGGCCACATAAACATCACCGGTAAAGTAATAAGTGGTAGCAGTGAGGTAAATGGGCCAGTCCTCATGAAAGGTCTGTCCGACGCGGTAGAGGCTTTTGATCTGCAGAACGCGGCCGGTGCCTCGCTCATCAGCGGCAATACTCTGAATATGAAGGTAACTATTGGTTCGCTGGCTGCCCCTTCATCGTCTGAGCTTACCGGTGAATTACCATCTGGCTCGACTACCTCCGCAAGCGTACCGAGCGGTAGTACTCCATTGTCTGCGGTGGCGGTCTCCGGTGATTATGCGTTTGTTACGATTGACGGGTCATTCTTCTATGTTTTTGATGTATCCGATCCGACAGCCAACCCAAGCCTCGTACTTTCGAAGACGACAGGCACCGGGCTAACCAGCCCGATTAAGATGATTGCTGCCTCTGACTATCTGTACATTCTTGATAAGCCGACGAGTTCAACTGGTAGTCTTCGCGTCTATGACGTCAGCAGTCCGACCGACCCGCAGCTCATAAAGTCCGTTGCGACCGGCAACTATCCGGTAGACATGGTACGGGAAGGCAACTATATCTTCATCGTCAGCAACGAGTCAGGCTCGTTTGGCAATGACCACATCTATACCTTTGATATTTCTGATCCGGTCGATCCGGTGCAGTCTGCTGACTTTGTCATTGGCGCTGGCCCAGATGCGTGGCCAACAGCAATTACCATCTATGGCACCAATCTGTATGTTACAGAACGTGCCAGCAACCGGATAATGTCATTTGATGCCAGTGACCCGAACGACATTGCTGCGATCAGCACCGCAATAACAAACACAGGTCCTGCCGACATCAGTATTTTTGGCAATCGGGCATATGTGATCAACTCCAATGCCGCAACGATGCAGACATTTGATATCAGTAATCCGTCGGCAATGTTGCTCAAGCATACGACGGAAGCCAGTGAAATCTACTCTAATCCAACGGTTGTTCACGCGCACGCTGGCTATGTCATCGTCATAACCTACTACGGCGGGCCAAGCAATGCGCACGGATATATCCAGCTCTACAACACTCGTGACCCTGATGCTCCTGAGCTAGTGGGCAGCAAGGCGCTCTTGCGGCGCGGTACCGACATGGTTATGCAGGACGGTGTCGCCTACATCGCTAATACATATCCGAACAATAACAGTCTCCAGACCATGAACCTCGGCAATGGCAATACAACACTGCAAGTTTACGGTAGCGGTAATATGACAGGCAGTCTTGATCTTGGCGGCAACATAACAGCGGTGAAGGGTACGTTCAGCAGCTCTGTCACGGCCAGTAATATCTTTTCTCTGGGCGTTGTTCAGTCTCAGACTTTTGATGCCAATATTCTTGGCAGCACACTTAACATCGGCAGCACCTACGCCAATGCTATCAACCTCAACCAGAATACGACCATAGGGTCGGGTAAGACGTTGTCCGTCCAGGGCAGTACGTCTGTTAAGACCAGCTCAACAACAGCGTTGAAGGTATCCGATAGCACCGATGATGCGTATCTTGTGGTCGATACAGAGGGTAAGAATATCGATCTTGGCTCAGTTGATGCACCGACCGAAAACAGTAATGTTGGCGGCAGTATCAGCGATAGCACGACTGGCAAAGTCAACATCAGCAGCTTGCCGAACAGCGTCGCAATCAACGGAGATTATGCGTATGTAGCCTCATCTATCATTAATAACGTACAGATTGTTGATATCAGCGATCCGGAAAGCCCGCAGTTGGCCGGGAGTGCACCAACAATGAACGGTGCGGCTAACGACATTGCTGTCAGTGATGATGGCTCAACAGCCTATGTCGCCGTCGGCACTACCTCGGTTGAAATTTATGATGTGAGTGACCCTGACGCTTCACCTTCACTTATAAAAACCATAACAACCAGAAACGCCGGTGCTTCTGTCCAAGCTGTTGCCGTCAAGGGAAACTATCTTTATGTTGCCTACATCGCCGCCGATAACTGGAGCTATATCGACCGGTACGATGTAACCGATCCAGAGAACCCGGCTACTCTCGGCACGAATCCGCAGACACTCCTTTCTAGCGTGGCTAAGATCCGGCTGGATATTGTCGGCGACCGGCTCTATGCGGTCATGCAGGGTGTTACTACGAACTCAGGCCTCCGTATCTACAACATCTCCAATCCGCTGGCGAACAGCTTGCCATTTACAAACCACAACATGACAAGCACCAAGCCGGCTGGTATTGCGGTCAGCAACGGGCTTGCTTACATACCGTTTGTCAACGATTCCACATTGCGCGTGTATGATGTCTCGACCATTGCGGGCTCGGGTACTTTGTCGCCCGTTGCAACCACGCCGATTACCAGCGCCCCATCTGATCTTGTCGTCAGCGAATCGGGCAAATATCTCTACATGACGGATGAATCAGCCAACATACTACATGTTCTTAATATTGATGATACTGTTCCTCAATCTGTTGGAACGGTTGATGTCTCGGATGGCAATGGAAGTGCAAAGACTGTTTCTGTAGCTACAAAGGACGGAATCGTGGCGGTGGTCAACAACAGCAGAAGCAACCTTATGATAGTCAACCTAACAGGAAGCGCTCCGCGCATCTCGCTCAACCAGAATACTGTTCTGTACACCGGCCGCACCTTTACGTCACAAGGCGTAACTACTGTTAAAACTGACTCAGAAACCGCATTTCGAGTCCAAGATGCTGCCGGCAATGATGTCCTGAGGGTCGACACAGAGAACGGCGTCGTTATTGCCGGGACTGCCTTTGCTGTTGGCGAAGAGCTCGGGATCGATGTTAATTGTGGTGCTGACCAGGTGCTGCAGAATGTCACGGTTGTCGGCGGTATCGTCACTGCCGGTACTTGTGGCGGTGGTTCAGGCGAGGGTGGCGGCGATGAGGGCGGTGGTGAGCAGTTTGAGACTGGGCCGGACGGCGGCATATTAGTTCCATCTATCGATACCGAAGAAGAGGGGCAGACACTGGTTCTTGGCCCGAATAACGCAGCGCTTATCAGCCTGAATCAGGATACAGAACTTGGTGCAGGCAAGAGCTTAACAGTCTCCGGGACTACAACACTGGCAGACGTAAGTATGACATCGCTCACTGTTGCTGACGCTGAAGCAACCCAGTACTTGACTGTTGATACCGAAGAGGGCGTTGTAACGATTGGCTCGCCGAAGCCTCCGGCAGCACCGGAGGGCGCTGTGCCGGGCAGCGATCTTATCATGGGCCAGGTTGCGGCCGGACAGGCGGACTTGGACGCAGCCGCTACTGATATGATTGCTAAGGATAATTATGTGTACGTCACATACTCTGCTGCTGACAAGCTTGAGACATATCAGATATCAGAGAGTGGCATCCCAAATCTGGTTGATACACTTTCGCTGACGAAGCCAGAATACATGGCCATAGAGGGTACTCGCTTGTTTGTGACCACCGATGACAAAGTATATGAAATTGATATCACCACTCCAGGCGACCCAGTATACAAATGGGCTACGGGATCGTTTAGTGCATACGGCACACACGCCTCAATAACTGTCAGTAACGGCAGGGTCTATTCTCTAACCAGCAACCGTGGGATGGTTGCCTACAATGCAACTAATCCTGCCTCTACGCCCACGCTAAGTGGTGGTGCTGGCAATAAGGTCAATGGCACCTCTCGACAACTAGCAGGTGCCGGTAATAGCCGCGTCTACGCGGTGGACGATAGCGCAGGCTTTCAGGCAGTCCGGATATTTAATGCTGACGGCCAAGTTAACCAGGTGGGATACTTCAACCTGACGGCGCCAGCAGATGTGACTGTGCATGGAGACTATCTCTATGTCACCAGCAGCCCGAGCGGCACAGCATCAAGTGGCAAAATGGAGATTTACGAGATCGCTACGACCCCCAATACTCCAGAGAAGCTCGGCGAAGTTACTACCGATGCGCATCCAATTGGCGTTATCATATCCGACAATGGCAAATTTGCCGCTATCATAAACAGCAACAGTAGCACCTACCAGGCGGTTGATATAACCGACCCGGAGAATCCTATCTCGCTTGGCACGTTACCACTCGATACGGAACCGACAGTAGTTGCAGCCAGTGGTGATTACGCCTATGTCATCAGCGACTCTGGTCAGCACCTCGACGTGTTCCGTGTCGGCGAGCCGGTTGTATCTGACGGCCCGGCCCCGGACCCAGAGTTTGGCGTTAAGCTCAATAGCAATGTCGTCGTTGAAGAAGGCAACGCTATGCACATACACGGCGATACGACGGTCAGGACTGATTCATCAGCCGCATTCCAAATCCAAAACGCTGCAAAGGCAACACTTCTCAATGTTGATACGCTGAGCGGCGACATAAGTATTGGCCTGCAAGTCGAACCTGGCTCAACAGACCCGGTATTTGAGACACTGAGCGAAGCGACAGCGCTCAGCACGACTTCGACTGGATCGGATCGCCCGTCGGCTATCGCCCGTAAAGGCAACCATGTCTACCTAGCAATGCGTAATTCGCAGGGTAATAAAATCCTTACCTATGACATCAGCGATCCTGAGGCTCCGCAAGAAACTGGCAGCGTTGCCCTTAGCGATCCGCTTAAATTAGCAGTTCGTGGTGATTATCTCTACGCAATATCACCAGCAAATCTCTACGTTTTGAGTCTTGCTGATCCGGCCGAACCGGCACTTGTCGCTACCTTGAGCAGTCCTGGTAGCCTGGCAAACCTCAAAGACCTGACGGTAACAGATACTCACGTTTACATCTATGACGGAGACACGTATAAGATTGCGACCATTGACATCACGAACCCAGAGAGTCCAACTTACAAGAGCCTGCAACCCGGTAGCTCTATGTGGACGAACCTCTTTACAGTAGGGGTTTACGGCACGCATGCTTATGCAATTGACAACTTCCTCTTCCATAAAATGTTTATCTTCGACCTTGCTGACCCAGACAATCCTTCGAGTAGTGGCGAGTTGGCGCTGGCAAGTGGTGTACGGGCCATGGCGATCTATGACCACCATCTCTACATCCATAACGGCACCACCAAAGTTCTCGAAGTCTACGACCTGACAGATCCGGCTAACCCGGCCAAGCTGAGCGAATCCAGCCTCAGTGTCCCGGATATTGGCACGGCGC
The DNA here is from genome assembly GCA_964507855.1 of uncultured Candidatus Saccharibacteria bacterium. GTDB lineage: Bacteria > Patescibacteriota > Saccharimonadia > Saccharimonadales > CAZDQS01 > CAZDQS01. The sequence continues at coordinate 93,619 of CAZDQS010000002.1, read as the reverse complement.
AATCCATGGTCATATCAGAAGAGGGCAAGTTTGCAGCTATCGTTGATAGTGCCTCTGGCGGGTCGGTGCATATCATTGATCTGACCAATACCATAGAGCCTGCCTATGTTGGTGCTATTGCCTCGGCATCACCCACTGCGGTTACAACGGACGCCAATAACATGTACGTTGTCAGTAACTCCAATCAGAACATGATTGCATACAAAGTATCGAGCGTCCCGGTACTTCCGGAGCAGCCGAACGTCACCTTGAACAACAATACTGTTATTGCCCAAGGGCAGACATTGACGGTGCAGGGCAACACCACAGTTAAGACTGATTCTGAAGCCGCATTCTCGGTACAGGCGGCGGATGGCTCGTCCATCTTCACAATTGATACGGTTAACGGTCACCTGCTTGCTACGGGAGCTTTACAGGTTGATGACGACCTAACGGTCACGGGCGCGACGACGCTCGCTAGCCTGACCGTCTCTGAGGATGCCACCTTCCTGGCCAACATAATCGTCAACGGCCACGTTGTGACCGGTGGTGATGCGCCAAGTGCCGAAGTTCAGGCGGCGGCGGGGACAAGTGCATCGTGTGATGTTACGGGCAATGACACAAGCGGATCAATTACCCTCATCAGCGGTACTGACACCCTGTCTGACGGTGACGCGTGTGTCATCACGTTCAACCAGCCGTTCGACACTGCGCCGCGACCAATCATCAGTCCGATCGACAAGCTGTCGACGGAGGTTGGTCCGTTCGTTACCGCTGATACTACGACTATGACGCTCGGCTTGACCACTGCGCCGTCTGCCGAGCAGACCTACCAGTTCAACTACTGGAACCCACAGTAATCACGACTAGCCCCTACAAGACCTTGGATTGAGCGCTGATCGGATCGACCAGGCTTATACCGTGGCTGTTTACTTGAGGTTCGGTAGGGGCAGTCATTGCAGTCTAAAGCTTCAAACTACTTCATCCACTTAGCGAGAGGGAGGGAGAATGTTAAAGCACCGGCGCTGGTGGCCGGTGCTTTTAGGAGAGCGTTTACGAAACGACTATTTATTGTCGTTCTTGTACTGTTCGATAGCTTGTGAGACTTTGCTGTCTCCCTTGAGGTTTTCCCAGAACAGGATCTGGCTCTTGTTTATCATCATGCGGTCGGTCGGGCCGTGCAGTTCGTTGCCTAGCTTAATGAGCTTTATGTCATTGTTTGACGAATCTGGATTGGATACGGCTTCTGCCGCGTTTTCTGAATCAGAGTTCTGGAGCTGCAGGTAGTAGATTTCCCGCATATCGACATACTCGCCATTGAGGTTTACGAGTTTGCCAAAGTAGACCTGGCCGTTCGAGAGGAAGACGGCCTGGTACGAATCTTTGTCGATTGCTCGTGCGGAAGTTTGCGAGCGTAGCGATGACCAAGCTACCAGCAGCAAAATCGCAAGCACGACAGCAGCTATTAGCTTAGGCTTTGGCAGGCGCCGCTTAGCAACCTTCGTAGCTTGCTTTGGTTTTGCATTGACAATATCCATAGAACCCCCGTTGTTCATTGCTTGAGGTACGGCGTGTGCCGTAAGCATTATCCTTATCGCATTTAGTATACTATGCCGTGACTAGGCTGCCAATTGTTACAGAATATTTAAGAACACCTGGACAAAATTCTTCTCAACATGCAGTACACCACTGTTCACCTCTATTTCTTTTGCGCCCCCGCGAGTCGTCTGCACTGAAATGACACATGGCACGAGAAGTGTGATAAAGCTACGGTGTCCAGGCAGGATGTCAAAAGGCCCCGTGACGTTAATGGCAGATAGACTATTCGCCTCTTCTTCAAGGAGTGTCCCTGCGGGCGACGTGATTTTAACCCGTAGGTTGGTAGGAGTTTTGGTGTTTTGGTCGTCCATGCTACTTGTTTATGATTTCTTCGATGCCGGAGAGCGTTTGTTCGAGCGTGAAGTATTCACCCTTGACACCGCTCATACTTTCCATAACCGCCATCTTCTGGGAGAAGTATTGGATAAGCTCTTTGGCCTTCTGGTAATCGGTTTTGTCCTGGGCACTCAATTCGTTCTCACCGATGATGGCTACCGTGGTGCGCAGTGATTCGTACTTTTGGAGGATTGTCTTGACGCGAAGGCTGAGGTCGTAGTGTCGCTCGCCGACGATATCCGGCGAAAGCAGTGAGGAGGATGTGCGCAGGAGGTCGACAGACGGCCGGATGCCTTGTTCGGCAACCTTACGGCTGAGCACGAGCGTGGAGTCCAGCTCGTGTTGGATCATTTGCACAGCCGGGTCGCTCAAGTCGTCAGCCGGTACGTAAATGGTCTGCACAGCGGTAATGGAGCCGTGAGAGTTGGACTTGAAACGGTCCTGGACGGTTTTGATGTCAGAGGTAATGGTCGCCTCGTAGCCACCTTCGGACGGGATTTGGTTCAGGGATGTCGACAGCTCATTTTTGGCTTGGATATAGCGGTACATGTTATCAGCAAAGAGCAGAATGTCCTTATCGTGCTCGTCGCGGAAGTACTCGGCCGCCCGAACCGCGGAAATGCCAACCAGGGAACGCTGGATGGGGTTTTCATTCATTTGGCCGAAGAACATACACGTACTCTTAAGCAGGTCGCGTTCCTGGAGTGTTTCGTACAGTTCATGACCTTCGCGGATGCGTTCACCGATACCGACGAAGAAGCTGACGCCCTTGGAGCTTTTGGCAATGTTATGGATAAGCTCCATGATCAAGACGGTTTTGCCAACACCGGCACCGCCGATAACGCCAATTTTGCGCCCCTTCACGAACGGTGAGAGGAAGTCGATGACCTTGATGCCTGTTTCCAGGATCTCGAGCTTTTGGGAATCAAAGTTTGCTTCGTGAGTTGGGGTTTCGTAAATGTCGCGTCGTTCTTTGGTTTTGACCGGCGGCTTACCGTCAAGTGGCTGACCGTAGGCGTCTAGCACGCGTCCTATGATTTCTTCGCCCACCGGGACGGATAGGCCTTTTCCGGTGGCGCGTACGGTCTGCTTTTTCTGGATGGTGTGGTCGGACTCCATGTTGAGACAGAGCACGCGGTTGCCGGGGATTTGCTTTTCGACGAACAGCTGCGTCTTATTCTTGTTATCGGCAACAAGGATTTCACCGATGTGGGGAAGCTTCCGGTCAAACTCTATTTCCACCACGAGATCATCGACTTTTCTGACTACGCCGACACTCATACGACCTCCCTTTGTAGTCCGTTTACAATTTCGCGGGTGCGCTGGTCTTTGATAAAGCGCTTAAGCCGGTTGAGCTGCAGGGTCATGTCATCCTGCACCTCTTGGGCCATCGTCCGTGCTGATGTCATGGCCTTGAAGCGGCTGGCATGATGGGCAAGCCGGGAGAAGAGCGTCACCTGGCTGAGTGCCACGTAGAGCATGGATTGTTCCATGTATTCGATCACGCCCTCGACGCTCGGTTCGAAAATGTAGCTGGTGTCACTAATATACTGCTGCTCCTCATTGGCTTCCGCTGCTTCACCAAGCTGCTCGATGGCGCGGCTGAGGGGCATTTTCTTCACCTCTTGGGTCATAAGCGTTCGATATGCAGCATAGTACACGGTTGTGTTGCGATACCGGCGCACTGTCTGGACGATGACATCAAAGTTAATTGGCTCGTCTTCGCCCGGCAATCTGTAGGAGGCCATGAGCGGTACGTTCCGTTGCTGGAAAAGTGCCGTACCGTGGTGGCCGATTGATATGATGTCATACTTGCTTTTGTCGAAATCGTGCGCGGCTTCGCTCACGACACGGTGGTCAACGTCACCACTCAAAGAGTTCTCGGAAGTGATGACGATAAGCAGTTCTTTATCGACGATATCACCGAAGTCTTGGCTGTGATGGACACTGAAATCTTTGCCAACGCGCAGGCGAGTATAAATCGGCCACAACTCATCAAAGAACTTTTCTGCTTCCTGCACCCGGTCTTTGATGCGGGCAATGTGCATACTGGCAATACCCTCAAAGGCGCCAGTCAACTGGACGAGAGAGGTAATGGCCTGCTTTTCTTTGGCGAGGTCTTGGGCGTTTCTCATGTCGCTGCGCTCCCCTTCACGAACTTGGTCTCAAGTGATTTGAGTACTCTTTCGTATGATTTGTCGTCGTCGGTAATTTTGCTTGCCGCTTCTTCTACGCTCTTCTTGAGCGCGGCAACGTCAATTTCCTGGCCGGGCTGCAGGTTAAGAATCAGGTCGAGCATGAGCTGCTGGGAATTAATAGAGTATGACTCTCCGGGCAACTGGCTGAACATAACCTTAAGGTATTCACCGATAGCAAGCGCCTGCCGTGACTCAGCCGAAAGGTCGGATCCAAAGTGCGAGAACTCCAATGCTTCCTCGTATGTTGCCAGGGCTTTTTGGACCCTGCCGGCCTGCTCTTTCTGGCGGGAGTTGTGCCCTCGGCCGCCGACACGAGTGACACTTAAGCCCGTGCTGACAGCTGGCCGGCGTCCGTCCCGGAACACGTCCATGTCAAGAATCCACTGCCCATCGGTAATAGAGATAATGTTCGTTGGTAGATACGCTGTGACGTCGCCGCCCATTGCGAGGACAATCGGCAGCGACGTCAGGGTCTTGTGGTTGCGGTTAAGCCGTCCTGCCCGTTCGAGCAGGCTGGAGTGGATATAGAACGTATCACCAGGGTATGAGTCACGGCCGGGGTTGGCGCCGGAAACCAGCGCAATTTCACGGTAGATTTGGGCATGGACGGTCAGGTCATCATAGACGATTAATACGTCGCGGTTCTTCTTTTGCCAGAGATATTCCGCAAGGGCACAGCCGACGTAGGGGGCAAGATAACTCTTGCCGAGGGCTTCGTTGATGGTGGAAACGACCACGATCGCATTCTTGAGTGCGTCGTTTTCGTGCAGCCTGGACAGAAGGCCGTCAATGTCCGTGGCGTTCTTGGCGATCAAGACATAGACGGTCACGATATCGGTATTCTTTTGGTTGATGACCAGCTGGGTGGCGAGGGTGCTTTTGCCGGCCTTACTGTCACCGAGAATTGCCAGGCGCTGGCCGCGGACAATAGGGAAGAGTGCGTCCACAATAGTAACCCCGGTAACCAAGAGGTCGTCAAGCTGCTGGCGTTCGTAGATTTTGGGGGCCGGATGGAATATCGGCCATTCGCCTTCGGCTTCTATCGGCCCTTTACCGTCCAGCGGTTCGCCCTCGACGGAAATGACCCTGCCGATAAACTTTTCGCCTACCTTGGTCGTAAAAAGTTCGCTTTCCACTACAGCTAGCATGCCGGCGGTCGCTGGCTCTTTGCCGAGGCTGAGGACCACCACGCAATCTTCGAGCACGCGGCGTACCATGCCGCGTGTGCCGTCCTCTAGCAGGATAGGTGCGCCAACGTTGACTGGATGCAGGCCTTTTATCTTCAGCAGGAAGCTGTCGACCGAAATCACCTCGCCGACAGGATTGCCTGCTTTGACGAGGCGATCAAATTGTTTGATCCTGGTTTTTGCATCGACACTGCTCATGCCTGCCCAGCCAATGCCCCTATTTTTTTCTGTAAACTCTCATGGGTCTCATCCAGCTGGCTGCGCACGCTGTAATCAAAATACCGGTTGGTTGTTCGGACGACACAGCCGGCCACAAGTGAGGGTTGCAGTCCGACCTCTACGAGCGCCTGTGGGTGTATTTCTTCCCTGAACCACTGCACAATGCGGTGCAGGGCACGGGCCGACGGTTCGGTTGCGAAGTCAATATGTACAGCTGGGGCTGTTTCTAGGAGCGAGGCAAGCTGGTTGATAATTTCATCCCGGTCTGCAGCGCTAGCCAAGGACAATGATTGCGCTTCTGCAAGTTCGATGAGCTGCTCGCTGTGGCGGGTCGGAGTCGAGCGCCGCTTGGTGCCTTTGGCAAGCGAACGCTGAGTTGCGAGTTCGTCATAATCTTTTATTTCGCGGAGCAGGCGGGTAGCGTCCGAGCGGCTGACCAGTGACGGCGGTAGTGCGGCAGATGTTTTAGAGGTCATCTTTCATGTCCTGTAGGATTCGCTTTTTGTCACGTTCAAGCCCGCTGATGATGCCGCGTACTTGGTCGTCGACACTCAATTGGTCGCGCATAGCGTTCTCGACATAAAACCGCAGAATGTCGGCCAAGTTCTTCTCAACCTCGACAATTAGCGCTGCTTTTACTTCGGCCACTTGCCGCGCGACTTCCTTGTCAACTGTCTGTCGCTGTTCCTCAATGGCCCTCATGGAGTGTTCTATGGTTTGGAGCGCGGCTGTCCGGATGTCATTGGCGGCCTTTTTGTGGGCAATGACTTCTTCGGCTAGTGCCCGAGAGAACTCGTCGCTGATGTACGTATCCATCTTATCGATGGTTTTTTGCAGGTTGCGCCGGACTTTGTTGGTGCTGTCTTCGATAATCTGCTCGAGTGCTTCTTCTTCTTTCTTGCGAATAGCCTGAGCGTGTTTGCGCTCCAGTTCCTTGCGGGTGCGGGCAGCCTTTTTGGTCTCAAAGTGGATCGACACCCCGAAGACGATTCGTAGTACCGCTGCAGCAGCGCCTATGAGGGCTATGGTGATAAAGAATGTTGTAATCCCTGGCATATCCTTTTACGTCTGGAGTGTCGGCTATTTATTTTCCGATATCAAAACACCTACGTCGCCGCTTTATATTTTATAAGAGTAACATAACCAGTATAGCCGAAAATTCGGTACTTTGTATAGCTAATTAGGCTGAAGGGCTTGGTGTGGGCTTTTGCTGATTTCTATTACGCTGTCCAAACTTTCCTGCATAGCTGGTTGGAGCCAGCTCATAACATCACGCGACCGTGTGAACGGCTCTTCGGACGGATTGCTGACGTAAACGACGGGTTTGCGCATGCCGGGCCTGGTGCCATCGTAGCGGATTGCCATAGGCACGACGGCTGGCTGTTCTACATCAGACACTGCGCATACCATTTTGCCGACGCCGTTTTGGAGCTTGAGGAGATTGTCAGGGTTCTGGTTCCGTGTTGCTTCTGGGAAAATTACCATGTTTTGACCTGCGTTGAGTCGTGCGATGCAGGTACGAAACAGTCGCGAGCCAGCACGGAGGAGGAGGGCCTCTGTTTCGGGGGTAGCGTCTTCTTTGCGAAAGACCGGTATAGAGCCAAGGCCGTCAACCGCGTGACGCAAAGGGCGCTTAAAGAGTGACGCCTTAGCGGGAATAAAACTGTTGCCTATCATCGGTTGCAATACGGATTCGCGCATGGCCATAGCGGCAATAACTGGCGGATCCGTGGCACTTACGTGGTTTGAGGCAATGACGATACTACGATCATTATCGAATAACTCCGCGATTTGTTCCTCGGCACCTTCGGCGTAGGTGACCTGTGGCTTAAAGAGGCATGCCATAAGCCGGCCCAGTGTCTTGGTCGTACGCTGGTATGGCCGGTACTCTGTATAGAAATCGTATACTTGTTGGTAATTCTCGAGTGTAACAGGTGGTCGTCTCATGCGGCCATTATATCGTGTGTCGTCTGTTTTCCGGACTATGTGCCTATTATTTTAGCTTCAAGAAATAACCAGAACCGAACAAAATTCGGCCCTAGGTATGACGGATGGGCAGCGTAGAAAGGGTAACTTCTGTATCGCCATGCCCATGGAGCCAATCGACGGACATTTGCGCGGCACGGCGTTTAATGGTCCCGTTCCGGTAGCTTGCGAGGCTTGCCTCGAAACCTCTTATTATGTAGTCCATACCGTACTCAAAAAGATCAGGGTGCACGCTTGCCAATTGAGCTGTGGTGTAATTGCGTTTGATATTCGGCACGACGGCAACGCCGTTTTCGTCCAATATATGGATGCCCTCAAGCATCTCGGAGTAGCTGTCAGCGCCTAATACGTAATCTGTCTCCACAATAGGAAATCCCATTGAACGGGCAAGCTTGTAGCGCTCCAGGTGTTGAGCAAACGTCACGGCGCCCTTCTGGTGTCCCCACTGCCGAATCCTTTCTTGGTCGTTCATGGTCTCAATCGTGCCGATAAATCCAATTGCGCCCGAGTCTAGCAATTGTTCCATGGCTTCAGGCGAGGAGATGTTGTAAGAGAAGACATGAAATCTAGCATTGCTAAACCCCTGCCTTCGATACTCCTCCATAAGTTGCAGCATCATGGCTAGTTCCTTTTCTTCACTTGGTTGGCAGCCTGTCGTGATATTTACGGATATTAAGTCGGCTCTGTCCCAACTCCGTTCGTCATAGTCCTCGGCAAGCTGCCTGACATGCGCAGCTACATAATCATTCTCGGGGGCATGGAAGCTGCGCACTGCGCCCCGAGAACAGCCCAGGCAACCACCAGCGCACGTGCTATAAGGAGAAACAATAGCTGCGGTCGGCAGTTCTCGCAAATCACGACCAACCCGGCTGTAGTAGTGGTTTGATGCGCCAAAAATACGTGCATGCGGCTTGACGGTAGTTACGGCTGTTCCATTTACTCTATCCCAGATAGTTGCTCGGTCGGGGTCGTGTGGGTCGAATTCGAGGAGGAATGGCGAAAGCTGCCGATAGTCGGGGATGGCGACGGTCTGGAAATTAGATTTACCGCTATCGGGGTCGGTGTAGATGAGCGTGTGCGTGCGGTTGTCGAGCGGGGCATTGGTATCTGCGCCACAGAATCCTATGAGCAAGGAAAGCAGTTGAGTGCGGGATAGGCTCCTGTCCGGATGTCCGTCTGGATCGTATGGGGCGGGTTCATAGGTGGTGATGACAGAGGCTGCGCCATCTACCAAGCTATTTAGTCGGCCGGCAATTTGCTCGTCCGTTAAGGCTTCTGGCTGATTTTGTTTGCTTTCGATAGTCAGGGGAATGCGGGTTCTTTCCATGGCGTAGAGAATAAGCACCTTCTGTGCTGGTTTTAGATTATTAACAAATACACACTATACAGGTGTTCATCGAGATGCTGTAAGAAAGTTTATTTCGAAAAACAAAAAGAGCGGTGTTCTCGCTTTGAGAGAAATTTCACGGCTGCAATTGACGTAACGGCGGTATAGTTAATGCACTGACAGGAGTGGCAGTATGGCACATGAAGGCATCACAGACCAAGAGCTCACCAGCGTTGCCGCCAACGCACAGGATGTGCTTGTATCGGCCGACACGTTCTTTCCGTTCGATCTGTTTCCCGACACGATCATAATCGACCGCGTCAAGGTGACTATTACCCGTAGGACGTTTTTTAGCGTAGCAGAAGTTATAAGCATACAAATCGAGGATGTGTTGAATGTTGAGGCGGATGTCGGGCCATTCTTTGGCTCGGTCAAGATGTGGACTCGGTTTTTTGCAGATAAACCTATGAGAATCAGCAAATTACTGCGAGAGGACGCGCTGAAGATTAAGCGCATCATGCAGGGGTATATTATTGCAAGACATAAGAATATTGACTGCTCGAACATTGATAAAGAGAATCTTGTTCCCATGCTAGACAAGCTGGGGCATGAGGCCGGAAGGGGAACGATTGCCGGGTAGCTAGAATTTGTAGACATAAGCGCGTTGACAAGGGAAATTAACCTATGGTTGAATGCCTATGGAAGATATGGCTCAAAAGCAAAAACAAGTAAGTTGGCTGCAACCGAGTGTCGTCCGGGTAACACGGGTGCATTTTTTCTATGTGCTGGCGTACGCGGCGTCAATAATTATCTTTGATTCCTGGAATCTGATAACGCCGCAAGCGGTTGGCCAGCGATGGACGATGGCAGCATTGATGCTCGTCGTCACGACGTGGATATGGTATATGGCGCGCAGTATTGTAAACAACGTGGCGTATCACAAGGCGATGATATGGGGTCTTGTACTCATGGATATCGGTGTGGCTGGCTTTAATGTCTATACGCAACGCGGGATGGCGAGCCTGGCGGTCGCCTTGTTCGCAGTGCCGATTATCATATCAGCCGTGCTATTGAACCGGAGTGCGCTCTTTGCGACGGCGGCACTGAGTACCGCTATCTATGCCTTGGCGACGACACGGTATTTTACGGAGAATTTCGGGGAAGGGTACAAGATCGAGCTCTACGGGACGATTAGCTTTTATTCGGCGATATTCTTTGTGCTTGCCGGCTTGCTGTGGGTCGTGGTGCGGGCAAACCGCAGACAGTAGCCTCTAATACTTCACCGTATGTCGCGAGGGGGTTTATAATGGACTGCAATGTTCCATAAAGGACTATTGCACCGGTATAAAACGATGCTGACTCGGGAGAAGGTGCTGTTGCATATCCTGCCGGCGCTGGCGGTATTTGTATCACTTATGGCAATTACTGTGTGGTCGTCGCATGCGGCACGCCGTTCATTGGAGACGGAAGTCACTGCGACCAAAGAACGTTATACGTCAGACGTCAGGCAAGCGATTACCGAGCGTTTGCACACATATGAGGTCATCCTCAAAGGGGGCGCGGGCTTGTTTGCTGCATCCAGCAATGTGACGCGGACCGAGTGGCAGGATTACGTACGAACCTTTGATATACCGAACCGGTACAGGGGTATATTAGGCATTGGCTACAGCCGAGTAATTGGCAAGGATGATATTCCGGCGCTCACCCGGCGGATGCGGGCTGAGGGAATTGCAGACTTCCGTGTTTATCCGAATGATCCGCGGGAATTTTATACAGCAATCATTTATCTCGAGCCGCAGATACCGGCAAACGTCCGGGCATTTGGGTATGACATGTTCACGAACGAGGTTCGTCGGGAGGCGATGGTTCGAGCGCGGGACACTGGCGAGACGACACTATCGGGGCGTGTGCAGCTTGTGCAGGCCTCAGCTGCTGATGAGCAATCGGGCTTTTTGATGTACGTACCCGTGTACACAAAAGAGCCGGGCAGCAGTGAGCTATTGCCGAGCGAGCGGACGCTGCTCGGATATTCATATGCGCCTTTTTTCAGCAATGATCTTTTTGAGCAGCTGTTTGACATAGATGACAAGCCATACGGCCTTAAGATTCATGACATTTCCGGCGAGGATGAAGATGTGCTCTATGAGAGCGGTCCTTATGATCGGCTTGCTCATCGGGCAGATTCTATGTCACACACAGTAGATTTGGATATGTATGGCCGCATGTGGCGGGTCGACTTCCGCTTTGACCCGCATGCTATAACAGAGACGGTGAGGCGGCGGCCGGTTGCAATCTTGTGGTCGGGCGGTATGTTTAGTTTTCTGTTGTCCGCACTGACACTTACCTTGCTTACCGCCAGGACCAGGACTCTTGCTATGGCGGAAGAGCGCGAGGTACAGGCCGCCAAGGACGAGCTCTTGTCGCTCGCTTCCCACCAGCTACGCACCCCAGCTACAGGTGTCAAGCAATACATCGGGATGCTCAGGGAAGGGTACGCCGGAAAGTTAGCCAAACAACAGCAAGAGCTTCTGGACAAAGCAGACGAGAGTAATGAGCGGCAGCTGCGGATTATCAATGACCTGTTGTATGTTGCCAAGGCTGATGCCGAGGGGATTGTACTGGCCAAGCGGAAAGCCAACATCTCGACGCTGGTCCGCGATACGGTTGAGGAGCAGCGCGGCGAAGCTAAGCGGCACGGCCATAAGCTGGACCTGACACTACCAAAAAGAGATATCTTCGCTAATGTCGATAGCCATTGTTTGCGCATGACGCTGGAAAATATTATTAGCAATGCCATCAAGTACACGCCTGACGGCGGCAAGATAGCTGTTCGTCTCACTCAGCGTCACGGCAACCTGCTTATCCATGTGAAGGACAATGGTATTGGTATAAGCGCGGATGACCACGAGCTGCTGTTCCAGCGTTTTTCTCGTCTCCCCAACGAGCTGTCCCATCAAGTGAGCGGCAGTGGCATCGGCCTGTATTTGGCGCGGCATTTGGTTCGGTTGCATGGTGGCGATATAATGGTAGAGTCAGAGCCAGGTAAGGGCTCGATCTTTACAATAGAAATACCGAAAAGATAGGCCGGGAAATTCCCGGCTATAATATTTTTAACAGTTATACCGGTATAGGGCACATACAATATGCCTTACATACTCGGATAAAGAAGGGATGCAAAAGGGACTAGTCTAACTCATGGCCAAAATTCTTATTGTCGAAGATGAAAAGATGCTTAATGATGCCTACCGTATGATTCTTGAAAAAGAAGGCCACACGGTGAAGTGTGCTTTTGATGGCGAAGAAGCTCTGAAGGTTACGGAAAACTTTGAACCCGATCTGATCCTGCTGGACTTGCGCATGCCAAAGATGGATGGCATTGAGTTTTTGAAAAAATATAACCTCACCAAGAACCACCCTGATGTGCAGGTCATTGTCTTTAGTAATTACGACATGCAAAAAGAAATCGACGAAGCATATGAGCTTGGCGCGCAGCGCTATCTCCTCAAGGCCTGGGCATCGCCGAAAGAGCTCGTGCAGGTCGTGAACGATACGCTCTAAGTAACGAGAGTAGGGGTTTTCGCCTAAGCTAAAGGTTGCGGCGCTTTAAAACGTAAGGTCGTTGCAGCCGTCCTCTCCCATAATCCTTATGAGGTCGGCTTTCTTCACTTCGTAGGTATGGCCTTTGTAGTTGATGACTCCTCGCTTGCGCAGCTTGTTGAGTTCTATGGCTGTCGTTTCGCGTGTCAGGCCGACAAGGCTGGCGATGACCTGGTGAGTCAGCTCAATCTGGATACGGTAGTTCCCTCGGGTGACTTCGCGGCCGTAGCGTTCCGTCAGGTGATGGAGGGTATAGAGTATTTTCTCCCGCGCTTTGTTTTGCTCGAGGGCCAGGATGCGCAAGAGCGCGCCCGAGAAGTTGGTCACATAGTAGTTAAACAGCGCTTCTTTGGCTGCCGGGGTGCTGTCGACGTACTCGAGCAGCGCTTCTTTGGATGCGATGTAGAGCTCACAGTCGGAGGTCGCTTCGTAGTAGAGGATGGCGCTCGATGACTTGTTGAATATCCAAGACGTGGGGAAGGGCTCGTTCTTGATATGGAAGGTAACTATCTTTTCCTCGCCCTGAGATGTGATGCCGTATGCTTTTATGATGCCTTCTTTGATAAAGAAAGCTGACCGAGGAACTTCACCTTGGTAGATAATAATACTGCCTTTTGGGTACTTGCGGACCATGCAGTTTTTCAGGAATGGGGCGAATCCACGCTCTAGTGCCATAGATGTTCTCTCTGGTTTACACCTTTTATGATACGCCAATTTGGCCTAAAAAAGTACTGCAAGTAAATCATAGTGCTCAGTAGTCGTAAAGTTAGAAAAATCACATCGCTTATGTGATGTTGTTTACAGTGTTATGCTCGTGGTTTCTGTAGGCTATAGATAATCGTAGACGCTAGGGGAGCGTTTATGATTATCAACAACAAGAGGAGGGGGTTATGAAAACGAACGAAGCGGAGTTGGAGCGGAAGATCCAGGCGTTTTTGGGGCGCAAAATGGCGCAGTACCCGGAGCTGATGCAGGCGCCTGAGCTTGAGCACAGCGATGACCGCTCGCGTACGCCTTATGGCATCACGGCGTGGCTGGTACGCTAAGCAAGCGAGGTAATAATGCTGTGGCCATTGTGGCCGCAGCAGGAGGAAACATGAATTTATTTGGGAGACGAGGCAAGCAGGAAGATATTGGAACGAGCAAGTTTATAGATACGTATCGCAAGGCAAACGAGGATCCCTTTATAGATTTGGACCGGTAGCGATAGCTGGTCCTGAGAATTGAGTGGGCGTCACCTTCGGGGTGGCGTCTTTTGCTATACTTAAGCACAAATGTCTAAGCGCACCATCATCGCAGCTATCAGTATCGCCGTTCTTGTGGCGGCTGGCGGCGCCTGGTGGCTCATGCAGCGGCAGGATGATGGGGTTGCGCCGACGCCGACCCATCAAGAAACCGAGCGTCCGGCCGGGTCGACAGCCCGGCAGCTAGTCATTGGTGCTGACAATGCCCCGCTGACTATCGTTGAGTACATTGATTACAAGTGTCCGAACTGCAATCGCTTCCACCGTGAAAGTTACCCAACGCTCAAGGCAGAGTATATCAACGCCGGTAAGGTTCGCCTGCTTGTGAAGCACTTGCCATACTTGGGGCCGGATTCGCGACGGGCGGCCGAAGGTGCGTACTGTGCGGCCGCCCAGGGGAAGTTCGATCAGTACAACAGTGCCGTGTATGAGTACATGTGGGCCGAACATTACCAGAAGGGGACAGAAGACGCTGAGTTTGCTGATATCTTGACAGTGCAGCAGCTGAGTAGGATTGCAGCGCACATCGGTGCTGACGATCAGGTTTTTGCTGCTTGTTTGCAGAATGGGACATACCAGAGTGCTGTCACGGCCGACCTACAAGCCTCTGAGGCAGATGGCGTGGCGGGCACGCCGGCTTTTATAATTGGCGACCAGCGATTACTTGGCAACCAGCCGTACTCTGTTTTTAAGACGCTTGTGGAGTCTCAGCTCAAATGAAATTGTCGCGCCTGACCGTTCGGGTGGCCGCTGGTGGAATTGGACATGTACTGCGTAAACCTGGTTATGTGGCGCTGGCGTTTGCGACGGGATTCCTGGCGGCTGGTGCGATTATATGGGCGCTTAATTACCGGGTGCTTTTGTATGTGCTCTTTGATGCACCTTTTAGTATCGGGACAAAATTGAAGTTTTTTGTTGATGGCTATGGGGCGTTGCTGACAACATTTGGCGTCATGCAAGCTGTCAGTATTGTGGTCTTTGCATTCCTGTTCGGTGTTAATGTGAGCCTGCTTGTCTATGTCGTGCGGCGGAGGAGCATGACGGCCGTCCGGCACAGCGGAGCCGTCGGTTTGTTGCTTGGGATTGTTGGCGGGGGTTGTGCGGCGTGCGGCACGTCGCTGCTGGTGCCGCTTTTCGCCTCAATTGGTGTTACGGCTTCGGCAAGTCTTGTGGGGCTGCTCGGCAGCGTGGCGCTCCTGCTTGCCAGCTTGCTTACAGTCATATCGATCTACAGGCTTGGCTACCTGGCGGCGACTGCCAGGGCACAGTATCCATAAGTGGTATACTGAGGTGAATGCGAGACAAAGAGCCGGCGATTGTTCTGAATGACCTCACGAAACGCTATGGGAATAGCAGCGTTAACGCGCTTGATACTGTGTCGCTCATCGTCAGGCGTGGCGAAGTGTACGGCTTTTTGGGTCCAAACGGTGCCGGCAAGTCCACTGCCATTAGGCTGCTTTTAAACTTTTTGCAGCCAACATCGGGGAGCGGCAGTATCTTGGGATATGACATTGCTCGGGATAGCCTTCAGGCGCGGGCGCATATCGGCTACCTTGCCGGTGACTTTACTGCTTATCCCAAGATGACGGGTGCTGACTTCCTCGCTTACATGAATGAACTTCAACCGGTCAAAAATCAGCGGTATCGTGACGAACTGGTGCGACGGCTGAAGGCGCAGCTCGACAAGCGGCTGTCGACACTCTCCAAGGGCAACCGTCAGAAAATCGGACTGATTCAGGCGTTCATGCATGAGCCGGACGTGCTTGTCCTCGATGAGCCGACGAGCGGTCTCGATCCGTTGATGCAAGAAGAATTTTTCCGCATGGTGTCCGAAGCGAAGGGCCGTGGTGCGAGCGTTTTCGCCAGCAGTCATAACTTAAGTGAAGTGCAGCGTATGTGCGACAGAGTCGGTTTCATTAGGAACGGCCAGCTGGTGATGGAGAACTCAATTGCTGATCTTCAGCGCGAAGCATCGCAAGAGTTTTTGGTCACATTTACCAGGAAGCCGCCCCTTGCCGAGCTGAAAAAACTATCTGGTGTAACAGTGCGAAAGGTGAGCGATACCTCTGTTATGGTGCAGATAGCTGGTGAGCTCTCGCCGTTGTTTGCCGTGCTGGCCAAGCACAAAGTGCTCGGCTTTGATCGGCAGGAACTTCACCTCGAAAGTGAATTTTTACAGTATTACGAGGGGGAACAGCAATGAGCCGCATAAGCCAGGCGAAAGGTATCGTAAGCTGGGGGCTGAGACAACGGAAGTGGTTCACGATATGGTGGACTCTCGGCATCGTCAGTTTGGTACTCATGACAATATTGCTCTATCCGTCAATGCGCGACCAGTCAGCCGAACTGGAAAAATCGTTTAGTGACCTGCCTGATGCGGCGATGGCGTTGCTATCCGATACGGGTGATTTTTTCTCGCCAATCGGCTATGTCAGCTCACAGTTGTTCTACATGCCGCTGCCGCTGCTGCTTTCTATTCTTGCTATATCACTTGGCACATCGCTTATCGGCAAAGAAGAGCGGGAGGGGACCATTGAGCTACTCTTGAGTCGACCGATTTCGCGTGGCTTGCTCTTGCTTAGCAAGGTTAAGACAGGCGGCATTATCATTGCTATCGTTGCAGCGGCGGCATTTGTCGCGACAGCCATAACCGCGCGGCTTGTGGACCTGCCCATACCGATACCTAATATCTTGTTTGCGGTCATCGGGTCCGTGCTACTTAGTCTGTGCTTTGGCGCGATTGGCTTTACAATAACCGCGCTCGGCGGCATGGCGCGAGGCGCGGCAGTTGGCGTGGCGAGTTTGCTGGCGACGGCAAGTTACCTTATTACTTCTTTGTCGCAGACGATTTCGTGGTTGAAGTGGCCAAGTATGGTACTTCCATTCCACTACTACAAGCCAGCCGCAATATTGGAAGGCACGCACAACTACGCCAACTGGCTTTACATGGTTGGCCTGCTCATAGTGCTCGGTGTGATATCCTGGATCGCCTTCCGGCGCCGGGATATCGGCGTATAGGCAATTCGCTGTTGGTAATCCAGGGCGCCCCTGTTACAATACAATAAACATAAGTAGAACCCGTCCGGAAACTTTATTCTCGGGTGCGTTCCAGTAAGGCTGCCTATGTACTCCATTTATTACAGTACGACTCGCTCGCCAGGCATTGCGGTTGAGACCAAGCCGCGGGCTGGCAGCTGGATACACCTCGTTGATCCGACGCCTGATGAGCTGGCATATCTCGAGCAGACGTTTTCGCTTGATCCTGATCTTTTGGCGGACGCGCTGGACGTATATGAGTCACCACGTGTCGAGCAGGAAGGCGAGAACGTCTACATCTTCACGCGGTACTGTTTCCCGCAAGGTGTCGCTATCGCGACTGAACCACTGCTTATCGTCCACACGCCGGAGCATGTCATTACGGTCATGCGAAGCGCCAGCTCAATGTTCGACCGCTTTATCTTAGGCGCAGCGCGTGTCGTGACGACCCAGAAGACTAAACTGGTGCTGGAGTTTCTCGAAGAAATCAACCAGTCATACCGCCAGCACATCCATCGGGTAAACAGGCAGATTCTGGGTTTCCGCACGCAGATGAAGCGCGACAACCTCGGTAACCGCGAGCTCATCCAGTTCATTGATCTTGAGGATGATCTGAACGAATGTCTGACGGCGCTACAGCCGTACGGCGTGCTGCTTCGGACGCTGCTGACCGGCCGGTACTTCCGGCTCTATGAGGACGACAAAGATCTCATCGAAGACCTCTTACTGGGCGCGACAGAGCTCATTGACCTCACTAACTCCCGTCTGGTCACCATCTCGAACATCCGCGAGGCCTACGCTACCATCGCCGCCAATAACCTAAACAGCGTGTTTAAGCGCCTAACCAGCATCGGCATATTTCTAGCTATCCCGACAGTTGTGAGCAGTCTGTACGGCATGAATGTCGATCTGCCCCTTGCGGATAACCCGGCTGCCTTTTGGATCCTCGTCGGTGTCATTGTGGCGAGCACCGCATCAGTCATGGTGTTCTTTTTTCGTAAACGCTGGCTTTAGGCGAACACGTCGAAATCTTTTAGTTCCTCCGGCAAGAACCCTTGCTCGTGTTCAAAGCCGGCTTCCCAGGCGTAGTCCTTTTGATAGCCTAAGTCACGCATTAATTTAGTCGGGGCGTTGCGGAGGTGGAGAGGCACTGATAAATCGGGATGTTCTTTTGCCGCCGCGAGAGCTCGGTTCATGGCATCAGTCACGACACGAGATTTCTTGCACTTTGCCAGTACTATGGCGCAATGAAATAGGTTGTATTGACACTCTGGCATGCCGATACGCTCGACCGCCTGGAAGGTCGCAACGGCCAGGTTGAGCGCCGGTGAGGCGGCGATGCCGACATCTTCCGAGGCAAAGATAACCATGCGGCGGGCAATAAACTTCGGGTCCTCGCCGGCCTGCAGCATCCGCGCCATATAGTAGAGCGCCGCACTGGCATCACTGCCGCGGAGGCTTTTGATAAACGCACTGATGATGTTGTAGTGGTTTTCGCCGGCTTTGTCATAGCCAGGAACTCGTCTTTGGGCGGCCGTTTCAATGACCTCGGGCGTTAGTGGCCGCTTACCCAGCTGGAGTGCAAGCTCCAGATTGCCGAGTGCTACCCGTGCGTCACCGCCGGACAGTTCAGCCAGCAGGTCGATGCTTTTGGCCGGCAGAGCTTTGCCGTCCAGCTTCAGCATCTTGGCGGCGCGCTTGATGATCTTTACGAGGTCTTTTGTGCCCAAGGGTTCGAGTACCAGGACGCGGCTTCGGCTGAGCAGCGGGGTAATTACTTCAAAGCTTGGGTTTTCGGTCGTGGCGCCGATAAGTGTTATGGTGCCGCTTTCGACATGCGGCAGGAAGGCATCCTGCTGTGCTTTGTTGAAGCGATGGATTTCGTCAACGAACAGGATGGTACGCTGGCCGAGGCGCTGGTTTTGTTTAGCGTGCTCGATGACCCTAGTCACATCTGCTTTACCGGATGTTACTGCGCTGAGTTCGATAAATTCCGCATCTGTTTCGGTGGCAATAATGCGCGCCAGTGTTGTCTTGCCACTGCCGGGCGGGCCCCAGAGGATGAGGCTGGTCGGCTGCTTTTTCTCGACAATTTGCCGGATTATCTGGCCTTTGGCCAGCAAGTGCTCTTGCCCGATGACGTCGCGCAAACGTTCCGGCCGCATCTGTTCAGCTAATGGTGTTCCCATAGTACTTCCAGTATACGGTACATTAGGTGAGATAAATCACACAGCGCGCTCTGTTAGCAGGAATACTATTAAGAATGTAAACGGAGGGAGTTTATGAAACGAGCAAAAATTCTCTTGGCGGGATTGCTGCTGGCTGTGCCTTTGTTGCTGGGCGTGGGTGTGGCGGGTGCGCAGAACTTCCGCTCTGGCGACTCAGTGACGGTCGCCGAAGACGAGACGGTTGATACCACGCTGTTTGCCAGCGGCCGTGCACTGGATATCGCTGGTGAGGTGCAGGGAGATATATTTTGTGTCGGCCAAAACATTACTATTTCCGGTACAGTTCGCGGTGATGTGATATGCGCCGGCCAGAACATAACCGTCACCGGCAACGTGGAGGGCGACGTGCGCGCGGCTGGACAAACAGTAGTTATTGGCGGTGAAGTCGGCAGCAACGTATCGTTCGCCGGCCAGTCCCTGACGCTGGAATCAGATGCAAGCGTCGACGGCGACGTCAGCCTGGCGGGCGATAGCATGACACTGAACGGGCAGGTGGGTCGGGATGTGTTTGCCGCCGCCGCGACGCTGTCAGCCAACGGTGACATCGGACGCGACATAACCGCATCGCTTACGAATTTGAACGTCGGATCAAACGCTTCTGTCGGTGGCGAAGTCATCTACACGAGCGTTAATGACGCGAACATTGCCAGCGGCGCGCAAATTACTGGCGATGCCACTAAGCAAGACCCGCCGCGCCGCGAGGGCAAGGATGGGGCATTCTTTGCGATAAGCTCAGGATTCGCGCTCTATTTGCTGGTCTCACTCCTGCTTATTGCGCTAATTCTGGTGCTTATCTTTCCGCGCCCTATCCATGAGGCGAGTGAAACTGGTCTGCGGCATCCGGCCCGAACCTTGCTAATCGGCTTCGTCGCCAGCCTACTTGTGCCCATGCTCGTACTCGGTTTGCTCATAACGGTAGTGGGCATACCGCTGGCACTACTACTGTTGTTTACGTGGTTTGTCGTTTTGTTCCTGGCCGGCCCGCTCTCTGGTTACTTCATCGGACGACTTATCTTGCGCGACTCGCGCTCGCCCATCATCATCATGCTAGTCGGCGCAGCTTTGTTGCTGATTGTGTATATCATTCCGATACTCGGTTTCCTGGCGCTATTGGCCGCGATGTGGATGGGCGTTGGATTGTTGTTGACCCAAGTATGGTCACGCACGCCACGTCCGGATTACAGCCTTGAAGAATCTGCCCGTGGATAAAAAACTACACCCCGTGTATGGGGTGTAGTTGGTAGAATAGTTACTTTTTGGGGGTTACAGCCCGTAGGAATTCATGATTTCTTCCATGGCTGCATCGCTGGGTAGGGTCACTGGCTCGTCCTCGCCCGGCATGAGGTATTGGTTTTCACCAAGCTCACGTACCGGTGACGGTTCGCTAATAGAAATGTTGTCGTACTCAAATGTTACTTCGCTGACAGTTCCTTCGTATTCTGTGCGGGTCTTGCGAACCAGGTAGTCTTTGTCGTCAAACCAGAGGTATTCAGTGCCGTCAGAGCCGGGCGTAATAACCTGGTACTTAAAACAGCTTAGGTTGCCGCAGGCCTCTTTGCCGAGCTTTTCGTAGCGGGTCGCTTCGGCTTCGTCAGAAGAGCTTGGTTCTTCAAAGTCGATGTCAATGTCACCAACCGGACTGTCCTGGTCGTTTGCTTTGTGGGTTTGCTTCCACCACGTGCCATTCGGAGCCTTGGTGTAGGTAGTATCGCCGATGGTAATTACTTCATATGACATTCCACCTTCGGACTTGAGGTATGTCTTGTCACCGTCCTTTTCGAATGTCATCGTCGTGGTCTCGCCGTCGGCCGTGCTGGTCGATATCATCCGCATCTTTTCGGTATCGGTCCAGCTGGCAAAGAATTTACAGAGGTCTTTATCGTCAAGGTCACAATTTTTGGCTGCCTCTTTGACAGCATCACTAAGGCTGCTATTCGTGCCGCCGTTGTCCTTGTTCTTGCTGTAGACAAGGTAACCGGCGCCACCAATCAGGGCCACGACTACGACGAGCACAATCAGCTCCAGGTGGGCGATGCCCCGATTATCTTTTGCCAAAGGTAGTTTCATGATTTTTGTCCTGTTTATGCTTAATGGCTTAATCATACGCCTTAATCTGTTTGCGGGTCAACAAGTCGTATAATGAAGCAATGCTTGATGTAACTGACACAGAGTTCGAGGCCATTATCGCTGAGGCAATTGATAACATCCCTGAACATTATGCCCGGCATATGGATAACGTAGCTGTCACGTGGGCGGAGGAGCCGACATCAGAGCAGCTCGAGAAGCTCCGTATTCGCGGCGGGACGCTCTTTGGCCTCTACGAGGGCATACCTCGCACGAAGCGCACTGGCAACTACAGCCTGGTTCTGCCCGACAAAATTACAATTTTTAAAAACCCGATCGTTCGTATCTGCAGCACGCATGAAGAACTCAAGGATCAAGTAGCAAAAACTTTGTGGCATGAGGTCGCCCACCACTACGGGCTTGACCATGACCGGATTCACGAACTTGAGAATAACAATCCAGAAGGATGATAAATTAACAACACTTAAGCACCGTAATGTCTTCGGTCAACGCATAAAGATTTGACGGGCACAATAGACTTTCATCACAATAGAGCGCAACACCATATAAAAGAGGGTAACCCCACATGGACGAAAACACCACGAACCAAAACGATCAGAATGTAGTACCCGGCGCGGACCAAGGCGTGCCGGCACCGCAGGTAGATCTACCTGCTCCAACTGCTGATCCGGGCCAAGCAGTCGTTGGCGACATGACGGGCGTAGAGCAGGACCAATCAGTGCCAGCCGCACCGGCTCCCGTAGTGCCGGAAACTCCCGTACCTTCTATGCCCGAAGTGCCACAAGCGCCTGCCGAGCCAGTCGCACCAGCTGTTGACCTACCAACTGCACAGGACGCGACGGTCGACCAAGAGCAGCCTGCGCAACCAGTGCAGCTACCTGAGATGCCTGTTGCGCCTGAGGCACCATCAGCTGCTGATGCAGGCGTACAAGGTGACGGAACGGATACTCCGCCGCAACCTCAAGCCTAAGCACTTATTGACAAAAGCATAAGAACTATGCTATAATAAGAAGATAGGCATCATTCGCGCCCTCCATTAGCGGGGGCGCGTTTTATATTGCTGTGAGCTAAATCATAGCTGGTGTCGCTGCCTTCCTTCACAATATGAAGCGGCATAACAAAGGAGTTTGCCATGGGAGGAGGGGTACCAGCAGATGATACAGTGGATGACTCGACGATCAATCCATTACCGCAGGACGGTCCAACTCCGTTCAGCCCGGCCGATCCGGTATCGGATGAGGTAGGCGGTACGGAGGTTGAGCGCGCCGAAGAGGTGCAGCGACTGGATGACACACATCCGGTGACGGATACCAATATTCAGCCCGAAGAAGTATATGAGGAGGGGCTGCCGGGCGCTGCCGAGGCTTCCGAGCCAAATGACCCGGATTTTGTCGAGAGATATGATCCGGACAATGACCACCGGGCGCCGTAGCCTTGTTCGACATGATACAGTATAGATGATATGGCTCTACTGACTGATAGATTGCAGCTGGCTATTAATAATGCCGCATTTGCGCATCGGCGCCAGGTTCGCAAAGACAATCGTTTACCATATATTGTGCATCCGTTCTCAGTTGCGTGGATTCTTGCCCAGCATACTGAAGATGAGGATGTTATCATCGCCGGTCTTCTGCACGATGTTATTGAGGATGTCTCTGATGAGTATCCCGAGGAACAGATACGCCAAGATTTCGGCGATAGGGTGCTTCGGCTTGTGCAATCAGTCACTGAGGACAAATCAATCCCATTGTATCGCGGGCGAAAGCAAGCATACCTCGACCACTTGAAGCAGTCCAGCCCAGAAACAGCGCTTATCTCTGCAGCGGATCTGTTGCATAATATGCGGTCTATGAAAGCCGACTTGGAGGCTGGTAATCCTCACATCATAGAAATGCAGAAGCACAACACAGGGGACAGACTGTGGTTTTGGCAGCAGCGCATTGAAGTACTGGAAGATAAACTGGGCGCCAACTCCAGTCTGCTCAAGGAGCTTACGGGTGTTTTCGAACAAATCCAAGCGAGGCAATGATGCGTAGCCACCATACCATATGCGAAATAGACGCAGAAACCCAAGCACGCGTATACAACCTCATACGAGGTATAAATCCGACCCGGCCACCCGTCTCATCGGAACGGGTGGTGTGGGAAGTGAATTCAGGCTTTTATGATGCAATGCGCGGCCAGGACGTATTTGCAGGCCTCGGCCCCAGGCCACGCCGGGTTGCTGCTCTCGCTGCTATAAACAGCTTGGTTGAGCTTGGCTGGCTGGAGCAAACTCCCCAGGGCCTAATGCCGGTATTGCCCACTGATTGCCCCTGATAATGTAGCGCGCGTGAGTTCAATTGCGCGCCGGAAGTGCCTTTGCTATGCTTAAATAGTTAAACAAAGGTTAAAGTATGAAATATATTTTGAAAGAAGCTAAGCCCGAAGTCAGCAATGTCCGTACATTTATCTTTGAACCGGAAGAACCTGTGCAATGGCAGGCCGGGCAATTCGTCCACTATACGTTGCCGCATGAAGGTGTTGACGATCGGGGTGATGAGCGCTGGTTTACTATCTCGAGCGCGCCGTACGAGCAGGAAATCCGGCTCAGCACGCGGATTTTTGACGACAAGCGCAGTACGTTTAAGGATGTGCTCGTCGGCTTGAAGCCAGGCGACACCATCGAGGGTGAGGCGCCCGACGGCAAGTTTACGGTGCAGGACGCTGACAGGCAGTATGTTT
This sequence comes from uncultured Candidatus Saccharibacteria bacterium, assembly GCA_964507855.1. GTDB lineage: Bacteria > Patescibacteriota > Saccharimonadia > Saccharimonadales > CAZDQS01 > CAZDQS01. The sequence continues at coordinate 69,874 of CAZDQS010000002.1, read as the reverse complement.
TTGTCGCTGGTGGCATCGGTATTACGCCGTTTAGGTCCATGCTCAAGCAATTGCACCACGAGGGCAAGGACATCAAGGTGGAGCTGCTTTATGCGGTGCGGGATGAGAACGAAGCACCATTCAAGGACGAACTGGAGGCTATCGCCGCCGAGCATGAAAACTTCAACATTACGTACTTTGTGGGGGACAATCGTATTGACGAAAAAGTGTTGAAATCCTATCGAGATATGTTTGGTTCGCCATATTTTTATGTTTCTGGGCCCGAACCGATGGTAGAATCTTTCAAGGTGATGTTAGAAAAAATCGGTGTCGCCGAAGACCATATTAAACTGGATTACTTTCCAGGTTACGAAGGGGTTTAATGCTCAAGCCGAAGGAAAGGCAAGCACTCAAGAAATACATATCCGAGTCGGATTCCCGGTTGCCGATTATCTTCGACGCGCTTGGCGAACAGAATCGCTGCAATATGTTCCGGCTGTTTGTGAAGAACACCAACCTGAATGTTGGCGCCGTTGCCGAACTTCTTGGCATAACCGTGCCGCTGGCATCGCAGCATCTCAAAACACTTGAAACACTCGGTGTGCTTGTGCGGACTAAGATTGGCAGGGAAGTGTTCTACAAGATCAACGACCAGGATCAGGTAGTGCAATCTATCGTCAAATCGGTGCTCGAGGTCGAATCGAGTTAATCTTTAGTCTCTTCAAGGTAATCTTGTAATACAACGGCTTGGTTGTGGTCGGCGTCTTTGGCGCCAAACAGCAGTGTGGCGTGTCCGTCTGCGATGCGTCCTTTCAACTCGGAAACCGCTGTGTCGTTAGCCTTGAGTTCTGCTCTGTAGCGTTTCTTGAACTCCGGCCACTTTGCAGGGTCGTGGTTGAACCACTTCCGCAAGTCGTCGCTCGGTGCAATGTCTTTGAGCCACACATCAATGTGCGCCTCTTGCTTAGACAAGCCGCGCGGCCATAGCCGGTCAACGAGAATCCTTGTTCCGTCGCTTTTGTTGTAAGGCGCGTAGACTCGTTTTATCGCAATCATACTTCCATTATGTCACCATAGGTCAATTTGCTAAACTTGGGGCATGATTGTCTATCGCGGCTGGCATCGGCTGCTCGATATGGATCGCCATGACCTGGCGTGGCACAAAGGGGACGTTGCGGACGAGCTCGCAGAACTACACGAAAGCACGGGCTTTGTGCATACGTGGAGTGAGTACTCAGACGTGGTCTATACCCTCACGCGCGCCCGGCACGGCGGACACACTCTCGATTCGCCCCTCAAACGACGCCAGTTCGTCTACGGCAGTATCTATATGTTTCCGAAGTATACGTTGCGCTGGCTGTTCTTTTACCGTGCCGGCAAAAAGGCAGGTGCGAATCGCAAGGTGACAGAGGTCCGCAATCCGCAGAAGTTGCACAAGCTCGAGCACATCGCAGGAAAGTACGGCATGCAGCCGGATGAATTCGTTGCTGTTTGCCGACGGCAGTTGAAGTATTGGCCGCTCCTGAAGTAGCCGACGTAAACAAAAGCGTTTTTAATGGTAGAATAGGGCAATATGATTGCGGAAATAATTGGTGAAACAGAACTTAAATATTTAATTGGTCTGGTGCTGGCACTCTTGTGCGGCCTTATCATTGGTAGCGAACGGGAACTGAAGCGCAAGCCGGCGGGGATTAGTACGCAGTCCTTGGTCGTTACGGCAAGTATGACATTTGCGTTCTTGTCCACGAACCTGGGTCTTGGCGAGCCGACACGTATTGCGGCGCAGATTGTATCGGGCATCGGTTTCCTCGGTGCGGGCTTAATTCTCAAGTCTGAGAAAGACGAGCGTATCAGTAACGTCACCACCGCGGCGAGCATCTGGTACTCTGCGGCCGTCGGCATGGCCTTAGGGTTTGGGTTTTATTTTATCGGTGTTATCGCGGCGCTGCAGGCGCTGATCATCTCTAGTATCCCGCACATCAATAAGCGGGATGGTGTGTAGTTTTTGATTTAGGAGTGAACTGTAAGGCAGTTCACAGCTTCTTGGATGCTTTTCGTGTTTATGATGAGGCCATACTAACCGCAAGGAGGGTAGCAGTATGGCCGACAGCAGAACAGTAAAAGTAATCGACAAGAGTGGGCCAACGGGCTTTGTGTGGTTCGCGGCGTTCGTGGGGGCGCTGGTGTACTTCGTACAGCATTCGGAGGGATTCGGCGGGTTTCTCCTGGCCGTGCTTAAGGCCATTGTTTGGCCTGGCATCATCACCCATCGAGCGCTTGAATTGTTGGGGCTCTAGCGTTTTAGCAATTCCGACAACGTCATATACAATGGGGGGAAATGCGTGCTTCATCCCGTAGTGTTCTCCAGACTTATATTGTCCTGACTTTGTTGGCAACATTTGCGTCTTCGTTCATCTGGGGCGTGAACACGCTGTTCCTGCTGGACGCCGGTCTTAGTATCACCCAGGCTTTTGCGGCCAATTCGTTTTATGCGGTTGGTCAGGTGCTGTTTGAAGTCCCGACAGGTGTCGTGGCGGATACGTGGGGGCGTCGAGCGTCGTACATGCTCGGCGCGTTTACTTTGTTTGCCGCAACGGTTGTTTATTTGTTGATCTGGGAAATGGGTGGTCCTTTCTGGATGTGGGCAGTGACCTCAGCCGCGCTAGGCTTGGGATTTACCTTCTTCTCGGGCGCAGTGGAAGCGTGGCTTGTTGATGCCTTGCAGGCGACTGGTTATAAAGGCTCGCTGGATGCGGCATTTGCAAAGGGACAGATTGCTACCGGAGTCGCCATGTTGAGCGGCACTATCCTCGGCGGGGCAGTGGCTCAGGCTACCAATCTCGGCGTGCCCTACATTATGCGTGCAGCGGCTTTAGCGGGGACCTTTATCGCTGCATATCTCTTGATGCATGACTACGGCTTTACGCCGAAGCCACGCCAAACTGCAGTTCGTGACATGAGGGATACCTTCAAGCGGTCCTTGCAGCATGGATTCGGTAACCCGTCGGTGCGATGGGTCATGTTGGCTGCGCCCTTTACCGCGGGTGTGGGGTTCTACGCCTTTTATGCAATGCAGCCACATCTATTGCAATTGTATGGTAATACAGAATCTTATCTTGTTGCCGGGCTAGCGGCATCTATCGTAGCTGGCGCGCAGATTCTGGGCGGCCTGCTGGTTGCGCACGTTCACCGGTATTTCAGGCGCCGGACATCCTTCATCCTGGCGGGTATATTACTGAGTAGCGTCGCACTGGTTGTTATAGGTGTGACGGGTGATTTCTATGTCGCAATTGTGTTCCTCGTGTTATGGGCGCTGATATTCGCGGGCACTTACCCGGTACGCCAGGCGTATATCAATGGTTTGATACCATCGGAGCAGCGAGCCACGGTGCTTTCAACCGATAACTTGGTCGGTTCATCCGGCGGCGCGGTAGTGCAGCCAGGGCTTGGCAAGGTGGCCGATGTGTGGAGTTACGGCCCGTCATTTGTCGGCGGTGCAATAATCCAGATGCTGGCAGTTCCGTTTGTCCTGCTCGCCCGCAAGACACGAGCCGCTTCTGATGAGATTAAACCATAAGTCCTAGTCGGACGGTTCTATTGCCTAGAAACGCTATTCGCAAGCGATGCCGTCGTTGTCGCGGTCAAGGTGTGAGCCGTAGCCAGGTTGGCCACGATATAGGGGAGTTACGCCAGCTTGTCGAGCAACGGTGCAGTTCTTGTAGTAGGCCGTGCTTGGGGCGGGCGTTGGCGCCGGGGCAGGAGCAGGCTTAGGGGCGGGTGCTGGAGTCTGCGTGCTCTGGACAGGAGACGGTGCCGGAGGTGGGACGGGCGAGTATGTGCCGTTGCACGTGGTGGGTGACCACAGACCACGCTGGGCAGATTTGGCTTCTTCCTGGGCTTTTACGAATGCATCATGGTATTTGTGTGGTTTGCTAGTAAATAGTTTTTCAAACACTAATCCATCGCGCAGCAGTTTTTCACTAACTGGCGTGCCATCTTCCAGGAAAACAAATCGCAGCAGGCGGTCATACTTATCGCGGTCGCCCTGGAGCTCGTCTTTTTCTAGGCGAACCTTCTGGCCCTCCAATATGCTTGTTAGTGCTTGCTTGGCTTCATCGCCGTAGCAGTTGAATGTCTCGGGCGCGTCTATCCCGACAAGTCGTACTGACTCAATATCATCATCAATGTGCACTTTGATGGTATCGCCGTCAATGACACTCGCTACGGCCACCGGTTCGGCTGCTTTTCTGGCTTCTTCCTCGGCTCGTCTTGCTTGCTCTTCGGCTTCCTTTCGTTCGGTCTCTTCTGCTTCTTGTCGACGACGGTTTTCTTCCTCTTGCTGTCGTTTTTCTTCATCAAGCTTTTGTTGTTCGGCTATTTGCGCCTGGTGTTCGCGCTCTATGCGTGCTTGCTTGACGCTCTCTGGCTCAAAAATGCCAAACATGATGCCACAGAACATGAATAAGACAAAACTGTAGAGCGCAATGTGCCGACGAGTGGCTTTACTACCCAAGATTCGCCGGAACTTCCAGGGCCGCACCAACCCCACAAAAAACGCCACCATAGCGACGAAGGCTGTGATCACGAACAGGTAATAAAGTACCTCTTTCATACTTCTAAAGATACCATATCACTGATGCTTCCTTGCTTCCGACGAGCTGTTCATGATCTAATTATGATAATGGGACTCAACAAGCAATTTGGTGATGCTGGCGAACGGGAGGTGGTGGATTTGATTCCATGTCCGAACTGTGGCAAAGCATTGATGCTGTTGCCGCCAAGTTACCCTCTTTTTGATGTCCAGTGTTCTGGCTGTAGCTTCCGGGCGCAAATAAAGTCAATTAATTCTAAGCCTAAAGCTAGTATCTTAGGTGCTGGCTGGGACATTATGGACAAGGTACTTAAATCCGGCTTCATTACTCCGCCGCTTATCATTAACTTTAAGTGGACAGAAAAAGACGTACAAAGGCAAGAAATCAAATTCTACCCTTTTGTCCCTAAGAAAAATCTCAAAAAGTACAAACTCTCAGAATCAGCCCGGCGAGCCAACTACTGGATGTTCCGCTATGAAGGCTTAGACAAGCTCCCGTACTTCACCCTCTTCATCAAATAGCTCCCAAAGCTGTAAAAAAGCAAACGAGCTTAGCGCAGCACTTACACGCCTTAACGAAGAGTAGCTAGGCATTGAAATAATAGTACAAAAATGTTATAAATAGTTCAGCACAAATAGGTGTGCGTTCGCCATGGCGAATCCCATGGATGCCCCTCTGGAGGTAGTAGTGCATCGCAAGCAGTATGCAGTGCTGGCAATCGTGCTGGTGTTTTTGCTCGCTGGATGCGCGGCTGGCCCCAATCCCGCGGTTGGAACCGCTGATGCAACTGGTGACCCTGCTGGATTCTTGTACGGGCTCTGGCACGGGTTCATCTCGCCGTTCACCTTCATCATCTCGCTGTTCGAGGATGGTGTGAGCATCTACGAGGTGCACAACAACGGCAACTGGTATGACTTCGGGTTCGTGCTCGGTGCCGGGATCTTGCTCGGCGGAGGCGCGTCAGCCCGGTGATCGAGCAGGGAGAGAGCGTGGGCTATGCCCCCGGCGGCCAGAAATGTGGCGGCCGCCGGGGAAGACGGGGAATGAACACATTGGGTCTGAAAAAGACAACTTCACCATGAAGCCAATGTTAGTAATCCCCGTTAATTTATTTTTGATGCTGAGGCATACCTTCTAGAGATACTAAAACTTAACACGTTAAGTATACTGTTGAATGGAGAACCTTAATAAGTTGGGGCAATGACTAGTTACAAATAATTAACTTAACTTGTTAAGTGAATCACTATTTTACATCAAGTCTTGTGAATTCTCTGATCTGAATGACAGGAAGGTGCGCATAATACGGGGCAGAGAAGCCAGCCACAAATGACGTTCTTCATTCACCGTATGCGTCTGGGCCCAAATCGACAAAATCCCCATCCATATCCGTGATGAATTCATCAATAATGTAATCAGGCTTTTCGATGTATTCCTTGCGTCCATTAAAGCCCGTAACCTCAATCTGCTTGATGATTTCACGGACGCGGTAAATAATAGAAAAGTTTTCCTCGGGACGGTTAGGGCGGCCGAACTCAGGATGGGTGATATCCGCAACAGGACCAAGCAATTTGCGCCTCATACGAACATAGGAGTCCAAATTACCGCGTGGCTGTAAACTGAAAAAGCGCTCATCATCCTCAATGATGCGATCTATTTCCGCATCACTCATACTTTCGCTCGGGAATAGCTCACCATTTCTTGGCATGTAGGCTCCTCATGTAGCACTTGTACTACCAATAAATTACCACACCAGTCCGCATAGCTCTTAGTGCTAGTTTTGGCTTCTGTACTGTGCAGCGGAAAGTCTAACACCACAATCTCTAATAGGCTAGAATAAGAATAATTATGCCAAGCGCAAATGAAATCGCGCAGTGTAAGCGCAAGAAACGGTTCGCGAATGATGTTGCTGCTCAAGCGGCGTTGAAGAAAATCAATCCGGGTCGGGCCGGAAGGGGTCCGACACGCGTCTATAAGTGCCCCGTCTGTTCCGGTTTCCATCTCTCCTCAAAACCTAGACGCTAGTCTTTTACAACTTGACGAAATATGGCATAATAAAATTATGAGTTCGTTTGACATTGGCTATTGCGACCTACAAGAATATTTTGATGGTGAGGCAGAGAAACTGCAGCCTGCCGAGCTGATGGTGGACGAAATACATTTGCTTATGTTAAGTCTGAGATCACGTAATCGTGCGCGACAGGCAGCCAAGAAGCCGGCACGCATCCTCGGGGTATCGCAGGAGGAGAATGGTCTCTACAGGGTTGGGTTTAATATTCTTGACGTTGATTTACAGCCTGAATTGTCGACCGAAGGCGAGTTTGATCAGTGTGGCTACTGGCGGGATGCGAGCAAACGTATAGTGATTGATGGCACACCAACAGACACAGGATACTTCCGGTCAAATATTGAGTCCCTTGATGATGAGTTGGAGGCTTTGATGGAGGAGATGCTCGTACCAATACACCGCCCTGCTCCCCAATCTCCGCCCCTGTCCCACGACCTCCGCTAAGGAGGAGGCATAGGATGTAATCCATAACAGCGCAGAAATGTGCTGGCACGATATACACCCCAAACTGTGTGTTTCCTTACACCCAGAACCCTTAACCTTCTTTACGATGAGACAGGTAAGGAGGTGACGGGTGTGCGTTTGGCGGCTTTTCAGGACACATTAGAGCAGTTTAAGGCGGAGATGATATTCATTGCTGCGCTCTCGCTGATAGTCATTTTGCTGCCAGTTATGGATGCGGTGCTTTTTCGGCAGGGGCGACACAATGCTGATGTGGCGATTGCGATGCGGCACCGGGCCGCGGGCTCAGGGCGTGTTGCGGCAGTGACTACTGTCTCAAGCCCGGAGGGTGCTGCGCCGGTTGCTCCCATATCTACAGCTGTTTTTGTGCCGGCAGGCGAGGCAGTGTGGCCTATTCGTGGTCGCGTGACGGCGGATTTTGGCCGGCCGCACTGGCCGTGGCAAGCCCGACATACAGGTATGGATATCTCGAGTGGCAATCGAGCTGGCGCTGACGTGCGAGCCTTCCGGGCGGGGACGGTTGAGAAAGTCATACACTCCGGCCGTGGTCTTGGCAATCACGTGATTATTAATCATGGCGAGGGCATTGTGTCGTACTATGGACATTTATCGGCTACGGCCGCTCAGGAAGGCCAACAGGTCAAAGCCGGGGATAAGATAGGCAGGGAGGGTGCAACCGGCATGGCCACGGGCGTGCATCTGCATTTTGAGGTTCACCGAAATGGCACACCAGTCAATCCACGCGATTTCATATCTGGTAATCCTGCTTGAGTGTATTCTGCTAGGCTAGAGCTATGAAACATACCATAATAATTGCTCAGACAGATGAAAACAGAGACACTTATATGTTTCGGGTAGCTGTCGATGGGCGTGAATACAGCGTAGCCGTCCCAAAGGCTTACTATTTGGAACTGACCAGCGGTAAGGTGTTGCCAGCAGAGTTAGTCCGGAAATCTTTCGAATTCTTGCTGGAGCGTGAAGGGCCTGATTCAATACTACCCGTCTTCGAGCTTCCGCTCATAAACCGGTATTTTCCAGGGTATGAATCGGCTATAAAACAATAATCAGCATTACGTACATAGACCTAGAGTACAGTCGGCTTGTGGTGGAGTGTCTAAGCATCCTGCATTTCAGGTGCAGGCGATTGTATGGCTGCTTTCAGCCCTCTATAACTCAAGCGCCAGCTATCTGTTACGGGAGTTATGAGCTTGTTGTGTGGATGCAGTAACCCGCGTGGTTCTATGTACTGGCCGACAGCGGCAAAAACATGTCTGTGATCATCAACGGCAAACAGGCCAAGCGGAACTGGTGCAATTCCCATAGTGAAATGGCCACATTGTCGCTGGACAAAGTCACCACGCTTGAGATGATCAGCCATGCCAGCCACATCAGTCCAGTGCAGTATGCCTTCTTGAGCTGTGTCGTTAAGGTAGAGCTGAGTAAGACTTCCGTGACCAATGGTGATTATGTCACTTATTTCGGGGTCCTGAAGAACTCGCTTGGCATCGGCTGCTGTCGCATTGAGTGCCACGTCCACTTCGCCGCCTTCGGCCAGGATGTCGTCTGCAATCTGGAGTGCTTCTTTTCGGAAATTGCGGATGTCTTTGTAACTTTGATTTTCGCGGCCTGAGCGTGAGTAGTGGGAATATACGTCTGTAAAGTATGAACAAAGTATGGCAGTCCGGCCAATTCCTTGCGGAACACTGTAAGCCGCTTGAGCGTGAAGATGCTCCCAGTTTTGTAGGGCTCTTTCATATTGTTTAGAATCACTCGCCATACCTTATAGGTTTTATAGGCGATAATGCGTGTTTTGACAAGGAAGCGATACTACGAACATAGCGTGTAATAATTACGATTCTTCGACTATATGGTGTGTTAAGCTGATTAGTGATGAGCCAGCCAGAGGTCATATCGCATCCATCAGCAGGTACGTCACAGCTTGAGGCTGTGCCAAGCGAGGAGCGGGAAAGCCGAACGAGAACTTTGCATGATGAGATGCTTGCCTCAGTTGGCCGAACGGCTTATGTCAGGGACGAGGTGTATATACCTCTGGTTTCTGCAGACAAGCTACGGGGTGTAAATGCACGTGTGACACGTGAGTTCGGCACCGAAGCTCGGCGCTTGAAGATTGTTGGCCCTGATGTGGTCGCGTTCGGTGAAGCCACTGTCTATCGATTGCCAAATGAGCATACCGCGGAAGTTCTTGGGGCATTGGTTATTGAACGGCGCCTTGCGCGGCGATCGCACTACTTGCGATATCCGATTTTGAGTGACGTAACGAGGGATGACGCACGGGCGAATGCATTCAGTAAATCCATCCGACAGTTGGAGGGTCTTATCGTTGATACCGAAGGACGGTCGGCTATAACGCGTGAAGGCACAAAAAGCAGAACAGTGTATGGATTGAGCGATGTTGTGGTGGACGATATCAGGCACACACTGTCGTATAAAGATGCGCGCTTTCATCATGCGAGAGAAGCCTTTATGCATTACATACTGAACGGCGGCCAGTTGCCGTCTATGAGAGAGGCCGAAAGTATGAGGGCATCAAAAATTGCGCTGAGTGAAACAGCGGGCAAGGGCTTGAGCCCAGGCCAGGAAGACAGGTTTAAGCTTCTGTCGGAGCAGCGAGCCGCTCTTGTCGCGCATCGAAGCGATGTGGCCTCGCCCGAGGCTGCAGCACATGAGCTTGCCCGGCGAGAGCAGGGGTTTCTGCAGCGGAATGTACGTCACGAGTTCTCGCCCGAGTGGCAGGCAAGGGCGGCATGTCGGGATCCGTATACCGCCCGGCTGTTTTTCCCTGTTTCCGGTGAAGTGAGGGCAGATAGGGAGAGCCGTGAAGCGCGAGCTAAGGCTATCTGCCGCTCATGCCCCGTTATTGCCCAGTGCCTTCAGCAGGCGTTGGCCAATAAAGAGGACTATGGTATATGGGCTGGACTGAACGAAGAGGAGCTGCGAAAGCGCCGAAACGGCTAGTTGTGTGGTGACTACCGCTCGCAGACGAATGTCAGCGCGTAGCCAGTACGGCCTGCTCGGCCGGCACGGCCGATACGGTGCGTGTAGTCATCATAGGTGTTTGGGGTCGTGTAATTGATGACGTGGGTAATGTCGGCGATATCAATACCGCGGGCAGCAACGTCTGTCGCCACGAGGATGTTGACCTTATTGTCGCGGAAAGCGTTCAGGGCACGTTGGCGCTGGCCTTGGGTTTTGCCGCCATGCAAAGCATCGGCGCTAAAGCCGCGGGCAACGAGTTCGCGGCTGAGGCGTTCCACGCTGCGCTTGGTTTCGTCGAATACCAGGATTTTGGCGGCTGCCTGGCTGATGAGGACATCGTGTAGCTTGTCGAGCTTGGTCGCTTCGCTGTCGTAACGGACAACATCTTGCTCGACAAAGTCACTCGTCTCGCCCGTCTTGACAGAAACTGTCACCGGCTCGTTCAAGAAACTGTGCACCAAGCCTTTAACTTTCTCGTCCATCGTTGCCGAGAAGAACAGCGATTGTCGTGCAGGGGCGACTTTGCCAAGTAAAAAGCGGATGTCATTGATGAAGCCCATGTCCACCATGCGGTCTACTTCGTCAAGCACGACGGTGTTAACGGTGCTTAAATCTAAGTTGCCGCGTTCGATGTGGTCTTTCATGCGGCCGGGTGTGCCGATAATAATGTGCGGCTTACGCTGAAGGTCGCGTACTTGCCGGAACATTGAGGTGCCGCCGATGAGCAACGCAGAATACATGTTGCAACCCTTGTTGAGGCTGAATATCTCGTTGCGGATTTGGTCGGCAAGCTCGCGGGTCGGCGCAATGATGACGGCGCGGGAGTTTTTGTCCTCGAGCAGCTTGTGGATGACCGGAACGGCAAACGCGGTCGTTTTGCCGGTACCGGTGTTGGCGATACCAACGACATCTTTGCCAGCCAGGCCGTGCGGTATGGCCACGTCCTGAATTTTGGAAGGCGTCTTGAAGCCTTTGGCGGCAATATTTTGCTTGATGACAGGGTGGACGGCAAAATCTTCAAACGTATGTGTCGGCTGATATTCCTCAGCCTCCACTGCCCGCGCTGGCTTAATGAAGCGGCTCGGGTTGATAAATTGCTTATTGGATTTGCGTCTGGTGTTGCGGCTCGGGCCAAAGTGGCGCGCGCCAGTGATGCGCCGTGCAGGACGGCGAGTTGTAGATTGATACATAAAAAAAGAATCCTTTATTGAATTCATTGCATACCTCTTCTCTGTTCTGCGGTCAAAAGTACCGGAAAGGCTATCGTCTTTTTGCTTCGCTGCGTACCTTGTAGGTACGCATTGTCGCAAGAAAGCCGCTATCTTTCTCGGTGCTTTTACCCTCGAATACAGAGAAAGATATGCAATAAATTCAGTTAGTTAGTGTTACTCGATTGCTTTGAATGAAAATCGAGTGAACAACCAACTACCCCGGATTCATCGAAAACAATGTGCTTAATATTACCATAAGTTCGTTTTAGAGTCAATGGAGAGATTTTAATTTTTGATTGATATTATATAGAGCTTATGCCATAATATTGCTAAGGAACAATACATACGTAAGCTAAGCCCGGAAAGGGCATTTGATTTTTATGGCAACAGTCCAAGACCCAAGCAAAATCCGCAACATCGCTATTATCGCCCATGTTGACCATGGCAAGACGACCATGGTTGATGGCCTGCTCAAGCAAAGTCAAACTTTTCGCGATAACCAGGCGGAGATGGCCCAGGAGCTCATTATGGACAGCGGCGACCAAGAGCGGGAGCGTGGCATTACCATTACTGCCAAGGTGACAGCCGTACAGCATGGTGATTATCGGATCAACATTATTGATACGCCTGGACACGCGGATTTTTCGGGCGAAGTAGAGCGGACGCTCAACATGGCGGATGGTTGCTTGCTCATTGTCGACGCCCAGGAAGGGCCGATGCCGCAGACGAAATTCGTGCTGACCAAGGCACTGACAAGTGGATTGAAGCCAATTGTTGTTATCAATAAAATTGACAAGCCGGGTGCGCGGATCCAAGAAGTCGAAAACGAGTTGGCGGATTTGTTCCTGGAGTTGGCCGTCCACGAAGACCAGTTGCACTACCCGGTATATTACGCCATTGGCCGAGCAGGCAAAGCGTGGCAGACGCCGCCGGCAAATCCTGAAGTTGACGCTGATCTCGATATTATATTTGACGCTATTATTGATACTGTTCCGGCCCCGGTCGTGGAAGCGGATAAGCCGTTTCAGATGCTTGTGACAGCGCTCGCTTGGGACAGCTACAAAGGGAAATATGCCATTGGTCGTATTGCCCGTGGCAAGGTAAAGGCCGGCGATCAGGTGGTATTGTGCAAAAAAGATGGCAGCCAGGTCCGCGCGAAAGTCGAACTGGTATTTATGAGTCAAGGGGTGAGCAAGTTCGAGGTGCCGGAGGGCGTGGCAGGCGATATTGTGCAGCTGACCGGCATTGGTGACGCCCAGATCGGCGAGACAATTGCCGACGCTGCCAACCCGGAAGCACTGCCAGTCATAGAGGTGGAAGCGCCGACACTGAAGGTTTACTTGGGCCCAAATACGAGTCCGCTCAAGGGTACGGAAGGTGAGTTTACGACTTCCCGGCAAATTGGCGAACGCTTGAACAAAGAGCTAGAGACAAATGTCGGTCTGAGGGTGGAGGAAGAAGGCATTGGCTTTTTGGTCAGTGGCCGCGGTGAACTGCACTTGAGTGTTTTGATTGAAACGATGCGCCGAGAGGGCTTCGAGTTTGAAGTTGGCCGTCCGCAGGTAGTGACGCGCGAGGAAGACGGCGAGACTGTCGAGCCGGTTGAGGAAGTAATTATCGAAGTGCCGGCTGAGCATGTCGGTACGGTGCAGATGGAAATGGGCGCCCGGCGTGCGACGCTCAAGGAGCAGTTTGCAAGCCCTAAAGGCATAACCAAGCTTGTGTATGAGATGCCGACACGGACATTGCTTGGCTTGCGCAATATTCTCATGACCAATACTAAAGGCACGATTGTCATGAATAGTCTCATGATTGGCTACCAGCCGCTTGGCGCACCTTTGCAGCAGCTGCGCAACGGCGTGCTCATCGCCTTTGAGAGCGGGGTGACTACACCATACGCCCTGCAGACAGCCGAAGAGCGCGGCATATGTTTTGTCGGTGCTGCCGAAAAGGTCTATGCCGGACAGGTTGTCGGCTTAAATAAGCGCCAAGAAGACATGGAGATAAACGTCTGTAAAACCAAGCACCTTACCAACATGCGCAGTTCATCCAGCGATGGTGTCGTGCAGTTGACGCCACCGACTATCCTGTCGCTGGAGCAGTGCCTCGACTTTATCGAAAACGATGAACTGCTTGAAGTCACACCCAAAAGCCTCCGCCTCCGCAAAAGAGAACTCGACCCCAACAAACGCAAACGCCAGAATAAGTAAGGCTGGGAAGAGCAGCCCGATGAAGCGATTCATTCGCTTCCCGGCGCGATGATAATCGAGCGGTTAGCGAGATTATATGCAGAGGCCAAGCTTGCTAATCTGTGAAAAGAAAAAGCAAGCCTGGCCCGAAGCTATAGAAACCCTGAAAGGGTGTCTCATAAAGAACTCGACCCCAACAAACGCAAACGCCAGAACAAAACGTAAAGAGGCTTATATAAAGCACCAGCATGGTGCATAATTTAAGGCATGAGTTTACGTCGAGTTACAACGTTGGTTGCTGTTGTCATGGCAGTGATCATTTTACACACACCAAACACAAGCGCGCAGAATACACAAAACTTCACCATTGAATCGTTCGAGGCTGATTATTACGTAAGCCGCGATGAGGCAAAGACGAGCCAGCTCCGCGTTGAGGAGCGGATTGTTGCGCGGTTTCCAAACTTTGACCAAAATCGCGGCATTTTGCGCGCCATTCCCAAAGACTATCAGGACCACACGGTGGGCTTGGAAGTCCAGGGCGTGACCGATGATTCTGGCCAACCGCATCCCTATACGACCGAGACAGAGAACAACAATCTGGTAGTGCGTATCGGTGACCCGAACCGTTTCGTTCATGGCGAGGTGGTTTATAACATCGTCTACACCTTGCGTGACGTTATTTCCTACGAAGAATCGCACGATGAATTTTACTGGGATGTGAACGGCGACCAGTGGCGGCAGTCGTTCGGCACGGTGACTGCCCGTATCCATATCCCGGCGGATATTGCGGCCAGTCTGCAGGACAGGCGGCGCTGCTTTGCGGGTGCATATGGCAGTACGGCAGAAAACTGCACCATCACCATAGCGGATGAGGAGAGCGGGGTGCTCGTTACGGTACAGGCACGGAATTTGCGATCACGCGAAAATCTTTCATTTGTTTTGGCGTTCGATGACGGGACGTTCGAGCAAGGACCGGAGGCGCTTAGGGATCTGCAGCGAAAACGGCTGTTACGTAACCTTATGATTGCAGCGTCCGTGCTGCCGCCGCTTGTAACCTTTGGGTATGTTTTTCGCCGGTGGCGTACATCCGGGCGTGACGCGGCCGGCCGCGGCGTCATCGTGCCTGAGTACGTGCCGCCGAAGGACTTCAGCTTGCTTGATAGCGCCATGCTGCTCGATGATCGGCTGCAGCCGAAAGCCGTCTCGGCGGCCATTATCAACCTTGCGATAAGCGGCTACATCACGATTTACGAAAAGGGCAAAACCAAGCGCAAGACGTATGATATCGAGCTTAATAATTTGCCGGAAACAGACACACCGGACCGGAAGCTTATCGACGCGCTGTTTGATAACCCAACACAACCTGGCAAGCGCGTGAGCCTGACGTCACTAAAGAACAAACTCTACCAGCACATGAAGAAGTTGGACAGCTCAGTAAGCGAAGATTTACATGCAAGAGGGCTGTACCGCATGCCCCCACACAAGGCCCGGGTGATGTATCTTGGTGGCGGGATTGCGCTGTTGGTGATAGGGTTTTTGGTATCTGTCAGCGGACTGCTGGTGCTGCCGGGAATTGGTCTGTTGGTGAGTGGGCTGATTCTGCTCATCGGCATGCGTTACATGCCGGCACGGACGGCGGAAGGTGTGCGGCTGCGTGACCACATCCGTGGGCTGAAGGAGTATATCGGCTTGGCTGAGCAGGAACGGATACGATTTCTCCAGAGTCCGGAAGGGGCCGAAAAGTTGCCGGATGGCACGGACATCAATGATCCGTCATTTAAGATAAAGCTCTTCGAAGCGCTGCTGCCGTACGCCATGCTGTTTGGGATGGAGAAGCAGTGGGCGAAGCAATTCGAGGGCTTGTATGACCAGCCGCCTGGCTGGTATCGCGGTGACTTCACGACATTCCATACTGCCTATCTTATGTCTTCCATGTCGAGTATCTCCAAGGCAAGCACAGCCGCGTTCACGGCGCCAAGCAGCTCAGGCTCCAGTGGTTTCAGTGGCGGCGGAGGATTCTCCGGCGGTGGTGGTGGCGGAGGCGGTGGTGGTGGCTGGTGAGCGGTATACAACTCACACTGTTTATGCTTAACTGCTGATAGAGAAATTAGGCCAATACAAATATGTTTGAACGGTTTAGCGAATGGTTATGGCATAGGATTTTGCGGCGGCCGCACAAACTGGCTGTGCCGATACAATTTGGTTCGGGCCAGCCAGTCGTGTTGTTGCATGGTTTGGCCAGTGACCACAATAACTGGGCATACGTGTTGCCACATATCCGGCGTCGTTGCCGTGTGATTGCTATCGATATGCTAGGTTTTGGCCGGTCGCCGAAACCCCGTCGGTCGGATTATTCGACGAAAGAACATGCTCGCCTTGTGCTCGAAACACTCGATAGGATTGGCGTTAACAGGCCGGTCATACTGGTCGGGCATTCTATGGGGAGCCTGGTGTCGGTTGAAATCGCCAAGCAACGTCCGGAAATGGTCAAGCGGCTGATATTGTGCGGCATGCCGATATACCGGAACAATCCGCCACGAAAAAGCAGCACGATGTATTTCTCTATTTATAAATATCTCATCGAGCGGCCGCGCTTTACGCTCAAAAGCGCTGCGCTGGTGACGAAGCTGCTGCCACAAATGGTCGGATTTGGTCTGACGAGGAAGACATGGCACGCTAACCGCATGAGTCTCGAAAATACTATCATGCGGCAAACGACGTTTGAGGACGCGCAAAAGCTCAGTATGCCAATAGATTTAGTGTGCGGTCATTTTGATATTTTCGTCGTCAAGCGTAATTTAGAGACGCTTGCAAAATCCAAGAAGAACATAACGCTCCACATGATATACGAGCGGCATGAGATAGACGTCGGGTACGGCCAGTTTGTCGCCGGCTTGATTGACAACTCACTAAGCATGCGCGCCAAGTCTTAACAAACAGAACAGCTTATGTTTAACTGCGTTCGTGGCGAACTATAAAGGACATGTGCTCGGTGCGACAGTTGCGTGCGGTTTGTACGTGGCGGCGCTGTCGGCAGTGCCGGGGGAAGCGCTGAAGCAAACCAGCGGTATTTTAAGCGACTGGCAAATGTTGGCTGGGCTACTGGTGATTGCCGTGCTGTTTGGGTTGTGGCCGGATGTTGATACGAATTCCATGGGCCAGAATATTTTCTTTGGTTTGGCTTTTGTTGCGGACATTATTTTGATTGCGACGGGGCGGTTCGAGGCTGCGGCATACTTAGGGCTCTTGGCCATGACGCCAATTATTGGTAAGCATCGTGGTTGGACACATACGTTTTTGGCTATGGTACTGGTGCCGTTGCCGATTGTCCTGGTTCCATACCTCCATGATCGCTACATCTGGGATACCGGGCTTTTGATATACGGCGCCGCGGTAAGCGGTTATTTCAGCCATCTTTATCTTGATGGCATCGTTGGCAAGAAGCTGGGCTGGCGGCGTTAGGCTTCGTGGCTTAACGGATAGTCAGCAACACTTCTTTGAGACCTTTGACACGGACGCGTGAACCGCCGGGGATTTTCAGGACTTCGCCATCGGTATGCGCGAGCTGGGTGCGCGGCAGGGTGAACTCGTACGTAGCGGTTTGTGGCGGTGACTTGAAGCCGCGGATGGCAATGCTGGTATAGGTAACAAGTTGCCGGAATGGGTTGCGATGCGGGATAGCAACGACCCGGAACAGGCCGTCGTGCAGGTTGGTGCGGCCGCCAAGTTTTAGTACTTTTGCCATTTGGCTGATATTGGCAAAAACAAGGCTGTCGAGCGTGCGGGCCGGTTCTTCTTTTGGGCGAATGGCAAACGGTTCGGAATGGAGCCAGTTGCGCCACACTATCTGCAGTTCGTTCCACGGATTGAGGTGAGTGTTATTCAGTTCAATTGCAATCTTTGAGGTGATGCCGAGGCCGATGTACGAGTGGGCGTAGCGGGTGAGAGAGGTGGTCGGGCTGCTGACCTGCAGGCGCAGGACGTCGACTGCTTCAGGCTCGTTGCGGAGGATGGCGTAGGCCAGCGGGCGCTTGCGGGTAGCGCGCCGATGGTCATTGGCATTGCCGGCCGGTAACACAGCACAGACTGGCTCGCGAGCCTTGTCTTCGTCACGGGCACGCATGACGCCGTTAATGACCTCGTTGTAGCCGCCATCGCCGCTTGAGGAGATAATGAGCGGCCGCTTGTAGCGCTTGGCCAGAGTGTAGGCTATCTTCTCGGCATGGCCGGCATATTCTGTTTGGACCAGGTGTACGTTGGCGGCGTGCCGGATGAGGTGGCGCTGCAATCGCTTGGCTTTTGCTTCCGCGCGTCCGCCGGTACTGTTCGGATTGTAGATGATAGTAATATTCGAGTAATCTTGTGCTGCCATTTTGAGGCATTATACCCTTTATATTACGTATACCTTTACAATATACGTTGATGATTGATGTATTGACGGATGCGGTAGCGGCGGCACAGAATCTTCTTGGACAGAAGTTGGTATATGTTTCGCCAGATGGGCGGGTCGGTGGCTACATTGTCGAGACGGAAGCCTACACTCAGGAAGATCCGGCTAGCCATGCCTTCCGCGGGCCGACCAAAAGCAATGCGCCGATGTTTGGCCCGGCTGGTACGGTCTATGTCTATTTCACCTATGGCATGCACTATTGTTTCAACATTGTGACCGGGCAGGCCGGGCATGGCCAAGGAGTGCTGATACGTGCGCTGGAGCCGGTCGAGGGGCTAGATATTATGATGCGGAATCGTGGCACCGATCAAGTCCGGGAGCTGACCAGCGGGCCCGCCAAGGCCGCCCAAGCCCTTGGTATCACCAGGCAATTGAGTGGTATTCACTTGAATGACGGCGTATTGGTGCTCGAAAAAGGTTTTACGCCGGAGGAGATTGTGCAGACAACACGTGTTGGCATATCCAAGGCGGTCGACCAGCCGTGGCGGTTTTTTATCAAAGACAACCAGTTTGTATCCAAGCCCATAAAACGCTAAAGTTAATACCAAGATGAGCCACAAACCGCCACAATCAAGACGGCTGTTTCATTTCAGCTACGCCGTACAGCTGGTGTTCGCTGTCATTATATTCTGGGTGACAACGTGGGTGGCGACCGGAGGTATCATAGGGCATTGGGAAGAGGTGGTGTTCCATGCAGTGTATGATCTGCCGTCGTGGCTGTGGCTGTTCTTCATAACGATTACCCAGCTTGGCAATATCTGGGTGCTGCTTGCGCTGGCAGCGCTTTTGCTCTTAAACCGGAATCGTTTGTTGACGTTGCGTCTGCTCATTGGCGGCCTGGCGGCGTACATGATAAGCGGCTTTGCAAAAGGGGCGCTGGGCCGGCCGCGGCCGGATGGATTTATTTTTGGGTTGGTGCTGAGGGACTTTTCCTGGGGGCCTGGCTTTCCATCTGGGCATATGGCGCTGGCAACGGCAATCGCGTTGATTGCCCGGCCGCATATACCCGGGCACTACCGGTGGGTGGTGCTGCCCGTCATCGCTCTGGTCGGGCTGTCGCGCATTTATCTGGGGGTACATGCGCCCATGGATGTGGTGGGCGGTTTTGCCATCGGTTGGGCTGTCGCAGCGGTGGTCATGATGGCCAGCGAGCGAGCCAGTCGGCAAACCAAGAAGGCTTGAACTTGCTAGTGGTTGGGTTATAATTGGAGGTGGAAGTGTGAGGCTTCCAGTGAGGGCTCCGTAGATTCGGGGCTCTCTTTTTGTGATTAATGGTATGCGCTTGCACATTTCGGGCGAAAAAGATGCGCTCCGCAGTCACCGTAGGCTAACTACGGCTCCTTTGCGGTGCTCCTTTTTCACCCGAACTGCACTAAGCGCGTACCATCAATTAACAGATGCTGATAGCTCTCAATTAGTTGGGTAATTTGGCGAGGGCTTGGTTGATTTCGCAGGTTTCGCACAGGCCGCGGATTTCAAGTTGGTGCTCGGATACCGTGAAGTGGTGTCGTCGGGCTGTGCGCTCGATTTCTTCTTCGAGCTCCAGGCTTTCTTCGAACGTGAATACCTTGCCGCACTGCAAGCAAATCAGGTGGTGGTGATGGTCGCTGAAGGTGTGGCTGAGCTCGATCTTATACTTCCAGCCAATCTGCAAGCGTTGTACGATACCGAGCTGCTCGAATAAAGTCACTGTGCGATACACGCTGGCCCGGTCGATGGTGCCGGCAAGACGGTTGATGAGTTCGCGCATACTTTGGGCTTCGCGACCGCGCAGTGCGTCAAACACCGCCCGACGAGGTTTTGTCAGGCTGTAACCCTCCGTTTGCAGCCGCTCCTTTAGGACTGTATGCGCCTCAATCATTGTGCTGCAATCGTAGCATCGATTGCGACATATTTGCAATTAGAAACCCCGCGGCTATATAGTTACTGCAAGCGTTATATAACATCCAAAGGATACCTTAATGGCAACATACACAGATGTGATTATCTACTCCCTGGCAGGAGGGTTGTTCTCCCTGTTGGGGGGAATCCTGCTTTTGCGAAACAAGACATGGTCAGAAAAGCTGGCAACATATGCGACGCCCTTTGCTGCCGGCGCGCTCTTGGCTGCTGTATTCCTCGACCTATTGCCAGAAGGAGTGCAGTCATCGGAGGTCGAAACGGTCATGATGTCCGCGCTGGCCGGAGTGCTCCTGTTCTTCTTTGCGGAGCGGTTCTTGCGCTGGTTCCACCACCATCATCCCCATGAAGGGCAGCATGCCGATCCTTCGACGACGCTCATTATTGCGGGTGATACCTTGCACAACGCGCTTGACGGTGTGGCGATCGCGGCAGCGTTTCTTATCAGCGTGCCTACGGGTATTGTGACCACTTTTGCTGTCGCGGCACACGAAATACCTCAAGAAATTGGGGATTTCGGACTGTTGTTAGCAAAGGGTATGAAGCGCCGGTCGGTGCTGCTGGTCAATATAGTTAGCGCGCTAGCTACGGTAGCGGCAGCGGTTGTGACGTTCGCGCTCGGCAGTGGAACGACATTGCCGGTTGGTGTGCTGCTTGGCGTCAGTGCCGGCTTTTTGCTCTACATCGCTCTCAGTGACGTCATACCATCGATCCACGAACGGCCAGCGAAGCGGCTGCTTGACCGGCAAGCACTGCTATTGATTGCCGGGCTTGTCATCGTAGGGCTTTCGATAAACCTGGCCCATCGCTATGTAGATGTTAACCACGGCCACGAAGAAGAGTCATCTCAGAACTCAGAACGGCACGACCACTAATCTCAAAAGGGTTTATTCGTGGCGGGTATGGAGACGTGCCCAACCTGATCTCGCTGCATGTGTGAGGGATGCTATGCCAAAAGCGGCAAATGACACGCCCACTGTTTTCACCAGAACTTCGACTGCCGCTGGGGTGACATTGTATTTATCTTGCGCAAAGACGGCTGCCGCACCAATTACAGTATCAACTACACCAACAGCTGTTGCTTCTGCTGGGGATAGCTGGTGAATTATATTTCTTGTCTCGGCCAGAAATTGGGGGTGATGGCCTGGTACGGGTTCTTGAAGTTCACTCATATTGTGGCTAAATATATTACTTTTGCCTTCTTTGTCAAGAACGACTAGGGTACAATAAGCCTATGCTTTATCTTGCTGTGGTTATTGGGGTGCTCAATTTGACGTTACTGGCCTATATTGCGACGCGTAAGAGCGGTGCCGGGTTGGATGGGCCTTTGCGGGATGAGTTCGCTCGTAACCGGAAGGAATTTTCTGATGCGAACAAAGATTTGCGGATAGAATTGACCGAACGGCTTGATAAACTTCGCGACAAAAACGATGACAAGCTGGAGCAGATCCGCAAGACGGTCGAAGGCCGGCTGGAGTCTCTACAAAAGGACAACGCCGACAAGCTGGAGAAAATGCGCGCAACGGTGGACGAGAAGCTGCAAAGCACGCTGGAGAAGCGCTTGGGTGAGAGCTTCAAGCTGGTGAGTGACCGGCTGGAGCAAGTCCACAAAGGCTTGGGCGAAATGCAGGGCCTGGCCAGTGACGTGAGCGACTTCAAGCGCGTGCTGACCAATGTCAAGACGCGCGGTACCTGGGGTGAAGTCCAGCTTGAGAACCTGCTGGAGCAAATATTTATCAAAGACCACTATGACAAGCAGGTGATGTTGACGCCGGGCAGCCGCGACCAAGTGGATTTTTGTATCAAGTTGCCTGACAAGAACTCAAAAGACGGCTTTATTTACCTGCCGATTGATGCCAAGTTCCCAATAGAGGACTACCAGCGTCTGATGGCTGCCCAGGAGAAGGGTGATGTGGCGCTGGTTGACCAAGCCACCAAGGCGCTGATTAACCGTATCAAGCTTGAGGCGAAGTCCATCAAGGAGAAGTATATCGTGCCGCCCAAGACGACCGACTTTGCCGTGCTGTATGTACCGATTGAGGGCATGTACGCCGAGGTCTTGCGCCAGCCAGGGCTGTTCGAGCAGTTGCAGCGTGACTACCGCGTGACGATTGCCGGGCCCACGACGATAGCCGCTATCCTCAACAGCTACCAGCTTGGTTTCCGCACGCTGGCTATTGCTGAGCAGACCAGCCAGGTATGGGAGCTGCTGACGGTTATCAAGGGCGAGTTCGGCAAGTTTGGCGACCTGCTGGACAAGACGCGCGAGAAGTTGGTGCAGGCTACGAACACGATTGATACAGCCAGCCGCAAATCGCGGACTATCGAGGGTAAGCTCGGCAAGGTCCAGCGCCTGGCGGACAAAGCCACAGAAACAGCCGAAGCCCCGCCGCTCCTCGACGGCATAGAAGAGCACTAAATCTGCTGTCTATTGACAAATCATATAAAATGTGATACAATGAGAAGATAGGGCTATGATACCGCAGTCGCAGTTTCTGCGGCGGTTTCTTTTTTGGCCGTGTCTTGCGGCACTTTGGTTTCTTGGGGTGCTATCTTGATGTTATCACTCAGGAAATCAACAACAAGCGCGGCGGTCCAGGAGAAGTTCTTGGCGCCGGCTGGCGTACCGTCGAGGGGTGAGAAATACTCATAAAAGCCGTTTTTGGCCACCAATTCCACGGATTTGCCGGCAATGATATTTGCCAGTTCGTCGTAGCCGTAGCGCCGCAACCCATCAGCTATCAGCCAGTTGGTATTGATCCAGACAGGGCCCTGCCAGAAATTATGCGATTTAAAGTATTGGGAGTTGAGTGGCACGCTTGGTACAGGGTATTTGGTGGCGAAAGAATGTTCATCCTGTAGCAGCTTGACCAGCTGGGCGGCACGCTCCTTGGTGATGCTGCCGGCGTAGAGCGGCATAAAGGCCGCAATGCTTTGCTCCTTGATGAGTTTATGAGTCACGAAGCTGCGTGAGTAGTACTGTTCGGAGTACGCATCCCAGAGGAGGTCGAGCGCGTGCTCGGTCTTTTTGATGTTTTCGAGGAGGTCTTCGGGCAATTCGCGGTTGATGGCTTTTGCGATAGCCTTCAGCTGCTGGTTGGCGCGGATAAAAATAGAGTTGAACGTCAGATCCTCGATAGCGAACAGGGAGTGCTTCAGGATACGGTCAATATCATAATTTTTGCGTCGCAGCCGGTGCTGGACGCTATAAAGTGCCAATGCTTCAAACGTAGATAAGCGTTGGCCGGGCGCCACAAACTTGGTATCGCGCCGGAAGAAATCGACAATATTACGGAAAGGAGGCGTGGTGGCGACACGAACCCAGAAGGGGAATTCGTGTTCGTGCAGCTCGCGCATCCAAGGCGGCGTGTTATCCAAGCCGGTTTCCCACGGGTGGATTTGGAGCGTCAAGCCCTCTTTGTGCGGGCTGCGTTCGTTGTAAAGCCATTGATGATAAGAGAGAAGCGCAGGATACACAGTCTGGTACCATGTGCGGCGTTCCGCAAGGGGCATTTTTTCGCCAAGCCGTACGATGGCCTCGGCAAGCATCGGCGGCTGGGTAATACCGCTTGTTGCGATACCGTCTGGAGCGTTCGGGTTGGTCCAGCTGCGCCAGGCGTGCTGGTCGGCCTTGCGGTTCAGCCCTTCGGCAAAGATCATGTTGGGAATCATGCCGTTCGTCCACTGGGCTCTGAGCATGCTCAATATCTCCCGCTTGGCGCGCTCTAAGTCATAATGCCGCAACCCGATGGCGATAAAGCAACTGTCCCAGAGCCATTGGTGCGGGTAGAGACCTTCGGCCGGTATGGTGTGTTCGTCTTTTTGGTTTCTCTCAAGCACGCCCTTCGCCTGCTCAAGCACTTCGTCCGGATTCATATGCCCTTAAGTATAACGAACGCTTATGGTTAAGGCCAATCGCGTGTTAGCGGTAGTTCGTAAAGCTGAGAGGAAAGTCGAAGTCCTGGGTGCGGAGCAATTGCATGACGGCCTGGAGGTCGTCCTTACTGCTGCTCATGACCCGCACAGCATCGCCTTGGATTTGTGTCTTGACCTTCGGTGATTTGTCGCGGATGAGGCTGGTGATTTTCTTGGCTTTTTCCTGGTCGAGACCTTGCTTGAATGGGACTTCTTTGGTGGTCTTAAGATTGCTTGTAACTGGTTCTTTCGTGGTGTCGAGCACCTTTTGGCTTTGGTTCCGGGCGGCGAGCTTCTTACGCACAATGTCGAGTATTGCGTCAATTTGCCAGTCGCCATTGCCGGTGACTTTGAGACCCGTCTTGTCAGCATTGAGCCACTCGACTGCGGCGGGTGTGCCCTTGAAATCATACCGGTTCGCAAGTTCGCGTTGCACCTGGTCGAAGACGTTATTCATCTCCGCTTTGTCGTATTCGCTGACTATGTCAAATGAAAAGCTCCCCATAGCTGTATTGTAACACGAGAAGAAGAAGTAAATTGACAAACGTAAATTAGTGTTATGTAATTTAAGCATCATGAATGTGCCATTCGAAAGAGGCATACACACTCCTGAAGCCCTGGCAGGACAGATTGAAGGGCTATATTTGAGCGACCCCAATACGTTACTTGTTGGGTCACTTGGAAGGGCTGCGCTATATCACAAATATTTGAATAACACCATGTTTGAGTACGACTTGCGGCGTGAGCAGCCACTGAGGGCAAAGGGGGGATTGGCGCGCGACATCGATGTGATATCTGATGCAGAAGGTGTTGGAGGGAGAGATCCTTATTATGCTGATGGTGAAGTCTGGAACTCTGACGAAGCGCGGCTTCGGAGGGAAGGAGATCAGTGGTACTTGTCATCGCAGAAGTATCACTTCTTCGAGCCGGTTCATGAAGCCGTAATGGAGCCCCTAGAGGGGACAACTGTTTTTGGCATTCCTTGTCTTACTGTGCGTCCTCAAACGCAAGTAGCGGCTTATGGGCTGAGCGGTCTCATACGTGCGAAGGATATTCGCACGCGGCGTGCTTTGCAAAACTCCATTGTAAGCCAGGAGGAGAATCCGTTGCCTGACCAATATTACGAGCCGTTCAGGCAGCTGGCTTCTCTGAAGCGTCCCGGGCTGTTCTTTAGGGCTCGTAAGGTATATGTTCGGCACACCCCTGATGCCATACGCGCAAAACTGCGGCCAGTGGTTAAGACACTTGTCGGTGTTCCGCAGTAATCAACTAAGACCGCTAGGTTCTTAAGCTACGAATACCGCGCATTATGCTGCTGGAAGTACGTGCACAGCGTGCGTAACAGATGATATACTGCTACTAACTATGGTATATCAAAACAAGAAGATTGCTGATGTTGCCGAGGTGCTGAAAAAACGGCTTGGCGGCCTGGATGACAAGGCGGCTATTTTGCGCGCGCCGGAGCTGAGGGCACTCTATGCAGAAATACCGCTGCTTGCGCCAGAGGAACGGGCGGGGTTCGGCAAAGAAATTAATGAATTGAAGGCCGACCTGGAGCGTTTGATCGCCGAGCATAAAGAGCAGGCCGAGGCCTTGCCGCCGATTGATGTCACGGCGCCGTTTGATGCCAACACACCTGCCGATAAGCGCCCGCGTCACTTGGATGCGGCTCAGGGCAGTAAGCACCCGCTCATGAGCGAGCTCGAGCAAGTCTTGGATATCTTTGCTCGGATGGGTTTCACGGCCGTTGAGTCCCGCCAGATTGATGACGATTATCACATGTTCACTAGCCTGAACTTCCCTGAAGGTCACCCTGCCCGCGACGACTATGACACGTTTATGACGACCGAGGGTCTCATAGCGCCGGCGCACACCAGCACGATGCAAAACCGTGTCTTGAAGGCATTGAAGAGCAATCTCAAGCAAGGCAAGCCAATTGCTGCAGTCATCCCCGGCCGCGTGTTCCGTAACGAGGACCTCGACGCCCGGCACGAGCACACCTTTTATCAGCTGGAGGGTATTTATGTGGACAAGGGCGTGCATGCCGGCATGCTGATTGCCACGCTCAAGACATTCCTGGAGGCGTATTATCAGAAGGACTTGGATGTCAAAACCCAGCCGTTTTACTTTCCGTTTACTGAACCGAGCTTTGAGTTTGCGCTGTCCTGCCCGTTCTGCGACAAGCAGGGCTGTAATGTCTGTAGCTACTCCGGTTGGATTGAGCTGCTCGGCTGCGGCATGATCCACCCAAATGTGCTAAAAATGGCGGGGATCAATCCGGAAGAGTACACCGGTTTCGCCTGGGGCGGCGGTATTGAACGGCTGGTCATGATGAAGTACGGCATCGAGGACATCCGCCACTTTGAATCCGGCAAACTAGAATTCTTGAGGCAATTCAAATGAAAATTAGTCTGAACTGGGTTAAGGAATTTACTGACGTTAAGCTGCCTGTCCAAGAGCTGGTTGAGAAGATTGGGGCGCAACTGGGGGCGGTCGAGGAAGTCATTGATCTTAGTGAAAAGTACCAGGGCGTTGTGGTCGCCAAAGTGGTGCAGTGCGAGAAGCACCCGAACGCTGACAAGCTTTCGCTATGTCTCATTGACGACGGCGGTAAAGTGAAGGGCGTGGAGCGCACTAGTAGTGGGTATGTCCAAGTGGTATGCGGCGCGCCGAACGTTAAGGCAGGTATGTTGGTAGCGTGGTTGCCGCCAGGCGCGACAGTGCCGGCAAGCCACGACAAAGAGCCGTTCGTGCTCGAAGCGCGCGAGCTGCGGGGCAAGATGAGCAATGGCATGCTGGCCAGTGCCAGCGAGCTGGGCATTAGTGACGACCATTCCGGCATTGTTGAGCTTGATGAGAAGATCGCCAAGCCTGGTGATGACTTTGCTGAAGTCTACAAACTGCGCGACACCATTATCGACGTTGAGAACAAGATGTTCACACACCGGCCGGATTGCTTTGGTATCCTCGGCGTTGCCCGCGAGATTGCCGGTATTACGCACCAACAGTTCACGTCGCCTGAGTGGTATCTGGAGCGGCCGAACTTTGCCGATGGTGGCGGTGATATGGTGGTCGAGGTGAAAAACGAGCTGCCCGAACTTGTGCCGCGCTTTATGGCTGCGCCAATGAAGATTGCGCATAATGGCCCAAGCCCGCTGTGGCTGCAGACGTACCTGAGCCGGGTGGGACTGAGGCCAATCAATCTTATTGTCGATCTGACCAACTACTACATGTATCTGACCGGCCAGCCGACGCACGCCTATGATTACGACAAGCTGCTCAAGCTCGACAAGTCCGACCGGGCGGTTATTACTGTCCGTAAGCCCAAGAAAGGCGAGAAGCTCCGCCTCCTGAACGATAAGGAAATCGAGCCGCGTGACGATGCGATTATGATTGCCAGCGCCAAGCGCGTGATTGGTGTTGGTGGCGTCATGGGCGGTGCGGATACCGAGGTGGATGAGAATACCCGGCGCATCGTGATAGAAGTAGCGAACTTCGATATGTATTCTATTCGGCGCACCAGCATGGAGCACGGCTTGTTCACCGACGCTGTGACGCGGTTTAACAAGGGCCAGTCGCCATACCAGAGCGACCGTGTGCTGGCTCGCATGATAGAGGATATCGAGCGGCTCGCCGGTGGTCACATAGCTGGTGTGGTGCAGGATAATGATCATACCAAGAAGCAGCAGGCGAGCGTGCGGGTGGGTGTGTCGTTTATCAATGAGCGGCTTGGCTTGAGTCTCAGCGCCACCGAGATGAAAAAGTTACTTGAGAACGTTGAATTTGACGTCGAAGCTGATAATGATGAACTGACGGTCAAAGTGCCGTTTTGGCGCACGGATATCGAGATTCCGGAAGATGTTGTCGAGGAAGTCGGACGGCTGTATGGCTATGACCATCTCCCGCTTGAGTTGCCCAAGCGCGACCTGACTCCGGCGCCAAAAGACATGCTGATGACGCTCAAGAGCAAGATCCGGGATGTGATGAGCAGGGCCGGCGCCAATGAAGTGCTGACCTATAGCTTCGTGCACGGTAACTTGCTCGAGAAAGTTGGGCAGGACCTTGGCCAGGCGTTCCGCCTAAGCAATGCCATCAGTCCGGACTTGCAGTACTACCGACTGACATTAACGCCGAGTTTGCTCGAGAAAGTGCACCCAAATATCAAGGGTGGTTACGACAAATTCGCAATATTTGAAATCGGCAAGACACACAACAAGTCAATGACGAAGACGGATGAAGGCGTACCTGAAGAAATCGAGATGGTGTCACTGGTATATGCTGCAAAGGATGCCAAAGCCCAGCCGTCAGGCGTTGCATACTATCAAGCAAAGAGCTACCTGGATTGGCTGGCTAAGGGCTTGGGCTTACGGTTTACCTACGCTCCTATTACTGACAGCCCGCAGTTTGCCGTGACAAAGCCTTTTGATCTGGCCCGGTCTGCCTATGTTACTGAAGCGAACACAGGGGTTTTTGTCGGTATTGTTGGTGAAATCACAGCTTCCGCCCGACGTAATCTCAAGCTACCAGCAATAGTAGCGGCATTCGAGATTGGGACGACACATGTGCTTGAGGCGCTTGAGAAGAATACTGCTGAAAAGTATGTGCCGATTCCGCGCTTTCCGAAAGTTGAGCAGGATATCAGCCTGAAGGTACCGGTCGATGTGGCTTACGGTGACCTCGCTGGTCTGGTAGAGCAGGAAATCCGGAAGCTAGTCGATGCTCAGGCAGAAGAAGAAATGCGTTTCTCATTGACCCCAATAGATATTTATCAGCGCGAGGATGACGAGGCACATAAAAACATCACCCTTCGCCTCACCATTGCCTCCTACCAACGCACGATGAAAGCCGAAGAAGTCAACGCCATGCTGGACACGGCGGCAGCGCCAGCCCATAAAAAATTCAACGCCGAGCGATTGTAGCGTTTAGCCGCGGCTCAGTTCCGGCGGATCCACGCGTTCGGCGAGCGCGCGCAAAACACGGCTGCTAATGAGCATGCCGCAAGCGGCAGCCACCGATCGAGCTGATAGTTCCTGGTGCTCACCAGGATCTCTATGAATCATCTTTATATAATACCACAAAAATATAAAAAAGCAAACCAGTGTAGCCTATCTCTGAAGTATATTAGACCATTGAAATTTCTAAAGCGCTAGCGTAAAATTACGTTTAATTATATTACGTATTTTCGATGACTGAACGTGGCCTAGAGTATCTATTAAGTGATTCAAAACGCCGACTTGATGTAGTGGGTGGCATTGCGATTGCTGGCGCTTTATTGCCGGCTATGGCTTTGACGGGCGCAATATCTATGGCGGACACCAGAAGTTACCATCCATTTTTCCGCCAACAACGGGTTGGGGTCGGTGGTAAACTATTTGAAATCATTAAGTTCAGGACGCTTGCTAAGGATAAGACCACTGAAGCAATAAGGACGTTTGGTGCTTTTGACCCACGGGCAAGTAAAATTGGGCGGCTCATTCGACAAACTGGAATAGATGAAATACCGCAGCTTGTGAATATCATCAAGGGTGACATGTCACTGGTCGGGCCGCGGCCTCTTGTTCCACAGGACCTGGAATTTATGGCGGATGCCGATCCGAAGCTTTTTGTTGATTGGTACTACTATTATAAGGCGGTCAGGCCAGGGCTGGTCGGGCCAGGTCAAATCTTGCGACACAACTATCTGCATGGAAAGTTGCCCGAGCTGTATCGAGAGTCAATGCGACAGGATATTGATTACTTTGAGCGGGCTTCGCTTGGCGGAGACATTGCACTTTTAGCTCGAACTCCGCTTGAGATGTTCAGAGCGAACGTTAACGTAATCGACAATACTGCCGATACATATGCATTCACTCATCAGGAAGCAGCTTAGGATTTGCGGCTGGTGGCGGTAACGTATTAAGCTAGAGGACGAATGAAACATATTTGGCGGATTATCCGGTTTTCTGGGAGTTTGTGGCGGTACTATGCCGCGATATCTTTCTTTACGATTATTCTGGCGGCAATGAGCCAGCTGCAGCCGCTGCTTACCAAAGGCGCGGTTGATGAAATCACCAAGCTGGTCGGCGGGGGCGAGGCGAACGTCCGGCTGGTTGCGCTCTTTGCCGTGCTGATATTCCTTACTGATGCAGGGCAGACGCTTTTTAGTAATATCGGCGGGTATTTGGGTGATTTGTTGATGATTAAGCTCAAGCGACTCCTGAGCGAGCGATATTATCAGCATCTTTTGAGCCTGCCTCAGGCTTACTTTGACACTGAGCTTTCTGGCAAAATTATCAACCGCATGAGCCGCGGTATTCAGCAGATCGGCGACTTCATGCAGATGATGAGCAATAACTTTCTGCAGTTTATCTTCAGCACGGTTTTTTCCCTAGTGATTGTGGCGATTTATTCCTGGCAAGTGGCGCTCATGCTGGGCGTGCTGTATCCGATATTCATGTGGATGACGAGCCGTACGAGCAAGAAGTGGCAGGGCTATCAGAAGACCATCAATGAGGAGCTGGATATTGCCAGCGGCCGGTTCGCGGAGAGCGTGGGCCAGGTCAAGGTGGTCAAGAGTTTCATCCAGGAAGCGCGCGAGCTGAAGTTCTTTAACCAGCACATGGACAAGGCTGTCCGCACGACGCGGCCGCAGAGCCGGTTCTGGCACAAACAGGATATTGCGCGGCGGTTGGTGCTGAATGTTATCTTCCTGGCGGTGTTTGCTTATGTGTTCGTGGAGACGGCGCGCGGTGTTTATACCATCGGTGAGATGGTGCTGCTCATCCAGTACGCGGCGCTTATCCGTCTGCCGATATTCAGTATCAGTTTTTTGATTGACCGTACGCAGCGGGCGATAGCCGATAGTAAAGATTATTTCGAAGTTATGGATGTGAAGCCTGAGATTGCTGATGCGAAAGATGCGGCGCCGCTGAAGGTAACAAAAGGCGAGATAGTCTATGATAGCGTGTCGTTCAGCTACGACCGCAAGAGAGTACTTAACGATATCAGCTTCGTCATCACTCCGGATACAAAAGTGGCGCTGGTGGGCGAAAGCGGCGAGGGCAAGACAACCATCACCAACCTGCTCATGCGCCTCTATGAGCCGCAGGAAGGCCAGATTCTCATTGACGGACAGAATATCAACGATGTGACACAGCAGTCGCTGAGAGAGGCGATTGGCGTGGTTTTCCAGGAGCCGGCACTGTTCAGCGGCACTATCCGCGAGAATATCAGCTATGCTAACCCGAAGGCGAGCGAGGACGAGATTATTGCGGCGGCCAAAGCAGCCAATGCACATGAGTTTATTGAGAAGTTTGAAAAGGGTTACGATACGGAGATTGGTGAGCGGGGACTCAAGCTAAGTGGCGGCCAGAAGCAGCGGATTGCGATTGCGCGGGCGCTGCTCAAGGACGCGCCTATTCTCATACTGGACGAAGCCACCAGCAGCCTGGACAGCAAGAGCGAGGCGATGGTGCAGGAGGCGCTGGAGCGGCTGATGAAGGGGCGGACGACTATCATCATTGCCCATCGCCTCAGTACCATCCAGAACGTAGACCAGATTATCACTATCCGCGGTGGCACGGTGGACGAGATCGGCAGTCCGCGGAAGCTGGCAAAAAGTGGCGGTATCTACGCCCAGCTGCTCAAGCTGCAGCGCGGTCAGACCGATGCAAGCCAGAAGAAGTTGAAGGAGTTCGAGATTGCAGCGTAATACTGCCCGAGGAATCGTCATCCACGATGGCAAGATTCTGCTTATGGAGCGCTGGCGGGATGGTATGCATTATTTCTCTATCCCTGGCGGCGGCATCGAAGCCGGCGAAAAGCCGGAAGAGACTGTTGTACGGGAGATTCTTGAGGAAATGAGTGTGGTGGTAGGGGTCGAGCGGCAGCTGTATGAAATGCAAACACCAGATGGTTGTAAGCATTATATTTTTCTTTGTTCGTACAAAAGCGGCGAGCCGCGGCTAGCCGAAGATTCCGAAGAAGCCAAAGCCCATGCAGGTGGCAAAAACCTTTTTCAGCCTGGCTGGCAGCCACTCGAGGCGCTCTCCGAACTGCCGTTTACCGTATGGAAACCGATTCAAGAACAATTGCTCGAGGATCTTAAAAACGGCTTTTCCAAAGACATAAAAACACTTGCGCTCGACCAGCTAAGATAAGGTATACTGGTTTAGGCAAGAAGAGAGGGAGAAATTATGGCGTCACCTGCGCAACGCACGGCTATTTTAGTGACTTTACTACTGTTTGTGCTGTCATCGCTCAGCTTTACCGGCTTTGCTTTGTGGCAAATGTATCAAGATGGCAAGGAAGATAGCACAACGATAGATCTATCTGACCAAGCAGCAATTAATGAGCAGCAAACCGATGAAGGGGGAGACATGCTAGAGGGAACAAAATTAGAAAACTTCGAACCGCTTACCGAGGTGGGTGAACTTCAGGCTGTCGACACAGTGGTAGGTGAGGGCCCTGAGGTAAAGCCGGGTGCGACCATTACTGCCCATTACACCGGTGCGCTCGCTAAGGATGGGACTATCTTCCAGAGCTCGCACGATATGGGTCAACCAATCCAGTTTTCATTGGACGGTGTAATTAAAGGTTGGACTGAGGGCGTGCCAGGCATGAAGGTTGGCGGCAAACGGCGTTTGATTATTCCTGCTGACATGGCTTACGGCGAAGCCGGCAGTCCGCCGTCGATCGGGCCGAACGAACCGCTGGTCTTTGACATCGAGCTCGTTAGCATTGACGAGTAGAAAAATGCTAAAAGCACAACATATAGCGTGTTGAAATAAGCTTAGGCGCTATATATAATAATTTAAGCAAGCAAATATAAAAGAAAAGGGGACAATTCCATGGCCAAAAACATCACTATCTTTACCACGAATACCTGCGCCTACTGCGTGATGGTTAAGAAGTGGCTTGGCAGCAAAGGATTGTCATACGAAGAGGTCAACCTTGACCAGAACCCAGAGCGTCAAGCTGAAGCGCTGGAGTTGAGTGGTGCGCTGACCGTGCCTGTGACGGTCGTTACGAAAGAAGACGACAGTAAAGAAGTTATCGTCGGATACAACCTCGCGAAACTGGCTCCAGCCGTCGCCTAGCTTTCGTATGCCGTATAACGTATAGCGTAGTACGGTATCGACAGATAGGCCACCGTTATACGGTATACTTAATACGAAATACGTTCCCCCCCATATTTTCTTAACGAGATTACATATAAGACACTATGACATCCGATAATCAACAGACTAATACTCATGATGTGGTCATGATCGGCGCCGGGCCGGCGGCGCTGACTGCTGCTATTTATACGACCCGGGAAGACATTGAGACGGTGCTGTATGAGAAGGGCGTGATTGGCGGCTTGGCGGCCATCACCGACTGGGTGGACAATTATCCTGGCTTTCCCAAGGGTATCTCTGGGCTTGATTTAGCTGAAGGGCTTCGGCAGCAGGCAGAGCGCTTTGGTGCCAAGATTGAGCTTGGAGAGGTAATGAAAATTACCGACAAGGGCGAACATAAGGTGCTGAAGACAACCGACGGGGAAGTCTTGGCAAGGGCGGTGCTGATTGCGACAGGGAGCGACTACAAGAAGCTCGGTATTCCGGGAGAAATGGACTTTTATGGCCGGGGCGTGCACTATTGCGCTACCTGTGACGGTGCCTTTTACCGTGACAAGCGGCTGGTGGTTGTGGGCGGCGGCAACTCGGCGGTGCAGGAGGCGATATTCTTAACCCGTTTTGCGACCAAGATTGACATGCTGGTGCGCAGCAAACTTCGAGCGTCTGAGGTGTTGCAGCAAGAGCTGGAAAAGCACAAGGACAAGATAACGATACATTACGGGATTACGCCTGATGAGATTGTTGGCGAAGAGGGCAAGGTTACCAAAGTTGTCGGTACAGACACATCATCTGGCAAAAAGGTAGAATTCCCTACGGACGGTGTATTCATCTTTATTGGTTTATTACCAAACACGCAGTTCCTGAAAGACAGTCCGATTGAGTTGGACGAGGTAGGTCTCATAAAGACCAATGAGCGGCTGGAGACTTCAATGCCTGGCGTGTTCGCGGCCGGCGACGTCCGGAGCGGGGCAACAATGCAGATCGCCAGCGCGACCGGGGAGGGCGCGACCGCGGCATTAATGATTCGCAAGTATCTTGAACCGGCTGCATGACCCTGGCGGCCATTCTGGGACTGGGTGGAAAAGTTAAGAAAGTGAAAGAAATTTCACATACGACTTCGTGCGGTCAGTTTATTGTAAAAATGCAAATGTTTAGTAAGCGAGGGAGTGTTTATGGCGAATAAGAAAATTACCACCTATCAAACAGCAGTCTTGCACGCTCGCGCCCACAGAAGTTTTCGTAATCACTTAAGCCAACGGCTGAAGACGCAGGGTATGACGGTCATGGAATGGGCATTGCTCGGGCTTGTCAGCCAGCATCAGAAGGACGGGGTGAGCGTAACAGATCTGGCGGGTATGCTGAACGTCAAGACAGCGCTGGCCTCTGTTATGGTGAGCAAGCAGGTGAAGGCTGGGATGGTGGAGAAGATCTCATCGAAGCGCGATAGCCGGCTCAGGCAGGTGTGTCTGACAGAGGAGGGCAAAGCGCGTATCCAGCAGATTGAGGCGGAGCTGCACAAGGATCTGGACGCGTGGTTTAAGAAGAACGGTATTGAGGACCTTGACGCATATCTGCAAGCACTTAGTCGACTAGCTGACGCCAAGCCCTAAGCGTTACAGAAATTTTGTAAGCCGAAACGTGAAGCCGTACAATTAAGACAAACAAGGAACATATAAGCTATGAGCACCAAAACAAGACAACACCTCTGGTACGGTGCGTTTGCTGCAAACCTCCTTGTCATATTCTATTTCTGGCAGCAGGGTTCGGGCGGCTTGTTGCGGTCCGGGTTTCCAGAGGATATGGTTCTGGCGCTGTCGTGCCTGTGTGCGCTTGTCGGCGGCTATCTGTTGCTCGTGCAATTGCTGCTCATGAGCCGCCTGCCGATACTGGAACGCGTTTTCGGCCTTGATGTCTTAAGCCGGCATCATCAGACCAACGGTCTGGTGGCCTACGTTTTCGTTATCACGCACGTGTTGACGATCACCCTTGCGTACAGTGCATTTGAGCGGAATTCCTTTATCCAGCAAATATTCGCCTTTCTTGAAAATTACCAGTTTATAAACGGTGCTGTTATTGGTTTTGTGCTGTTGCTTGGGGTGGTTGTGACGTCCGTTATTATTGTCCGGCGGCATTTAAAGTACGAATCATGGTACTACGTCCATCTGCTGGCGTATGCGGGCGTACTGCTGCCGCTGGGGCACCAAATCACTTTGGGCGGCGACTTAATCAAGCAAGATGTGTTCCGGTACTACTGGGTGGGGCTATATGCGGTAGTTTTTGTAAGCATCCTTGCCTTTCGCTTTATTCGCCCTTTGTGGTTGCTCAAGCGTCATGATTTCAGGGTCGAGAAGGTTGAACCGGCCGGCGCGAAGGTGGTGTCGGTGTACATTACGGGAAAGCATTTGGATAAGTTTCGGCATCAGGCGGGACAATTTGCAATCTTCCGCTTCCTGGCACAAGGTTACTGGACGCAGGCGCATCCGTTTACCATCTCGTGGGAGCCGCAACAAGATGGACGGCTCCGGGTGTCGGCCAAGGCGGTGGGAGATTATACGGCGACATTACCGCAGCTTAAGCCGGGTACACGTGTGCTGGTGGACGGCCCGTACGGACGCTTTACACTGGCGAAGGCAACGTCAAGTAAGCTGCTTTTTATTGCCGGTGGTATCGGCATAACGCCGCTCAGGGCAATGCTTGGCCAAGCGGCGGGTGGCGATGCTGATACGGCACTTCTGTATGCCGCACGTACAGCTGATGATGTGGCGCTGAAGCATGAGCTGGAGCAGCTTGTACGGAAGCGGCATTATGTTTTGAGCGATGAGCAAAAATCAGGTTATGAGCAGGGCTTTGTTACGGCCGAGCTGATTCAGCGTCTGGTGCCTGATGCGACGGAGCGGGAGGTGTTCTTGTGCGGACCGGTGCCGATGATGGACGCTGTGACGCGCGAGCTGACACAGCTTGGTGTACCAAAGCGCAAAATATATACCGAGCGCTTTTCGTTGCACAAGAACGGCCGGATTACTTAAGCGGGTTTTCGGGCGCGCCGCCTTCTCTTCCGTGGCAGGTAGCGGTTTGGGTAATCAGTGCACAGCCAGACCTTGGGGTAGAACAGTCGGATAAACCACACCAGGAAGCGACTGTTTGCGGTGAAGGCCATGATTGTCAGGTTGGCTCTGCGGGCTAAGAAGTACGTGAGCGGGTTAAGCACCCAGAGATTCAGGTCAACACCCTCTGCCTTGATGGCCCGGGCCAGCTGGATTATCTCAACCGGTTTGGTGCGTTCGGCGAGAAATACTGGTAGGTCTGGGCGCAGGCTCTTGATAAGTATGATCTCGTTGTGGTCGAAAGAGGCGATAATTGCATTGACGCTCGGGAACTCATCAAGCAGTGCCAGCAACTCATACGCGCAATCATCTACTTTTGTTTCGATGATGACAGGAGTGTCACCGACAATCTTTAGGACATCGCGCAAGAGCGGTGGGTGCTCACTGTTGAGGAGCTTGATGCTTTTGAGTTCTTGAGAGGTGAGTTCGCTAATTTTGCGCGGGTCTTGGTCGCCGCTAACGCGGGCAAGATCAGCGTCATGGCAGAGGACAAGTCTTCGGTCTGCCGTCAAGCGCACATCGAATTCGATGGCGTGGACGCCGAGGTCGAGTGCTTTTTGGATTGATTCAATTGTGTTTTCGAGGGCAAGGCCAGCTGCGCCCCTATGACCGATGATTTTCATGGTGTCTTGGTATATAGTATACGGTATAGAGCGTAATTTTAGATACCTTGAGGAGGTAGAATGGCTGATGTTTCTTATGGCGATGACGCGCCACATGTAGTCAATGTAGTTATTGAGATCCAGCGTGGCAGCCGCAACAAGATCGAAGTAGACAAGGCGACGGGGCGACTGTTCCTTGACCGGGTCAACGGCACGCTGTTGGGTTATCCAACTGATTATGGCTATATTCCTGATACGTTGTGCGAGGACGGCGATCCGCTTGACGCGCTAGTGGTGATTGACGAATCTTTGCCGCACGGCGTTGTCGTGCCTGCGCGGGCGGTCGGTGTCTTATACTTTGAAGACGACGGCGAAAAGGACGAAAAGCTTATCTGCGTCCCAGCTGATGACATTTCCAAAGACCACATCAAACACCTTGATGACCTTGGTGAAGCGTTCAAGAAGAACCTCGAGCATTTCTATTCGCACTACAAAGACTGGAAGAAAGACTGGAAGGGCGTGGATGGCAAGCTCAACGGTTGGGGTGGCCCAGAGGAAGCCCGCAAAGTCATCGAAGAATCTATCACCCGCGCTCAAAAGTAGCTCGTATTGACGCACCCAGTAAAAGGCGTATAACAGAAGGTAGTGAGTGTTAGAATTCTCACACTAATTGTTAGATGACGGGGGTCATATGGCATTGCTAGAAATCGGTGGTCAATCTCCAGAATCCTCAGAAGCAAGAGTAGATCAGGCACGCGCCCGCGTGTCTGATTATATAGAGCGGCATCTTAAGCCAGCCGCGGGTTATGCGGCGTTTGAACCGGTGCCAACGCCGAGTTCTCGAGAAGCGCAAGTTTTTTTGAGTGACACGAGCGTGCTTGCGGAGCACAGAGCTGCTGCCAGGTTCAGTGTTGATGGTACGGAAGTTGCACCAGGGCATATAGCGGTATTGCGCCACCTGGCGGAGACTGTAGTACACCCACCTGAAGGTGCTGAAGCCTAAGCTTTTGGCGTTGCACTCCAATATCCTTGGCTATACAATGGGGTTATAGAACTGCTAATGCTAACTGTACGAGGGTGGAGACAAACATGAAGACACGTGTAGCCATTAATGGGTTCGGTAG
Source organism: uncultured Candidatus Saccharibacteria bacterium (assembly GCA_964507855.1). Taxonomy (GTDB): domain Bacteria; phylum Patescibacteriota; class Saccharimonadia; order Saccharimonadales; family CAZDQS01; genus CAZDQS01. The sequence goes on along the minus strand of CAZDQS010000002.1, from coordinate 32,187 downwards.
GATTGGGCGTAGTGCCTTTAAGGTAGCGTTTGACCGGTCGGACATTGAGATAGTCGCAATTAACGACCTCACAGACACCAAAACACTGGCACATTTACTGAAGTATGACAGTAACTATGGTATATATCCGCACGAGGTGAGCCATGATGCAGAGCACATCATCGTTGATAAGCACCAGATTAAAGTACTAGCCGAGAAAGAGCCGATTGCCCTGCCATGGGAAGAGTTGAAGGTTGATGTTGTTATAGAATCTACAGGGTTTTTTGTTGATCCTACCAAAGCTCGCGCGCACATTGACGCTGGCGCGAAACGGGTCGTGATATCCGCCCCGGCCAAAGGCGAAGGCGCAACGACCGTGGTCTTGGGCGTCAATGAAGATGCGCTTGATGACAAGGATGCAAGTAGTGTCATCAGCAATGCCTCATGTACCACGAACTGTATTACGCCAGTAGCCAGTGTGATTGAGGGCCATTTCGGTATTGAGAAGGCAATGATGACGACCATCCACAGCTACACGGCCAGCCAGCGTCTGCAGGACGCCCCGGCTAAAGACCTTCGCGAAGCACGCAACGCGGCGGAGAATATCGTGCCGACGACCACTGGCGCCTCCATCGCTGCAGCCCAGGCGCTGCCGTCGCTGAAGGGTATTTTTGGTGGTTTGAGTATCCGTGTTCCAACCCCGGTGGTGTCGTTGAGTGACTTTGTGATTATCACGAAAAAGCCCGTTACCGTAGAGAAGGTCAACGAGGTATTCAAGAAGGCAGCCAAAGAGCCGTACTATCAAGGAATCCTTGATGTGACCGAAGAGGAGCTGGTCTCGAGCGATTTTATTGGCAATAGTCACTCGGCCATAGTGGACCTCAACCTGACAGCAGTAATTGACGGTAATATGCTCAAAGTTGTTGCCTGGTATGACAACGAATGGGGTTACTCCAACCGGCTTGTCGAGGTCGTATCGGATGTCGGTCGGATGCTGCACAAGAAATAAGGTAAGATAAGTCTATGAAGATTTACCTTGGCGCGGACCACAACGGCTTTCATCTCAAAGAAGATCTTGAGAAGTATCTTGAGAAATCCGGGTACGACGTAGCCGACAAAGGCAGCGACAGCTTGGATCCCAATGATGACTTCCCTGTGTTTGCGGCTCGGGTCGCCACTGCCGTGCTTGCGAGTGACGATAAGGACCCGCGCGGTATCCTGGTGTGCGGCAGCGGGCAGGGCGTGTGCATGGCTGCCAACCGGTTCAAAGGCATACGCGCGGCCGTAGGCTTTAGTGTTGATACGGTCAAAGCGGTCCGTAATGATGAGGACAGCAACGTGCTCTGTATCCCAGCCTGGATTCTGAGTGATAAAGAAGCGTTCAAGATTGTCGATGCGTGGCTCACGACACCGTTTGCCGGTGCTGCGAGGTTTCACCGCCGCAATAAGCAAATGGATGAGTTGGGGTAACAATAAGATTCAAGGGAGGCAGTCGTGAATACTATTAAGCCAGCAGATGCACTTGGTGAGCTGCGGGGAAGAAGCATTACCTATCTTGTGGCGAATAAGCTTGTACCCAGAGGTTTCAGCGAGGGCTATATAGTACGGGCTGAGACTCCCGGCGGACTGGAGATTGAGTACGGCCATCAGTTCACCACTATGAGCGGGCGGGTGGATGGTGCGGGTGGTATAGAGCATGTCGTTCATTTTGAATACGGTTCGGATGGATCGACCTACGTGCAGGCCTTTGAAGGTGATGGTATCGAAGGTTACCATGAGGTAGAGCATGCGCGTACGCAGAGGGTAGCCGAAGGGTTATTGCAGCTGCTTGAAATGAGAGAGGAAGGTTCATGATAACAATTTGCCCAACCGTCACGACGGGAGATCCGCACGAATACCGCGAACAGATGGAGCGGATAGCACCGTTTGCCAAGCGCGTTCATATCGACCTTGCCGATGGTAAGTTTGCGCCGACCAGATTGATTAATCCTGCGCAGGTGTGGTGGCCGGAAGGCATGCAGGCAGACATACATATCATGTACCGCTACCCGATGGATGAGTTGGAGACACTCATTAGTCTCAAGCCCAATCTTATTATTGTGCATGCAGAAGCCGAAGGCGGCTTCTTTGATTTTGCACGGAAGCTTCAGAAACTCGACATTAAGACAGGTGTCGCACTGTTGCAGGATACGCCGATAGATATCATTAAGCCGGCGCTGGAAATGATTGATCATGTGCTCGTCTTTAGCGGTGATCTAGGGTATTTCGGCGGTAAAGCCGACCTGTCGCTGCTGGAGAAGGTGAAGCAGCTCAAGGATCTGAAACAGTCTTTGGAAATAGGCTGGGACGGCGGTATCAACGACGAAAACGCGGCCGCGTTGGCGGAGCACTGCGTGAATGTGCTTAATGTCGGCGGCTATATACAAAAGGCCAATGATCCTGAGGCAGCCTACCGGCGATTGCAAAATGCCGTGCGATAGTGGCTTAACAGGGTGATTTTGGAATAGTTACCAGGGTCTGCTATAGTCATAAGCGAGATAACAGGGTACTAAGGGTGCAAAAACGAACAATAGAAGAATTAGAACTGGTTGCAAATGATATCCGGCAGGATATTATCCGCATGCTTGAGGAGGCTGGTAGCGGCCATAGTGCTGGTCCGCTCGGGCTGGCTGATATCTTCACGGCGCTGTATTTTGACATCTTAAAGCACGACCCGAAGCGTCCTGATTGGGATGGGCGCGATATATTCTTGCTCAGCAACGGCCACTGTGTACCAGTGCAGTACGCAACCATGGCGCACGCTGGCTACTTTGACCGCAAGGAACTGATGACCTTGCGCAAATTTGGCTCACGTCTGCAGGGACACCCAGAGCGCAAGCTATTGCCAGGGCTAGAAAACACCAGTGGCCCGCTGGGCTGTGGCCTGAGCCAGGCTGCGGGTATGTCACTGGCAATGCGCATGAACGGTGAGACACACCGCTGGGTTTACGTCGTTATGGGTGATGGTGAGATTAACGAAGGCAACGTATGGGAAGCTGCCATGCTAGCCGGCAAGTACAAGCTGAATAACATTATTGCCATTATTGACCGCAACAACATCCAGATTGACGGCCCGACCGAAGAAGTCATGCCGCTTGAGGATCTCAAGGACAAATGGGAAGCTTTCGGTTGGCACGTCATGGATATTGACGGCAACAATATCGAAGCTGTTATCGATGCCTGTGCCATGGGTCGGGCTATTGTCGAAAAACCAGTTATGATCATTGCTCACACAATTCCAGGCAAGGGTGTTGAATTTATGGAGTATGACTTCCGGTGGCATGGTGCGCCTCCAGGGGGAATTGAGCCGGAAGGTGCTCCACCGAAAGAAGACCAGGCAAAGCTAGCCCTCAAGGAGCTCAGGACGCTCCGAGGCAAAATTCGATCGGAGCACGAGTAATGAGCGATATGCATTTAGTGAAAGACATTTTGGCTGACGATATCGTCAAAGAACCGATCCGCAAAGGTTTCGGCCGCGGCCTACTGGAAGCAGGCAAGCAAAATGACCAAGTCGTTGCGGCTTGCGCTGACTTGACCGAATCGACGCAGATGCACCTCTTCCGTGACGAATTCCCTGAGCGGTTTGTGGAGATCGGCGTCGCCGAGCAAAACCTCGTAACGGTTGGCTCGGGCCTGGCTGCCATGGGTAAGATCCCGTTTGTTTCCAGCTACGCGGCGTTCAGCCCTGGGCGCAACTGGGAGCAGATACGCACGACCATTTGTTTGAATGATCAGCCGGTGAAGATTATCGGCTCGCACGCCGGTATCTCGGTCGGGCCTGATGGCGCAACGCACCAGATGCTCGAAGACATCGCCATTATGCGCGTGCTGCCAAATATGGTAGTCATTGCGCCCGGTGATAGCGTGGAAGCGGAGAAGGCAACGCTTGCGCTCGCCAAAGACAAACGGCCAGGATATATGCGCTTGGCCCGGGAAGCGACACCGGTATTCACTACCAAAGACACGCCGTTCGTGATTGGCAAGGCGTATGTCTTAGAACCTGGCCGCGACGTGACTATCATTACAACCGGCACAATGACGTACCAGGCGCTTGTGGCGGCCCAGAAGCTGTTTAAGGACGGGATTGATGCCGAGGTCGTACACGTGCCAACCATCAAGCCGCTTGATGCAGTAACCATCCTTGCAAGTGTCAGAAAAACCGGCGCGGTCGTTACAGCCGAAGAAGGGCAAATTGCCGGTGGGCTTGGCGGTGCTGTCGCTGAGTTGCTTGCCGAACAGCTTCCGACACCGATGCGACGTATTGGCGTCAAAGACCGCTTTGGCGAATCTGGCAAACCAGATGAACTTATGAAACACTTTGGCCTCACTGCCAAGAACATCATGTTGGCTGTACACGATGTTATGGAAAATAAAGAAGTAACACACAAGGACAAAAGCTATGTCACTCACTCTTAGGGAAATGCGAGAAAACTGTGCCCGGGCACGCCAAACTATGGAACGGGCACGCCAGGAAAAATTTGCGCTCGGTGCCTTTAACCTGGATAACCAGGAGACGCTCATCGCCGTCGCACGGGCAGCCAAGGTCAAGCATGCACCGGTTCTGGTTGAATTAAGCCAAGGCGAAGTTGAAGCCATGGGGCTTGATAACGTCCGCGACATGGTGGACAACTACAAGGCCGAGTTTGGCATTGAGATGTACATCAACCTCGACCACTCGCCCACCGTTGCTGATGCGATTGCCGGTATCGAAGCAGGCTTTGAGTTCATTCACATTGATATCTCACAGGCGCGGAAAGATGCCACGTTGCAGGACATTATTACTGAGACGCGGATAGTGGTGGAGGCAGCCAAGTTGACCGGTGCGTTGGTTGAGAGCGAGCCGCATTACTTTGGCGGTAGTTCAAATGTGCATAACCAGACCATCAATTACGAAGAAATCAAAAAGACGTTCAGCACACCCGAGGGCGCGAAGGCCTTTGTTGATGCCACGGGTATCGATACGTTTGCGGCGGCTGTCGGCAACTTGCACGGTAAGTATCCGGTACCAAAAAAGCTGGACCTTGACTTGCTCCGTGAAATCCGGCAAGCCATTGACTGCAATATCAGCCTGCATGGCGGCAGTGGTACGCCGGAACACTACTTCAAAGAGGCGGTTGAGATTGGTATTTCCAAGGTAAATATCAACTCGGATATGCGCTATGCCTTCCGAACCACGCTAGAACGGGTGCTCAGGGAGAATAAGGATGAGTTTGCGGTTGTGAAGCTGATGGATGAGGTCATTGATGCTGTGCAGGCGGTTGTCGAGAGCAAGATTGATATGTTCCATGCCGCTGGCAAGGCGCTTCCGGAAGGTTGAAGAGCATAAGCGTTTATGCGACAATCAACCGTAGGTATATATAGAAAATAAAGAAGAATTATTTCATAACATCAAATAGGAGACCAAATGAGTTCAAGCGGTGGTTTTGACATCATATCAGTCGGCGATATCGTGACAGACGCATTTATCAAGCTGTTCGACGATCGAGCCCACACGTACAAGAATGAAAAAGGTGAGTTCCTGGCTATTCCGTTCGGGACAAAGATACCGTTCGAAAGCCATGAAGTCATCGAAGCCGTGGGAAACGCGTCAAACGCCGCAATCAGTTTTGCCCGGCTAGGCCTGAAGACCGGGTTCGTCACCAATGTCGGTGAGGACGAGTATGGCCGCAACATGATACGGACCTTGCAGCGCGGAAAGGTAGATACCAGGTATGTGCGCGTTAACCCTGGCAAGAAGAGTAATTATCACTTTGTGCTTCGCTATGGTCCTGAGCGCACGATTCTTATCAATCACGAAGAGTACGAGTATGATTGGCCGTTTATTAAGAAGGCGGACAAGCCGAATTGGATTTACTTTAGCTCGGTTAGTAAAAACTCGCTTGAGTATCATGATGAAATGGCAGAGTGGCTGGAAGCCAACCCGGACGTGAAACTGGCCTTGCAGCCCGGTACGTACCAAATGGAGTTTGGCGCAAAACGGCTCAAGAAGATGTACCAACTGACAGAAGTCCTGCTGCTCAACCGCGAGGAAGCGGTGACAGTTGGCGGTGGTGACCACGGCAACATCCATGACTTGTTCGACAAGTTGCATGCACTCGGGCCAAAGATTGTGGTCATCACGGACGGGCCGAAGGGGGCTTATGCAAGCTCACCTGAGGGCCGTATCAAGATGCCGCCGTATCCTGACCCCAAAGAGCCGTTTGAGCGGACCGGTGCCGGCGATGCCTTCTCCTCGACCTTTGTCGCAGAGCTTGCTCGCGGCAACACCGTAGAAGGCGCCATGCAGCTTGCTCCTATCAACTCTATGAGCGTTGTACAGCATGTCGGTGCGCAGCGGGGTCTCCTAAAGCAGGAGCAGCTGGAAGCACTCCTTCGGGTAGCGCCTAACTGGTACAAGCCAGAGAAAATCTAAGCCGCCTGCATTTCGGCTGGATCTGAAGCCGCTGGTGAGGGCAATTGTCGCCTGATATTGCGGACATTGTCTATACCGCTGACGATTGCCAATGCGGTGCCAGTCGCCAGGCCAGCGCCGACGGCGTATTCGCCGACTGGAACCCCGTCAACTTCCATATGGACCAGAGGTGATGTTGCTGCTGTCAGAGCCGCTCCGTATACGGCGGTCTTCCATTTGCCGTATGGGCGAGCCTTAGTGTCGATGCCATGCTCATCGCCGATGTTTCTCCAGCGGTTTACGCGCCAATCGCGGATGCCGGCAACGACTTGGTTTGTGGCGTAGAACAAGCCAAGCCCGTAGGTGGAGTTCATCATTTCACGAAGTGCAAGGCCGCCCAGCGTGGCATGCATAAGAGTCTTGTCTGACTGCTGGTCAAGGCGTGCCCCTTCAGGTGTCGTATCTTCACCAAGGATAGCTGATCCCTCGCGCCCCAAGTAGCCATCAAGTTTGTCCGTTGCTTGCAGTCCGCCCATAAGGCCACCAAACGCCCAGGATTGATACTCAGGGTGTTTTACTGTATAAGCAAAGACCAAAGGCGCGGCGGCAATGCGCAGCTTGCATAAAAAATTCGCAGTTCGACGCATTCTATAACCGCGTCGGATTTCCGCCTCAGACAAATTTTCTTTCACCACCTACTACTCTAGCGTGTTCTTAGGAGGTACTCAAGTGCTGCAAGGTTGTCACACACTTTGCACTTGAACTAATTTCGGTGCTAAATTACGCGACTGCTTTTGAACGTGGGGAATGTAAGTGATATGCTTATGGTAATTATGTCGAGGCATTTGTCAGAACTCTTACGAGCCAGCGAGCCTGCGTTTTCTCTGTCGCTTCGAGATCTGGAGCGGGCGAGTGGTAAGCCTGCGGCTGATATTCGGCTTGCCACCGAAATCAAGGATAAGGTGCGCTTGAAGTTGCGGGAGCTCGGCCTTGACGTGAAGGACACTAGTGGCCGCGAACTTTACTATGCACTTGTCGGGCTTGCGAAACTGCACGACCATTTTCTGAGGAAAGCAATCGGTGGCACAGATGAAAGTGATGTAAGCGAGCTGCTTGCTCTTATGAAAAAGAAGGCCGACTCACTGTCACTTGCGAAGAAGGTCTGGGCTGTTAAGCCGGCGGTCATCAAGAAGCTTATCAAAAAGACACCGCCGAAGAAGGCTATGAAACAGTTGGGGTACAAGTCCGTCGACTCAATGCTCAAGCGCGAGAACCTGGCACTCATCCTGGCGGCAATCCGAATCGCCGAATCGCAATCATGGCAGGATAAGTTGGTGAAACAGTACGCCAATCTAACGCCAGGTGATTTTGAAACGAGAGATATCGAAGTGCTGGTGGCAGATGCCGCCAAGTGGGAAAAGATGGCCGGCATGTTCCTGGAACGAAAGCGGCATAACATCGTGGCGCTCAAGGAGCTTGGGGCAGTTGTGCTGTTGCCGCTGCCAGTCAAACAATTGCCTGGTATGTGCATTACTGCGCTGCCAATGCTGCTTCACTATATGAACGAGCTGAAGATATATAGCACGTTTTTCAAGTACAGCCAGGTGCGGCCGGATTTCGGCGATGTGTTCGTGCGTATGATACTCAATGACCCTGCGGAAGTAGCTACAGTAGCCGGCCAGAACTTACACTGGCGAGTTATTCACCGCCGGTTTGGGCGTGATGAGCAGCGGCATCCTGAGATATTTGAGCCCCACGTGCAGCGCGAGGATCTGCAATGGCGGCAGGCCGAAGACATTCTCTACAAGATAGAGCCTGCACTTTTGTTCTGGCGAGGACTTGATTATGTCGGCGAGATCGACGGACGCAATGTCATCAGCTTCAATCTCACCGATATGGCAGCCAATTATTGCAACAAGCTGCCGTATGGCCGGCACTCCGTGTATGCCATGCGCGAGAACCTATGGAACGAGATATTGAGCCGCTATATTGGCCAGGATAATCTGGAACGCGAAGTCTTAAAGCAACTGGATACAGATACCATTGAGCTCGAAACGGATATGTTTGAGGTAGCCGCGCAAGAAGGAGGTGAAGTGTGATGACCTTGCGGGAGTGTGCAACTGCGATCGAGGAGTGGCGGTATGTCGCTGCCGAATAACCCTGGTTTTGACAGAATAAGAAATGTTTTAGCTATCATTTTTGCGCTTATTGCCATAACCGGATTTTGGGCGTTATACCAGCGAGAAACAAAGTCCATAACCTCTTTTGAAGAATGCGCAGCGGCTGGTAATCCGGTAATGGAGAGCTATCCGGAAGTTTGCCTGACAAAAGATGGCAAGCGCTTCGTGCGAGATATAGAGACAACTAACTAAAGGAGGCAACGTATGAAGAAGATAGTCCGTGACCAAAAAGGCTTTGGCGGCATGGAGCTTATTTTAGTTTTGGTGCTTATTGCGCTGATTGGCGCAGGCGGCTGGTACGTCTACAAGAACCGGCAGAATGACAACACGCCGCCAGCAGCGAGCGAGAGCTCTGAACAAGCGGAGCAGGAAAGTTCACCCGAAGAAGAGGACGAGAGTGATAATTGGCTCGAATTCACTTCTGCCCAAGATACCTATCGCTTACGCATCCCTGATGGCTGGCATCTCATCCATCAAACTGATGCAGATTTACTATACGCTGAAGAAGCAGCTGATTTGGAATATGCCGTTGGTAGTGAGGTTTTGATTGAGGAGAGGACAGGCGGCCGTGATGGCACATTGCCGTTCGTGGTGGCATATGAAGAAGCGGGCATGAGAACCTTCGAGGGGTATGAGAGCCAGGGGGCTGCTTCAGCGGCCGGTCTGGAAGGGACAAGATATCGCCGCGAAGTAACAGAAGATCCGGAGATCATGGGCCCGCCGAAAGGAAGCATCGAATACGGCTATTACTTTGAGCAGGATGGCAACGCGCTCTATGTTGGCTACACTATTCTGCCTGACGCTGTCGACCGCACGTCACTGGTAGAGCAAGTCATCGCGACCTTAGAATTCATGTAGTGTATTTGTTACACTTAAATGATGGCAAAGTTTGAGCTGACGAGTGAGTATAAGCCGACGGGCGATCAGCCAGCGGCGATAGCGAAGTTGACCGATGGCCTGCAGAACGGGACAAAAGAGCAGGTCTTGCTCGGTGTGACCGGCTCCGGCAAGACGTTCACGATGGCGAACATCATCCAGAACGTCCAGAAACCAACGCTTGTCCTCAGCCACAACAAGACGCTCGCTGCCCAGCTGTATAGCGAGTTCAAGCGATTTTTCCCAAACAACGCGGTGCATTACTTTGTCAGCTACTTTGACTATTACCAGCCGGAAGCCTACATCCCGCGTTCTGATACGTATATCGAAAAAGATTCCCAGATCAATGAAGAGATTGACCGGCTTCGGCACGCGGCGACAGACGCGCTGCTTTCCCGGCGGGATGTAATTATCGTCGCGAGCGTCAGTTGTATCTATGGCATTGGTTCGGTTGAGGATTACGAAGGGCTGTCGATTGAGGTCAGAAAAGGTGAGCGCCGGGTGCGTGACAAACTCTTGCGCCAGCTGACGGACATCCAGTACCAGCGCAATGATATTGACTTTCATCGCAGTACATTCCGGGTGCGCGGCGATGTGGTCGATGTATTCCCGGCGGGTGAAGAACTGGCCTATCGGATTGAGTTCTTTGGCGAAGAAATCGACCGCATTACACAGATTGATCCCCTTACCGGCGAGATACTAAAAAACCTTGACATGTTAAGGATTTTTCCGGGAAGCCACTATGTTACACCTTATGAAAAGCTGAAAGTCGCGCTCGGAAAAATTGAACAAGAGTTGGATGAGCGCCTGGCGCTGTTTAATAAGCAAGGCAAATTGCTAGAAGCTCAGCGGTTGCAGCAGCGTACGCGCTTTGACTTGGAAATGCTTGAGGAAACAGGCTTTGTGAAGGGCATCGAGAACTACAGCCGGTACCTTACAAACCGCGCGCCAGGCGAGCAGCCGGCAACGCTACTCGATTATTTCCCCGATGACTTTCTCATGTTCGTTGACGAGTCGCACATGACTATTCCGCAGGTGCGAGGTATGTACAATGGCGACCGGGCACGCAAAGAAGTTCTGGTGGAGCATGGTTTTCGTTTGCCGAGCGCGCTTGATAACCGGCCGCTGACATTCACGGAGTTCGAGCGGCATGTCAATAAGGTGATTTACGTGAGTGCGACGCCGGCTGAATATGAACTGAGCCGCAGTCCCGAACCGGCGCAACAGGTCATTCGCCCGACCGGCCTGCTTGATCCAATTATTGAGGTCCGCCCCATAGAGGGGCAGATCGATGATCTTATTGCCGAGATAAAGGCGACGATAGATAAGCGTCAGCGTGTGCTGGTCACGACACTGACGAAACGTATGGCCGAGGACCTGACCGAATACCTGCAGGAAATAAACATCAAGGTGACGTATCTGCACAGCGACGTGGATACGCTTGACCGCACGGATATCCTGCGCGATTTACGTCTCGGTGTGTATGACGTTGTTGTCGGCATCAACTTGTTGCGTGAGGGCCTGGATCTGCCGGAGGTTAGCTTGGTGGCTATTCTTGATGCTGATAAGGAAGGTTTCTTAAGGAGCGAGCAGGCGCTCATCCAGACAGTTGGACGGGCAGCCCGACATGTGGAAGGTCGGGTTGTTATGTACGCCGACACGATTACCGGCAGTATGCGGCGTACTATTGACGAGACAAACCGCCGCCGTAAGATCCAAGAGGCCTACAACAAAGAGCATGGTATTACGCCTCAGGGTATCGCCAAGGCTATCGAGAAGGGTATGCGGCCCGATTTGCCGGATAGTGAGAAACCCAAGCTTGACCTCAAGAAAATACCGAAAGACGAGTACAAGCACCTTATCCGTGACCTAACCCGGCAGATGGAGCTGGCCGCCGCCAACCTGCAGTTCGAAAAAGCGGCGGAACTTCGCGACACGGTCCAGCAATTGAAAGAAAAGCTGTAAAAGTGACGGTTAAGGAAAGTGCAACTGTATAGCCATATCTGTTGGATATTGATATGATAGGGTAATAATATGAGCAAACTCTCGAAGGAAGATATCTTAAAATTGGCCCGGCTTGCCAGGCTGCATCTTGAAGAAGACGAGGTAGCGCAGTTCGCGGCTGAGATAAGCGGCATTTTGGAGTATGTTGAGCAATTGCAGCAGGTTGATCTTGAGGGCCTTGAGCCGACCTACCAAGTGACTGGGCTCAAGAACGTCATGCGGCCGGATGAGGAGTGGGACTATGGCCCGACGCCGGATGATCTGCTGAAGAACGCTCCCGAGATAGAAAACCACCAGTTCAAGGCTAGAAGGATGATAGCGTAATGTCCGACTGGCTACCTATTGCTGAAATTGCCGAGAAGGTCCAAGCGGGCGAGCTCACAGCAGCTGGTCTTGTTGAACAGGCTGTGAAAACTATCGCTGACAAACAGGAATATGCGGCGATTATTGCGACCACAGAAGAACGGGCACGTGAACGTGCCAAAGACATCGACGATCGGATTGCGAGTGGCGAACAAGTCGGGCGGCTGGCTGGCGTGCCGTTTATTGCCAAGGATAACTTCCTGGCATTTGGCGCGGAGACGACCGCGGCGAGCAACATTCTCAAAGGTTTCCACGCGCCGTACCAGGCGACGGCAGTTGAGCGGCTTGAGGCCGAAGGGGCGATATGTGTAGCCAAGGCTAACCTGGACGCATTTGCTCACGGCAGCAGCACCGAGAACAGTGATTTTATGACGACCAAGAATCCGCATGACACTTCACGGGTCCCAGGCGGCTCATCGGGCGGGTCAGCGGCAGCAGTGATGCTTAGCATGGCACCATTCTCTATCGGCACTGATACGGGCGGTTCTATCCGGCAGCCGGCAGCATTTACTGGCGCAGTTGGTTTGAAGCCGACCTATGGGTTGGTCTCCCGCTCTGGTGTCATTGCGATGGCCAGCAGTACCGATACTATTGGACCGATTACCCGCACCGTTGAGGATACGGCACTTGTGCTAGACGTCATTGCTGGCCAGGATCGCCTGGATGGCACGACTATCGAGCGGGATAAAGCATCATACGCTGAGTTGAAGGCGGATGTTGCCGGTAAGAAAATCGGAATTATTAAAGAATACATGGGCGAAGGGCTTGAGGCTGGCGTGCGGGAAGCAGTCGAGGCTGCCATTGCTAAGCTCAAATCAGCTGGCGCAGATGTCAAGGAAGTCAGCCTGCCCTCATTGCCATTGGCGCTGGCGTGCTATTACATCATTATGCCGGCGGAAGTGAGCAGTAATCTGAGCCGGTATGACGGGCAGCACTATGGTTATAGCGATAAAGATGCTAAGGATCTCGAGGATAGCTACAGTCTCTCTCGTAGCCAAGGGTTTGGCCGCGAAGCCAAGCGGCGGATTATGATAGGTACGTATGTGCTCAGTAGCGGCTACTACGACGCGTACTACCGGCGCGCGCAAATACTAAGGACCAAGCTTATCAAAGAATTTGAAACAGCGTTTAAGGATGTGGATTTTCTCGTCGGCCCGACGACCCCGACCACTGCGTTTAAGATTGGCGAAAACGTCAACAACCCACTGCAAATGTACCTCTCCGATATCATGACGGTAGCCGCTAACCTTGTGGGCATTCCAGCAATAAGCCTGCCTGCAGGCACCTCGGGCGGTCTACCGGTCGGATTGCAGCTGATGGCGCCGCAGCGCCAGGATAAGGCGCTCTTAGAGTTAGCGAAGAAGACAGAGGAGATACTTGCATGAGTCCGGAGATGATAGTTCTAATTGTAGTTGTTGTTTTGCTCGTAGTAGGCATTGCCAGTGTGATTGCGTGGAAATTCCCCCGGAAGCTCAAACAGGATTATTTTACGCGGCGTTGGAAAGAAATCCAGGGGTACTGCCGGGATAAGGCCAATTGGTCGCAGGCAATCATTGAAGCTGACCAGCTGCTCGATCGGGCCATGAAGAAGCGCAAGCTGAAGGGCAGTAGCATGGGCGAACGTATGGTATCAGCCCAAAAGGTTTTTACTGATAATGACGGCATATGGTATGCGCATAACTTGAGCAAGAAGCTGGTTGCCGAAGAAAAAGTTCGCCTGCGCGAATCAGATGTCAAAGCTGCTTTGGTCGCATTCCGCCAAGCCTTGCGTGACATAGGAGCATTACCGAATGGCCAGTAAGGAAGCGCGCGAGCAGTACATCCCGACGATCGGTATAGAGTGCCATGTTCAGCTCAAGACTAAGACGAAGCTGTTCTCCGCCGTTAGCAATGACGCACGCGCGGCGGCACCGAATACGCTCATTAGCCATATTGATGTCGGCATGCCGGGTGCGCTGCCGGTCTTGAACGAAAAGGCAGTCGAATATGCTGTTAGGATGGCTTATGCCTTCCATACCGAACCGCAATCGTATAGCTATTTTGAGCGCAAGCACTATTTCTATCCGGATTTGCCGAAAGGTTACCAGATAACGCAGCTGAGCCACCCGATTATTTTGGGCGGCTACGTCGAGGTAGAAGTTGGCGGGGAGAAGAAGAAAATCCGTTTGCATCGCGTCCAGATTGAAGAAGACGCAGGCAAGAGCACGCACCCAGCCGGCAAAGATTATAGTCTGGTTGACCTCAACCGTGCCGGGACGCCGCTGCTCGAAATCGTATCTGAGCCCGACATCCATACGCCCGAAGAAGCCAAGGCGTACGCCGAAGCCCTCTACATGCTCGTAAAGTTTGCCGATGTCTCGGATGCCGACATGTACCACGGCAACATGCGGTTTGATGTTAACGTGTCGGTCTCGAAGGACCCCAAACAGCTTGGTAAGCGGACAGAGACAAAGAACCTCAATTCATTTAAGAGTGTCGAGAAGGCTGTCGCGTATGAAATTGACCGGCAGATCGAACTGCTGGAAAAGGGGCAGGAAATTGCCCAGGAGACGCGCGGTTGGGATGACGCCAAGCAGAAGACATTTTCGCAGCGCAGCAAGGAAGAGGCGCACGATTACCGCTATTTCCCCGATCCAGACTTGCCGCCGCTTGAGCTTGACGATGCATTCACGGAGAAAATCAAGCAGTCTATGCCGGTCATGCCGGATGAGTGGCGCCAGCGCCTCAGCAAGCTTGATTTGAGCAGTAGCCATATTGACACGCTGCTGCTTGCCGAGGCAACTGATGAAACGACACCGTACCTGGAGGTTCTCGAGCGTCTGATGGGCCAGAGCGATGTTGCCAAGATGGTGGCAAACTGGATGGTAAATATTGAGATTCCTTTCCGTCGCGATGAAGCTGTAGAGTCTGTGATGCCAGCAGAAGAACGCGAAAAAATGTACCGTGAAGTAGCCGAGCTTACTCGTGCGAATAAAGTCAGCTCCACAAATGCAAAAGCGCTGCTCACCCAGCTTGTGCGAGAGGGCAAAGTTCCGGCAAGCATTGAGCAATATGCCGAGAGCAAGGGCTTAATCCAAGTCTCGGACACTGGTGAAATCGAAAAGTTCGTTGACGAAGTCATAGCCGAGAATCCGAAAGCCGCGGAAGATATCAAGAATGGCGAGCTGAAAGCTATCGGGTTCTTGGTTGGCCAGGTAATGAAGAAGAGCCAGGGTAAGGCTAATCCGGGTCTGGCACAACAACTGATCAAGCAAAAGCTAGGAGGGTAATCATGGCGACTCAGGCAAAGGTGCGCAAGGCTGTTATTGCAGCGGCTGGGTTCGGAACGCGGTTCTTGCCACAGACGAAGGCGATGCCGAAAGAGATGCTGCCGCTCGTCGACAAGCCAATCATCCAATACATCGTCGAAGAGCTGGTTGATGCGGGCATTGAGGATATTGTTATTGTCACCGGTTATCATAAGCGCTCGATTGAGGATCACTTCGACCACTTAAGCGCCGACCTTCGTGCAAACCTCGAACAAGGTAAGAAGCTTGAGCTACTCGAAGAAACCAAAAAGGTTTCCGAGCTAGCGAACTTTGTATATATCCGGCAGAAGGGTCCATATGGTAACGCAACGCCGCTTTTGAATGCTGAGCACCTGATTGGCGACGAACCGTTCATTTATGCGTTTGCTGATGATTTTGTTCAAGCTAGTCCAGTTCGCTTCAAACAGATGGTGGACATGTATTATGAGCTGGGCGGCTCAATCTTGACTTGCGTGAAAGCAAAATCTGAGGATGACTTCAAGCGTTACGGTTTTGTGGGCGGTACCGAAATCCGACCAGGCGTCATTGAGATGACGGATATTATCGAGAAGCCAGGCAGCCGGGAAGCGGCACCATCAGATATAGCTTCTGTCAGCGGCTACTTGTTTGAGCCAGTTATCTTTAAGTATCTGCACCAACAAAAAGCGGAACTTACTGGCGAAGGAGAGTTCAGCCAGCAGGTCAGTATGCAGCGTATGATGAATGACGGCCTGAAGATGTATGGATTTGAAATACCCGGTGGCGTCTACTATGATACCGGCAATAAACTCGAGTATTTAAAGACTGTCGTGGATTTTGCTCTCAAGCACGAAGACATCAAAGACGAGTTCCGTGACTATCTACGAAGCCTCACTCTTGACTAGAGAGTGAATACTGTATACTAAGTAATACTATGGATACAGCAACGCAAATTCTGGTCATTATCGTCTCTACCACACTAACTATATTCCTTATTATCAGTATCATTGCTGTTGTTAAGGTTATTCAAGTCCTCCGGCAGCTGAAGCGCTTGACTGAACACGCCGAGCGTATCGCTGATAAAGCCGAAAATGTCGCAGAAATCTTCAAGAATGCCGCAGGTCCAGTTGCGCTTTCTCGCGTGCTGGCAAATATCGCGGAGTCTTTCACGAAACACCGAGGCAAGCGAGGGGAAAGGAGAACGAAATAAGCCTATGGCTAAAGGCGGACGTACGGTAGCAGTGAGTGCCCTCATCGCAGCCGCAGCTGGGTATGTGGTTGGTATTCTTACGGCACCAAAGAGTGGTAAAGAAACTCGGGCAGATATCCAGAAGGCGGCCCTAAAGGCCAAGTCCCAATCAGAACGGCAGCTCAAGAAACTGCACAGCGAGCTTTCAACTCTTCTTGATGAAGGCGCAGGCAAAGCAAAAAGGGCCCGGGGTAAGGCCAAGTCTGGTCTCGAAGAAGCACTGGAAACGGCCACACGCGCCAAAGATAAAGCCAGGGAAATCCTCTCTGCCGTCCATGAAGGCGATGCCGAGGACAAAGACCTGAAGGTCGCCATCGATGAAGCCAAGCTTGCCGTAAAGCACCTCAAGCAATATCTTGCCAAACCTCCAAAAGCAAAATCAAAAGATGCCTAAGCAGCAGGAACAATCGGCGAGCCGCATGAAGGCTGCCGACTACGAGAAACTGGGGCGTATGATAGAGCAAGTCTACGCGACAGCCTATGCCGACAAAAAGCGGCTCCTTGTAGTGTCATTCCTGCAGGGTATCGCGCGCGGCTTAGGCGCGGTACTGGGGGCGACTATTGTCGTCGCTCTCTTACTATGGATATTGTCGCTTATTGGTGAGGTGCCGTTTGTCGGACCGCTCATCGATAATGTGCGCGAAACGGTTGAGCAGCAGTAGCTCTTACGGCATGAGCATAAGCAGTGTTGTAAAAGGGGTCGCACAGCCTCGCCGATTCGCGCAGAAAACGGTACAATAGAGACAAACAATAACGAGGGTATCATGGCTCAAAAACAGGCCGCCGGTTCACTATCTCCCAGTGATTTTGTGCATCTGCATAACCATACGCAGTTCAGTCTGTTGGATGGTCTGACGCGTGTCGGTCCATTGATGGAGTTTGTATCCGAAAAGGGCATGCAGGCGGTCGCCATGACAGACCACGGCACGTTGTCCGGTACCATTGAGTTCTACAAGGAAGCCAAAGACCGTGGCGTCAAGCCTATCATCGGCATTGAAACCTACGTTGCGGCGCGCAAGCATACCGATAAAGATCCAGCCAAGGACAAGGCGCGGTACCATCTGATTCTGTTGGCTATGAACAACACAGGCTATCAGAACTTGATGCAACTGAGTACGATCGCAAACCTCGATGGGTTTTATTACTATCCTCGCATAGACCACGAGCTGCTCGAGCAGTATAACGAGGGCATTATTTGCTTGAGTGCCTGCATGAGTGGGGAAGTCGGTGATGCGCTGAGACAGGAACAATACGACAAGGCAAAGGAGGTTGCCACTTGGTACAAAAGTGTCTTTGGCGATCGCTACTACCTAGAAATCCAAGACCACGGCCATCCGGACAACCCGCTGACCAGTCCGGAGCAGCAGCGCATTAATGAGCAGGTGCTCAAGCTTGGGAAGGAGCTGGACATTCCAGTGGTGCTCACGTGCGATGCGCATTACTTGCACCACGAAGATCAGGACGCGCATGAAATCCTACTGTGTGTCGGCACCGGTTCGTTTTTGAGCGACGAAAAGCGCATGACCCTGAAGGACTTTCCGCTGCACGTCGAGCCGCCCGAGGATCTCATTAAGCGCTGGGGAAAAGAGCATCCCGAGGTCATTGCCAATACTAAAGCCATTGCTGATAGGTGTGACGTTGACATTGACCTCGGTAAGATATTGATCCCCAAATTCCCCGTGCCCGAAGGCGAAACAGAAGAGTCGTACCTACACAAACTCGTCTACCGCGGTCTTGCCTGGCGCTATGGCGGTGTAGAAGAGCAGGCTGCAGCTGAACTCGCAATCGATGAGGCGAAAAAGATGCTATCTCAGGAAATCCTGGATAGGACGGCATTTGAACTGGGCGTCATTAGCCAGATGGGCTTTAACGGTTATTTCTTAATTATTTCTGATTTTATCAACTGGGGTAAGGATAATGGCATCGTGTTTGGCCCAGGACGAGGTTCGGCGGCCGGATCTATCATCGCCTACGCGCTAAAAATTACCGAGCTTGACCCGATTAAGTATGACTTGCTGTTTGAGCGGTTCCTTAATCCCGACCGTATCTCCATGCCGGATATCGATATTGATATCCAGGATACGCGCCGTGATGAAGTTATTCAGTACTGCGTCGAAAAGTATGGCAAAGACCGGGTGGCGAATATTGTGACCTTTGGCCGTATGTTCGCACGGAACGCTGTGCGTGACGTGGCGCGCGTGCTGCAGGTGCCGTATGCTGATGCCGACCGCCTGGCAAAGATGATTCCGCCGCCAGTGCAGGGTCGTCATATTCCGCTGGCGACATCACTCAAAGAAAATGTCGATCTTAAAAACGAGTACGAGAACAATCCGGTCAGCAAGCAGGTAATCGACCAGGCTGTCCGCCTGGAGGGAACGGTGCGCAGTCATGGCGTGCATGCAGCCGGCGTTGTGATTGCTCCGGACAGTATTGTTAAGTTCGCACCACTGGAAATGGCGCAAAAAGGCGTGGTATCGACACAGTACCCGATGGGGCCTATCGAAGAACTGGGCCTGCTCAAGATGGACTTCTTGGGTCTCTCAAACCTTACGATTATCAAGAACGCTCTTCGAATTGTTAAAAAGGTCTACGGTAAAGACATTGACATAAACACTATTCCACTGGATGACCAAAAGACGTTCGAACTCTTCCAGCGGGGCGATACGACGGGCGTGTTCCAGCTTGAATCAGCCGGCATGAAGCGCTATCTCAAGGAGCTGAAGCCGACCGTTTTTGATGACATTATTGCCATGGTGGCCTTGTACCGCCCGGGCCCGATGCAGTTTATCGACAGCTTTATTCGCCGTAAACATGGCCAGGAGGAAATCACCTACCTACACCCCAAGATGGAAGCTGCGCTCAAGAGCACCTATGGTGTGTTGGTGTACCAGGAACAGTTTATGCAGATCTCCAAAGACCTGGCTGGTTTTACCGGTGGCCAGGCCGATACGCTGCGAAAAGCCGTCGGCAAAAAGATTATGGCGATGATGCAGAAGGTCAAGCCGGAATTCGTCGAGGGTGCCGTTAAGCATTCCGGTGCCGACCGAGCACTCATGGAAAAGTTCTGGGCGCAGCTGGAAGAGTTTGCGAACTACTGTTTTAACAAGTCGCACGCTGCGTGCTACGCGCTGATTGCTTATCAGACTGCTTATCTTAAGGCGCACTATCCGGCGGCCTTTATGGCGGCGCTGATGACTAGTGACTTTGACGACACGGATCGTTTGGCGATTGAGATTACCGAGTGTAAACACATGGGCATTGATGTCTTGCCGCCCGACGTTAATGAGTCATTCGTGGAGTTTGCTGTCGTGCCAAAGACGGATCAAATACGCTTTGGCTTGGCGGCGATCAAGAATGTCGGTACAGGCGCGGTTGAGGAGATCCTGCGCGCCCGGTCCGAGCAAGGGCAGTTCGCGACGCTTGAAGATTTCTTCAGCAATGTTAGCGTACGCATTGCCAACCGCAAGGCGCTGGAGAGTCTGATAAAAGCCGGGGCCTTTGATCGGTTTGGTGACCGCGGCACGCTACTCAACAACCTGGACGTGATGCTGGCATACGCCAACAAGGTCCAAAAGGAAGCGGATACGGGACAGACTGATTTGTTTGGCGAAATGGTTGAGGCGATAACAGTTACACCAAAGTTGACGTTGAGCGAAGTCGGCGAGCAATATCCGGAGCGTGAGCAGCTTCAGTGGGAGCGCGAGTTACTCGGCTTGTACCTTTCGAAACATCCGTTAGCGGCGTACGAAACGTTCCTCAGTGAGCAGACAGTGCCATTGAAAGAGATTTGTCCGGACCATGATGGCAAGAGTGTGACTGTGGGTGGTGCAATTTCCGACTTCCGCGAAATCACTACTAAGAACGGACAAAAGATGGCATTTGTGAAAATTGCTGATCAGTTCGATGAGCTGGAGATAATTCTTTTCCCTTCGGTGTATCAGCAGACCACCGGCATATGGGAGCGTGATCGCGTCGTGCTTGTAAAGGGCAAAGTGAATTGTCGCGACCGTGACGGCAATATGACTGAGGAGATAAAGATCCTGGTTGATGATGCTCGGGAAGTTACGCCGGAACAAGCAGCGGCCTACCAGCCGACAGGCAAAAAGATGAAGGTGCCAAAGGCGAAAAAATCGGCCAGCGCCAGCAAGTCAGCGAGCGTAGCAGCATCTGTGGCTGCCGAACAGCGGCTGTATATTCGTCTCCACAACAGCGAGGACCAGGACATGCTGGTATCACTCAAGCAAATGATTGATACCAGCGCGGGTGATACGGAAGTGGTTCTTGTCCTTGGCCCGCCTCAGCAGAAACAAATTATTCGTTTGCCTATGAAGATTCGCAAGGATGAGGAAACCCTCGCCGGACTGCACCAGCTCGTTGGTGAATCTAATGTGCGATTGCAGTAAAGCTACAGAATAGTTCCGGCCGGTACATTGAGCAGCATGGTACCGGTAAATAAACAAGCCAGAGCAAAGTCAAAGAGCGGATGTTTTAACAAGAACCGTTCGCCTGACTTCAGGGCTTTCTTTATGGCAAGCGTATGACGAAGTGCGAAAACGCCAAGGAGTACCGTGCTGAGAATACTAAGAGCGAACCCTATCCACGGCAAGCTGCCGTTAGTGAGTACTTGCGCCCAGGAGACACGACGCGTTGTGTTGTTGGTGGGTATGGCGGTTGAGGCCTGTGACGGCCGGGATTCGGCGCTTACGGTGCGGATGGTTTCTTCTGGTGTTTCCTCAGGAACAGGCGTTTCTTGTGGCGAGGGCGTGGACTCAGGTGATGGCGCGGTTGTGCTGGGGCTGCTAGCTACTGAAGGGGCTGCCGCTGGAGCGGGCGCGGGCGAAGGTGTTTGGGGCGCTGTGGTGGCAGCGGCGACAGTAGGACGGGCATACATGGCAACAACAATTGTTTGCGGGCCGTTGCCTTGATAATTTTCACTGTTCGCCATGCCGAAGCCGACCTCGGAGAACGCACTATCAAGCATATTGTCGCGATGAGATGCGCTGTTCATCCAGCCAGTCACCGTATCGCTGCTCGTCGCAAACCCGTAAGCCAGATTCTCACCGGCCTTTTGGTAGGCATAGCCTACTTGGTCGACAAAAATCCAAGGTGGGTTGCCTTCGGGCGTATTGTGTGACCAGTAGTTGCGGGTGGCCATGTCGTTTGCCTTGGCTTGTGCGGCTTGGCTTAGTAGGTTGTTCAAGCTCAAGGTAGTGCGTCCGTGACTGGTACGATGCGCGTTTGTTTCTGAGAGCAGGCCACTAGCATTAACATTTGTGGCATAGGCCAGGACATCGCCGCGTACGCCGGTCTGGATCGGCTTCGCTGGTTGCCACCAACCAATGCCAACGGCTAAACCAAATATCAAGACAAGTAGTGTCGGCATGTACGGCCAGTAGGTTTTTAGGAAGTCTTTGGAACGACGCTGGTGGTGGCCGTGTCGCTTCTTGGTGGGGTGTGTTTGTTTTTTGTGCCGTGCGGCAGTCATAAGCATTATTAAACCCCATTGCAGGGTAATTCGCAATGGGGTTTAAGATAAGTTCTAAATAATCAGGACTTATTTGCGGTTGCGGCGTGCTGGCTTTGCTTCACCGTTTTGCGGCTTGTCGCGGAGCAGGTAGAACACGACGCCAACGATTGACAGAGCGAGAACCCACCAGTACCAGGCGATTGATTCTTGGTTATCGCCAGACTCTTCACCTTCTGTGGTGTCATCCTCGTTTGTGTCGGCAGCTTGTTCGTCTTGGTCTTGGTTGTCACTGGCTTCCTCGTCTTGGTTGTCGCCATCCTGCTGCTCATCGCCACTTGCTTGTGCGTCCGTATTGGTTGGTTCGACGCGCTCGGCATCCAGATTGGCCTGGGCAGCGTATTGGTTCCAGCCGGCTACTTGGGCTTCAGTGAGGTTGGCGCTTGCCTCGGCACATTGCTCAAGGTTGTCGCGGGCAACGGTCACAGTCTCGCCGATTTCTAGGAGGCGTGCACCCATATCCTGGACAATGGTAGTCTCACAGTACATGCGGGCAGCGTTTGACATCTGTTCCTCACGATCAGCCGAAAAGCGGCGGAGCGCGTCGCGGACAATAACACTCAGGCTATCGCCGGCTTGGGCGGTGTAGGTAAAGGCATTGTTTTCATCCTCGGTTTGTGTGTCGTCAGACTCCGGCACAGTGACCTGCGCGACAGTTTCTGAGACAACGCCGCCCGCAGCGCTTGCCTGTGCTGTCGGTAACGCGACCGCGCATAAAAACAAGGCTACAGCTAATAGTGTGCCTCGAATGGTTTTACTCATGATGGGACCCTCCTTGTTATTTGCTTCCCACCCAAACTTGATAGTGCTAGTGTAATAGCAATTTACCAAATGCGCAACAATGTTTAAAGATACGTGAGCTGATAAAGCGCCATGGCGGCAGCCTGGACGACGTTGAATGACTCTTTCTGCCCAGCCATCGGTATCTCGAGGGCAACATCAGCGAGCTGGAGTACTTCGTGCTCCAGGCCTTCGACTTCTCGGCCGACGATTACTGCGATTTTCTCGGGTGATTGGTAGGTGTGTAGTGCCTTGCTCTGGCCTGTCTGCTCAAGCGCGGCGATCGTGTACCCTTGGGACTTAAGGGACGAAACTATTTCATCCAGTGATTCGGCTTGTGTCCAGGGTGCAGTGTGTTCCGCACCGAGCGCGGTTTTGTGGATTTGTGTGGTAATTTTTCGGCTGATATGCGGCATGCGCGTGTCGTGGGCATGCTCGGGATACGGCGTGTATCCGGTCAGATACACATGAGCAATGCCCAACCCTTCAGCTGTGCGCAGCAAGGATCCGACATTATGGCAGCTGCGCAAATTGTGGGCGATTAAGGTGATTGTGCGTTTCATGTTGCATCTATTGTAATTCACTGCTCATTTTGAGGCTGCTTATGGTTAAATAGATGCATGAGTCAAGATGCCCGCCGTGACGAAGAGCAGGCTACACTGCGACGTGCCCGGATATTAGGTATCGGGTATATAGACACGTCACAAATTGCCGCCAAGCCGCTCTACAAAGATCTGCTAGCCGTTGCAGAGCTGAGAGAGCTGCGGGTTATTCCTGTCCAGGCGGACGATCACAACATCGTCTTTGGTATTACCAACACAACATCACAACAAACCATGCAGGCGCTTCGGCATCGTTTTCCTGATCAGCGCATTGCCTTTGGGCTGATTTCG
Source organism: uncultured Candidatus Saccharibacteria bacterium (assembly GCA_964507855.1). GTDB lineage: Bacteria > Patescibacteriota > Saccharimonadia > Saccharimonadales > CAZDQS01 > CAZDQS01. The sequence continues at coordinate 8,643 of CAZDQS010000002.1, read as the reverse complement.
GAAGCCGGCTTCCGGGAATACATGAAGTTGTACGATCCGCCGAGGAAGGTCGTCTATGAGGACATTGCCCTCAATACGGCTGGCAGCGAAGAGTTAATGGATCGGATTTCTGCGACGCTCGAGCAGGTGCGGGCTGATGATATGCTGGCCTATCTCGTGCAGCAGGCGCACCGTCTGGTTGCATCGGACATCCATATTGAGACACAGCGTGATGATGTACGTATTAGGTTCCGTATTGACGGCGTGCTGCACCCGATAGCGACTTTGAGCCACGAAAAATACCGGCCGCTCATTTCCGCGATTGCAAGCGCCGGGAATATCTCAACCGCATCCGAGGACTCCCAGCAGGGTCATATTGCCCAGCGAGTGCGCATGGCTGACGGAGAAACGGTCGATGTAAATGTACGCCTGGAAACGGTTCAGAGTATCAACGGTATGGACGTCGTGATGCGGCTGTTTAACATGGAGCAGTCAATGTACAACCTTGATAAGCTTGGACTGTCTGCGGCCGAGCGAGCGGTGGTTGACGCGATTATTGCCAAGCCGACGGGTCTTGTGCTGGCGGTGGGGCCGACAGGCTCCGGCAAGACGACGACGCTCTATTCTATGCTTAATTCGCTGAATAATGACGAGCGCAAGATTATCACTATCGAAGACCCGGTTGAGTATCAGTTTGCTGGTATTACCCAAATATCCGTCCGCACCAAAGATGCCAGCGAGGCCGGCTTTGCGGACAAGTTGCGGTCGGTGCTCCGCCTTGATCCGGACATTGTTATGGTCGGCGAGATTCGTGACCTTGATACGGCCAAGACGGCCCTGCAGGCATCGTTGACTGGTCACCTTGTGCTCTCGACCTTCCACGCTGGTTCGGCAGCGGCTGCGTTGACACGGCTAATGGATGTCATCGGTGAAAACCCGCTGTATATTTCGGCAATACGGCTGGTGATGGCGCAGCGTCTGGTTCGGCGACTGGATGCATCAACGCGGCAGGCCTACACGCCGTCCGAGGCTGAGGTGAGGACAATAGAAGACATCCTCAAGACACTACCTGAGGGCGTCCAGCGGCCAAAGCTTGACGGGCTGCAGTTGTACCGACCTGGCAAATCAGCTGACAACCCGTACGGGTATCGCGGACAAATTGCGCTCCGTGAGCAATTCCAAATGACGGGCGAAGTCCGCACGCTTCTGGAGAAGAGTTCATCCGTCGTAACAACCGACGCCATAGAGGCAGCCGCAATCAAGAGTGGCATGCGTACCATGCTGCAGGACGGCATTCTCAAGGTTGTTGCCGGTGAGACGACGCTCGAAGAAGTCTTCCGCGTGCTGGGCTAGTCTTAGACGATTACTTTGGCTATTGCGGGGACGAGTCGCTCATCAAGCACGCTTGGGATAATGTTGTCCGCATCAGGCTTATCAACGAGGCTTGCTATTGCTTCGGCAGCGGCAATCTTATGTTCATCTGTTATCTGGCCAACTTTGTTGTCAAGTGCACCACGGAAAATACCCGGGAAGGCCGTCGCGTTGTTGACTTGGTTCGGAAAATCACTCCGCCCCGTTGCGATGATGACTTCGCGCACTTTTTTGGCCTCATCGGGTAAAATTTCCGGCACCGGGTTTGCCAAGGCAAAGATTATAGGGGCATGACGCCTGTCCATAGATTGAACCATCGCCGGCGTCAGCAGGCCCGCCTTTGATACGCCAATAAACACGTCTGCGCCTTCAGCTAGGATGTCTTCAAGCGAGCCATCGAAGCCGGATTTGTTGGTGTATTCCAGAAGTTTTTTCTTTTCATCATTCAAGTCTGTGCGGTTGGCGCTAATGACGCCTTTGCTATCAACCACAAACATCCGCGGTTCAGCGTATCGGTGTAACAGCTTGACAATAGCCGTACCGGCGGCGCCCGCACCGGAAATGACAATTTTAGCGTCTGACAATTTGCGGCCGGTGAGCTTCATGGCGTTGATAAGTCCGGCCAGGACAACTACGGCTGTGCCGTGTTGGTCGTCATGAAAGACAGGGATATTCAGCTCAGCCTTTAGCCGTTCTTCGATTTCAAAACACTGGGGAGCGGCAATATCTTCAAGGTTAATGGCACCAAAGCTCGGGGCAATGGCCTTCACGGCAGCAACGATTTCATCTGCTGAGTGGACGTCGAGGATAAGGGGGACGGCGTCGATGTCGGCGAAGTGCTTAAACAACATAGCCTTGCCTTCCATGACCGGAAGCGCGCCATATGGGCCAATATCGCCCAAGCCTAGTACTGCTGTGCCGTCGCTGATGACGGCGACACTGTTGTTAAGCCAGGTGTAATCACGAGCTTCTTCCGGATGTTCTGCAACATAGCTTGAGACGGCTGCTACGCCGGGGGTGTAGTAGGTGCTGAGTTTTTCTCTGGAATCGAGTGTGTCCTTGAGCGTGACAGTAATTTTGCCTTTGAGTTCTTTGTGTCGTTTGAGGGCCAGTTCTTTGTAATCCATACTGAAGAGTATAGCCCATTGACAAAATAGGTATAAACATGTTACAATAAGAAGATAGGGTATAATCATCCATCCTGGCCGCCACTAATGTTTTGGTGGCCCGGCGCCACTTTCTCTTTAGGCTCAGATGTGATAAGATTGACTGAAGCAAAAATTTAGTGTAAGGTTTATTCGTTATGCAATCTGTTATTCAAAAAGTTAACGAAAAGTTCAAGAAGCCGGCCGTCGTAGACGTCAAGAGCGGTGACACGGTGCGCGTACACCAGAAGATCCGTGAAGGCAACAAAGAGCGTATCCAGGTCTTTGAGGGCCTGGTTATCCGTACCGACCGCCAGGGCAGCCACACATCATCTATCACGGTCCGCCGTATCGCTAGTGGTGTTGGCGTAGAGAAGACCTACCTGCTGCATTCGCCGCTCGTTGAGAAGGTGGAAGTTGTTAAGCGCAGCAAGGTACGCCGTAATTACCTCACATACATGCGTGCTCGTACTGGTAAGGCAGCCCGTCTTACAGGCGTAGACTTTGACAAGTCAGCCGTGAATGCCGCGAACGACATCAAGGCAGAAGAAGCACCCGCTGAAGAAGCGCCAGCAGAAACCGAAGAATAACTAAGAGTTCGATCATTATAAACCCCGGCCATTGACAGAATCAGGCCGGGGTTTTACATTTGCAGCCAAAGGAGATGGCGTGATTTAGCGCTGCCAAATATATTCTTCCGGCAGTATAATGAAGCCATGATTGTGGGGATTGATGAAGTTGGGCGTGGGTGTTGGGCGGGGCCGCTTGTTGCAGCGGCGGTTGTTCTACCAGCACCGCTTCATGGCCTGCGTGACTCCAAGAAGCTAACGGCAATACAGCGAGAGCGACTGGCACGGATTATTCGCAAGCATGCCACGGCTATCGGTATAGGTTGGATACCGGCTGCGGAGGTCGATGAGCTGGGGTTAACCAACGCAGTGGGACGGGCGATGCGACAAGCACTTATGCAAATCGATACACCGTATGACCGGATAGTGTTGGACGGCAACTATAACTTCTTGCCCGATCTATCTGCAGACGCCATTGTCAAAGCTGATGATACAGTTCCAGAAGTGAGTGCTGCGAGTATCATTGCCAAAGTCGCACGAGACAACTACATGGCGCACATGTCGCAACTGTATCCAGCCTACCAATTCGACCGGCATGTCGGCTACGGGACAGCACTTCATAAGGAGTTATTGCGACTTCATGGCATTTGTGACTTGCACCGATTGTCGTACCGGCCAGTAAAGATGCTAGCGAGCGCATAAGATGGGAGGCGCAACGACCGGACGCGAAGCGGAGCGCCGGGCAGCTGAATACCTGCAGACGCAAGGATATGAGATTATCGATCAGAACTGGCGCACCCGCTACTGCGAAATTGATATCATCGCCGTGAACAGCGGACGTGTGCATTTTGTCGAAGTAAAGTACCGTGCACATAACCTACAGGGGGCTGGGCTGGACTACATCACCGCACGAAAGCTAGACCAAATGCGTTTCGCGGCAGAGATGTGGGTGCAGGAGCATGACTGGCGCGGCGATTATTCGCTGAGCGCGATTGAGGTCTCCGGCCCAACTTTCCAAATAACAAACTTTCTGCCAGACTGTAGCTAATGAACCGGCATCTTATCCGGGCGTCTACGAACGTCGTCATTGTTAAGGATGGAAAAATCCTGCTTTCCCGGCGGGCACATACCGGGTGGGCAGATGGAATGCTGTGTTTGCCTGGCGGGCATATCGAACCTGGAGAGGCGCCCCGCGATGCGGCACAGCGCGAACTCAAAGAAGAGGTTGGCCTTGAGGTATCCAAAGAGCGATTGGAGTTTTGCTGCGTGGCGCAAAGGAAAGGTGACGGCACCGAATACGTCGCTTATGAATTTATACTACAGCTTAACAGGGGCGAAGATCCTATCAACTGCGAGCCGGAAATATGCGACGAGCTTATTTGGGTGAATGTGCAGGAAATCCCTGAAGATATAATTCCCGACTTTAGAAAAGTCATTGAAACCGGCTACGCAAATAAAGTGCCGTATCTTGAACTTGGCTATGAGTAAGATTCGAAGTACTGTTTGATTGTCTCAAAATCGCGGGATTTCCAGTCAGATTGCCACTCGATGATCTCTATGCCTTGGTTGTATGGGCGCTCAAGTGCCGGCGTGACTTTCGGTTCAAAGAACTTCTTGTACTCTTTGAGGAAGCTGAGGTCGCTGAAGTTGCGGGCGGCGTACAGCGGCATACGCGAAAAACTCATGTCACTGCCAAGGTTCTTTTCCAGCCATGCCCAGTGCTTGGTCATCCACTCCCAGGTGTCATGCTTGGCCCAGCGGTTAGAAAAGCTATATGCGATCCAGTAGCTTACGTCTTGTAGGCGTACGTCTTTGCTATCAATGATTCCTAGAGCACGCTTGATAAGTGATGGTTGCTTGAAGCCGGTGAGCGCACCGGCGATAGTCAGGCGCTCTTCGCTGTTTGTGGTTGTATTGTGCAGGGCAAGCAGCTTGTCAAACTCTGTCTTGCCGCCATGGCGGACAGCCGTTCCGTAGATGATGCCCCGTATATCAGGGTGGATGTCCTCGGGTTGCTTCATGGCGTTAAAGCGCCGAATGCTTTCTTCGACAATGGCTGGTTCGTCGGCGGCGGCAGACATGCCGAGGACGGTGGGACGCAGGAGCTTATCGAAGTGCGATTCGCCCTCTTTCTCATCCCAACCAAGGCGAGTGACTTGCTTGTTGGTCAGTTTGCGGATGTATGGTTTCATAGCTTCGCGCAAATCTTCGTCGTCCATCGCTACTCGCAGACTGCCTATGCAGGACGCGATAATATCCCACACGGCGGCGTTGTCTTCTTCGGCGTATGCCTCAAGGAGCTGCAGGGCGTCACGGGTGGAGAGATGGCCGGCTTTTGCCGCCTCAAACGTGTCACTTAAGATGCCAAGCCGGTCGAGCGGTGGCATTTCGCCGGCGCGGATAAGCGCTGCGAGGCGCGCCAGGTGTGCAGAGTCATAAATTGCCCGGTAAAAACCGCTTTGGCCGCGGTTGAGCTTGAAGCTGTTTGCATCAGGAATTTCTAGGTGACCTTGGGACTTATCAAGTATGTCGGGAGCTTTGTCGATACCGGTAAGCAGCGCAATCGGCCAGGTGTCATTGTGTTTCTTGGCGGCTTCTTTGGGGTTTAGGAAAAAGCGTTGCTGGTGCAGCTTGACTTTGTCGTCCGCTACTTCTGCGCTGACGACTGGATAGCCGGCTTGCGCGGTCCAGGCGTGCATGAAAGATTTGACTGGTTTTTTAGAAACCTTTTCGAGTGCCTCCCATAGGTCGATGGTGTCGGTATTACCGTAGGCGTGGGTCTTGAGGTAGTGGCGAAGACCGGCCTGGAAATCCTTTTCTCCAAGATATCCGTAGAGCATGTGTATGACGCTGGCGCCTTTTGCGTAGCTGATGGTGTCAAAGATACTCCGTATCTCATCAGGGTGGCGGACGGGCACTTCAACGGGATGGGTGTGCTTGAGCGCGTCAAGCTTGAGGGCTTGTTGCTGTTCATCGGCAATGAATTGCGTCCACATCTCCCAGTCTGGGAACAGGTGGTCGACGGCCATGTATTCAATCCAGCTGGCGAAGCCTTCGTTGAGCCACAGATCAGTCCACCAGCGCATGGTGACGAGGTTGCCAAACCACTGGTGAGCTAGCTCATGGGCGATGACCATGGCGACGTACTGTTTCACTGACAGGCTGGTATTGGCCGGGTCGACGAGCAGGGTTTGTTCACGGTAAGTGACCAGCCCCCAGTTTTCCATGGCACCGCTGGCGAAATCTGGTAATGCGACCATGTCGCATTTTTCAAGCGGGTAGGGAATGCCGAAATAATCGTTATAAAAGTCCAGGCATCTCACGGCGACATCGAGCGCGAATTCGGTGAACTTCGTATTGTCGGGTGTTGCATACGTCCGTACGGTCACGCCGCTCTTGGTCTTTGCCTCTAAGTAGTCCATCTCGCCATACACGAAAGCCAGGAGGTAAGTGCTCATCTTGGGCGTGGTTTCAAAAGTCGTCGTGACCAAAGCGCCGTGTTTTTTCTGTGATTTCACTGGTGTGTTGGCAAGTACAGCCTCTTTTACGGGTGTCGTCAGGGTGAGGTCAAATGTGGCCTTTGCTTCCGGCTCATCAATGCAGGGAAACGCTTCGCGGGCATGGTGGCTCTCGAACTGTGTCGCGATGAGTTGTTTGTCTTTCTTGTCGTGCGTAAAGAAGCACGGGTAAATACCGTTCATTGGCCGGGTTATTTTCCCCTTAAACTTCAGAGTCACCGTATATTTGCCGGGGTAAAGGAGGTGTTGAGCGTGCAGACGGACTTCGTCATATTGGGCGTGATGGTTGATACGGTCTATCTCGGCCACTTGGTCACCCTTTTTATCGTGCCGGATGACGGTTGCTTCAGTAATGGTCAGGTCTTTTTGGTGGAAGGTCAGCCGTTGGCTTGGCCGGCCCGTCTTGTGTCCGGTGATGGTCACACTGCCAGTAAAGGTCATTGCTTCACGGTCAGGCCGTATGTCAAGAGCGTAGTGCTCGGGTTTGAATTGCTCGTACAGTCGTTTCACATTTTTTGCCATAGCTTCAATTCTAGCATGGTCTAAGGAGATGTTGTCTTTGCTGGCAGGGTGGGATATAATATTGAGTAATCGTCGGCCGGCAGGTCGACTTTTTTGATAGTTAAGGAGTTATTATGGAACTAGATATCAAACAATTAGTACTTGCCGTAAAGGCCATCGCCGAAGAGAAGAATCTTCCGGAAGATACTGTCCAAGAAGTTGTTGAACAGGCATTGGCGGCCGCATATCGCCGTGATTACGGTGATCGCGAGCAGGAAGTACGTGTCAGCCTGAACATGCAGTCTGGCGACATGCGGGCATTCGTAAGTAAAGAAGTTGTTGAAGAAGTCGAGGATGAGCGTTTTGAGCTGAGCTTAGAGCAGGCAAAGAAGCTCAAGAAAGACGCGAGCATTGGTGATGTGATCGAGATTGAGCAGCCGGTAGAGAACTTCGGCCGCGTAGCAGCCCAAACCGCAAAGCAGGTTATTCTGCAGCGGTTGCGTGAGGCTGAGCGTGAAATCGTTATGGCCGAGTACGAGGACAAAATTGGTACGGTTATCAACGGTATCGTCTCTCGTGTGGAAGGCCGGATCGTACGGATTGACCTCGGCAAAGCGCAAGGTATTATGCCTGCGAGCGAGCAAATACAAGGCGAACATTACTACCCGGGCCAGCGGCTAAAAGTGTTCCTAAAAGACGTCGAGCGCGGCTATCGTGGCCCGCAGCTGGTGGTGTCACGCGGCAATAGGGAATTCGTCGAATGGCTGTTCCGCGCTGAAGTGCCAGAGATGGAAAGCGGCGCTGTTGAGATTAAGGCCATCGCCCGCGAAGGTGGTGTACGCAGCAAGATTGCTGTACACAGCACAGTCCCCGGCGTTGACCCGGTCGGGACGTTTGTCGGCGGCCACGGCACACGCGTGAATGCAGTGATGAGTGAAATCGGCGAACAAGAAAAAATTGACATTGTTGTGTGGGACGAGGACTCTGCTACGTTCATCAAGAATGCCCTGAGTCCGACGCAGGTCGTGGATGTTAAGCTCGACGAAAACGCCAAGAAGGCGGTCGTGACTGTCCCAGAGGACCAGTTAAGTATTGCCATTGGCCGCAGCGGACAGAACGTTCGCTTGGCTAGCAAGCTAACAGGCTATGAAATTGATATCGTATCCGGCAGCCAAGAGGAAGCGCCGTCGAACGAAAAGTCAGAAAAGCCGGTCCAGAAGCTCAAGAAAAAGTCAGAGCTTGAGAGCAGCCTGCTTGAGGCTATCGAAGAGCACGGGGAGTAAAGTCTGTTCCGAAGGACAAGAGCCGCAGTATTGCAGTGCGGCTCTTTTGTTTTTTGGTGGGTGCCGCGAGGTTTAGCTGTAGATTGACACGCACTCTTGACTAAGGTCAAGACTGCCAACACAACTTCACCCCAGGCCCTTTTTGCACGCTGTCTCTTTCACTATTTTCTTCTGCAGTCCAAGCCCGCTGTAGCTACGGCTACGGCTTGCTCAGAGCTTCGTCACAATCGCCCCGCTGCACCACTCCAGGCATGCCGGGACGGCAAGCCAATTAGCA
>CAZDQS010000001.1:87459-309811 GCA_964507855.1 uncultured Candidatus Saccharibacteria bacterium | reverse complement strand
GGGGGGGCGGGGGGGGGGAGGCGCTGGCGGTGGAGGGGGAGGAGGGGCCGGTGGCGGCACAGGCTGGGCGCGCATCGGGTTCCCGCAGGAGCTAATCACGCCGTATTGGAATGTATCACCATCCATCTTGATGAGAGCGGGCAGGGAATCCCGGGCAAAAGAAACACTCGGCGGACGGGTGTATGCCCCGCCATTCAAGATTGCGGTACTGCCCGGTATATTATGACGGCCCACCGTCACAGCGTTTGTAGCGACCAGTCTATCGCCAACATACACTTCATTGTTGCGCGTCACGCGGCCTGCCACCATTCCATCAAGCATCGCTTCGCTCGTAATGCCAAATTCACGGAATATGGCATGCGTATTACCGCCTTGATTCTGTCGGTATTTCTCCTTAACCTCATTGACGCTATACGCGCCACATCGAAGTACTGAATTATCGTCACAGTCGCGCGGCTGACTCTGGGCTGCACTACTACCAACCAAGCCAATTGACCCAGCCAGTAGCGATCCTGCCATAAGACCAATGCCCATCCACCGCCGCACAAAATGTTTTCTGCTTCTCCCCATAGCCCCTCCTTATCAATGCTGCCAGCATAGCCCGAAGAGGAATATAGATTCTGTTAGATATATAACTACCTTAAGCTTCAGATGGCGTATTTTTTTGTGCAATCTTGTGTGCGACTTTCTGCTTGGGGAACGTGAAGCCGAAGGTACTGCCCTTACCCTCTTGGCTCTTGAATATGATGGCGCCACCATGAGCAACCACCACCTTCTTGGCCATGAAGAGCCCGAGGCCGGTGCCGTCAGGCCGAGCCTTCTTGGCATTATCTGCACGATAGAACTTCGTGAAGAGCCGGTGCTGGTCCGCCTTTGGCACGCCAATACCGGTATCTGTCACCGTATACTCAACTGTTGCGCCGGTGTCGCGCAGAGCAATCGTAATTCTGCCGCCCGACGGCGTGTAGTAAATGGCGTTGTCAATAAAGTTCATGATGACTTGCCTCAGCTTGGTTTCATCAACGCTCAGGAGCGGGAAATCTTTCGGCTTTTCATAAACAAGCTGGATGTCGCGGATCTTTGCCGCTTCCCGGAGCTGCCTGACCTCCTCATCCACCACTTCGGCAAGGTTAGTCGACTTGGGCTCCAAGATGAACTTGCCGGTTTGCAGACGAGAGACGTTCAGAAGGTCAGCGATAAGATACACCATACGCTGGGCGCTGACATACCCTTCGTTCAGCAGTTGGCGCTGCTTAGTCGTGACCCTACCGGCGTCGCCCTCGAGCACCATACTGAGATATCCCTTGACACTCGTAAGCGGCGTCCGCAGCTGGTGAGAAGCCATACTGATAAACTCATCCTTCGCCTGGTCCAGCTCTTTCAGCCGCTCGTTTGTCTTGCGCAGCTCTTTCGTCGCCTCGTCCACTTTCTGCTGAAGCGTAAGGTTGAACTTTGAAATTTCTTCAAACCGCAAAGCGTTTTGGGCTCCAAGCAGCAGCTCGTTAGAGGCTATACCCAAGGCTTCGGTGTCGGTTTTGTTGTATATATCTCCGCTTAGTTTTGGCCCCAGAAAAATATAGCCAAGCGTCTTTTCAGTTTTAGCTGAAGTGCCAACCAGCTTTATGGCTGCCCCTATTTCATGCTTTTTCAGTATCTGCCGTAAAACCCGTGTATTCTCTGTAAGCTCAGTATCTTCTAAGTAGTCGAGTATGAGCATCTTTTCCCTATAATGCTCAAGATAATCGTAAAGCTTATCACGATCTTTCTCTTCGATATTAAGATTTTTGGTTCCAGCAATATATTTTTCTTTGCTGCCAGCTTTATTTATGACAATGGCACAAAAGCTTGATTTCATAGTTTCCTGTATCGCAATTGAGGTCTCTTCTAGTAGTTTATGGATGTCAATGGTCTCAACGAGCCTGTCGTTAAACTCCTTCAGGAACTTCGCAGGATCATAAGAGTCTTTGTAAAAAACACGCCCTGTAATTCTAGCGAAGAGGTTTCTTAAAGGGACAAAACTTAGAGTGGATAGCGACAGTAGTATTGCAGAAGTTATCCATTGTTCTTGTGTCAAAAAATAATCACCACCACTAAAGAGGTTTAGCACTACTAGTTGCATGGCACTAATGACAGCAAAAACTGATAAGAGACCGCCGAAATACCCAACTGATCGTACAACCAGCAAACGTATATCTAAGAAGCTGTATTTAAGGACACTGTAGGTAAAACTTAAAATAAAGATAATTATGGATATATTGCTCACTATATTGGCAGTAGCGGAGCCACCAAACAGCAATGGAACAAAGAGATTAGTCAATACTGAGACGATGATCGCAAAGAGCAGTCCTCGGAAAATTATGCGAAGTGGCCTTTTGTCCCTTTCCGGAACCGTCTTATAAACTGTGTAGAAACGTATCATGAGCAACAGAGAAAGAGCAGCGTACAGAACAATGATTAACAGATTCAAAGAACCAGGCACGATGTTATAGCCAGAAAATTGACCACTTGCAGTCCTAGTATTGACGCTCACTACATTTAATGAAGTCGGCGCAATTACGAGTCCGACAAATCCAAACGCAAGACTTGCTATGGTAAGCAAAGACTGTTCGCGCCTTCTTCTCCTATGGTATTGAGAAGACAAAAAGAGACTAAACAAGACAAGGGCAAGAATGGGCCACACGTACACTATCCTGTTATAAAAAAGCGTGTGACTACTCGGTATGTTTGAGAGGTAAAGAGTTATAACCCACAAAATTAGTGAGACAATAGACAGTGAGAAGTAAACTCTTACTGATCTTTTGAGATTCCCCGAGAATGCAACTAGACCTATGCAGAATAGTGCCAAGACAGTAAATAGAATGAGCAGAAGCGCAGCGGCCATATCTTAATACTTGACCTTTATTAACTGATGAAATTATATCAGTTAACCAATATGGTGTTAACGCTTATCCTTGATGTACTTGTATGCTGCTGCTCTAATAGCGACAGTAGAATAAATATCAGCAGCAGGATAAAAAAGACTACCCCATGCCGACGGTGGAAGGGTTTCTACGATACCATATGCCGCAAAGACTCCGGCACCAATTCCGGAAGCCAGATTAACACCAAAGCTTGTTTTAACTACGGGGCTGCTACGAAGCTTTTCGGCAACTAGTGGCATTTCGTTTTTAATTTTAAAGGGGTTTCGTACTTTGCTGCCTGCCGCCGCAAGCATCGTTACTCCACTTCCTATATACGCAGCTACGCTGGTTGACCATGCTTTCCAGACCCAAGGTTCAGCCTGCCGTATATCTTCCAACAACTCATCCGTCGAACCGGTAATAGTTTGGTAGCCAAGCGCAGCTACAGCCGAACCTACTATTAATTTGGTTTTATGCCGCCTAGCGGCTCCAAGCGCATTTTTCCAGAAACTTTTAGTACGTTCATCAATAAGTGGCTCGGAGCCTATCGGTAAACCGGTCTCTTCGTAACTCTCTGTTTGTTCGTCTCGAGCTTCCAAGAACGCCGCCACAGCCTCGTCTGCCTCCCGTCCCGCGGAGGAGAAATTACCACCCTTCTGCAGAGGATCCGGAAAACCTCCTTCTTGCGGTGCATAATCTTTCATTATGTGGATGCCCTGGCTATTGCCTAGAAGAATTACTCTTCACATACGCCGGGTTAGTATATTGGCACAACACCCCGTATGCTCTAGAGGGCTTGTCTAACACCCAGGCGTTCTTTACCAAACGAAGCGGCTCACACCCAAAATCTGTATACATCCGGAGCAGCCTATCTAACGGCCCCTCCGTGCCATTGCGGACAGTGGTGGCACGCCAATATTTATCAGCCAGCTGATCTATATAAGCAGCCTCTACGTCCTCCAGGTTACTATCTCCTAATTGATTACGGAGCCATTTACTGAAACCTGGTAACCTGCTTTCAAAAAAAGCTCTGTGCATGTTACGTTTGATGCCCATTTCTAATGCCTCGAGGAATAGGAACTGTCGGTTGTCCATTCGATTATTGGGCAGTATGGCTAGGTTTACTATGTACATATTCTTACCCTTTGGATGGTAAGAAAGCTTTATGGCTCCATTCTGAGTCATATCTCTACCCAAGAAGTCTGCATTTTCAAAATTAGTAGGGCAGCATACAATCATGCCAAAGACACCCTTCTCGTCGTCATACAACACCCGTATCCATTCTCCACCAAGAATATCGAGACGTTGCTTATATTTTTTCCGTACTTCCTTGGCAGCTTCCTGGCTAGGCTCTGGACCGTACACGTCTTTATAAGCGGAAAGCTCTATTGCTACAAGTGCTTCCAAGTCATCCTTAGTTGCGGGGCGGGTCTTAGGTTCTTCTGACAGATACTGCTCGGGCTGAGCAGCCGTCGGCATCATCGCATCAGGTGCAATCGTCTGTTTTTCTATAAATGCTGTATATTCGCTCTCGCCAAGTTCTAGCCGAAGCAAATTTGCTAATCCATGTGTTGTGCTGCGAATTTCCCGCTCTCGACGCTCATTGTCCGCTGCCTGTTTACGCAATGCTTCGGCATGCTCAAAAGCTATTAATCCAATATCAGGAGAAACTTTATGTGCATCGGCTTCGGTTAATCGCACATTGGTAGTCCCCTCTATCGTTGCCTCATTGGATCCAGGAGGAGTGCCGGTAAGCTCTCCTTCATCCCTATACGCTGACAACCCGTCAACATGCTCTGCATCTACATCTATGTCTGTATCAGTATTTGTAAGCGTGTTATCATTCCCACTCTCTATCTCGCTTGGGGTAACTGTCTTTAAGCTGGGAGTGACGTTATCACCTTTTTTCCTGTGTATTAAGTCATCTTCTTGGAGCGACACTGATAATCCTGGGAGTGGATTGAGGTAATAAGCACCCATACGAGTTCCCCGCCTTACTAAGGCGTTATCCTGAGCCGGAGGATGCCAATCACTAAATCTGCCTGGATCAAATGGCAATACTTCACTAGCCGGAAGCAGGCGCGCCCCTATCCCATTTCGACGCTCACCACTACGCCGGTCTACCCACACACGACGCTCGCCACCCTCTATATAAGATTCGTCGTCGCTATCGTCAAGCCGCACTTCATCGGCCAACAATAAGCCTGCTCCTGTCCTACGCAGGCTATCGCCATTGCGGCGGTCTTCGCCACTGCGCCTGTCTTCGCCACTGCGCCTGTCTTCGCCACTGCGGCGCTCATCATCTGGCTCTTGGAAAATACTAGGGTCAAACTCACTCATGTAACAATATTAATTATAGTATTATGTAGTTATTTTGTCAATTAGATGTCTTACAGTAACGGTATAAAGAAAGACAGCAGCGTTTTTTGGGCGCTGCTGTCTTTCGGTTTTAAAATGTGCTTTGGTTGTAGTTTAATGGCTACACGCTATACTGTCAAAAGCAAGGTAGGGGATGAAATGGCTGCGCATAAAGTTATTGTTATTGAAGATGACCAATCTGTCCGTTCGATGTACCGGTTCAAGCTCGAACACGAGGGCTTCGATGTTTCTGTTGCCGAGAATGGCGAAGTAGGCCTCAAGCTCTGTGAGGAGATCCAACCTGATGTCATCCTGCTCGACCTAAGGATGCCTGTCATGTCTGGCGACATCATGCTCGAGAAACTGCGGGCTACCGAATGGGGCAGCAGCATACGTGTCATTGTCTTGACCAACATCAGCAAGGCCGAAGCGCCCATGAATCTCCGCTTCCTCAATGTGGATCGCTACATCGTCAAGGCACACTCTACACCCAGCCAAGTCGTAGCTGTAGTGCGCGAAGTGCTCGGCGTTAAATAGCGCCTGACCATTGTTAACAAAGCCCCGTTACATTAGGATAGTACATATATGGCCCATAAAATCGCGATTATTGAAGATGATCCGGCTATAAGCCAGATGTACAGAATCAAGTTCGAGGCCGAAGGTTTCGAGGTCGAGACGGCGGAAAACGGCAAACTCGGACTTGAGCTGGCCGAGAAAATGAAGCCGGATATTATCCTGCTCGACCTCATGATGCCCGTTATGACCGGTCACGACATGCTGGCCGAACTACGTAAAACTCGGTGGGGTGAAAACACGAAAATTATTATTCTCACCAACATGGGGGAACAGGAAATTCCTGATAGTGTAAAGGCGCTCGGTGTGAGCGCCGTTATTTTAAAGGCGGATATGACACCCCGCCAAGTTGCCGAACTAGTAAAAGAGCAGCTGGGCGTCAAGTAATTTGCTCTTGCCCGCTATCCTGACGCATAATACGGCTCATGAAAATTGCTATCTTAGGCTTCGGTGAGCAGGGACGCGCTGCGTACAAATACTGGAACACATCCGAAAACGACATAACTATCCACGACGTCAACCCGGATGTTGCCATCCCCGAAGGCGCCAAAGCCAAGCTAGGCCCTGATTACTTGCAAGGCCTGGAACACTATGACCTGCTGGTGCGTATCCCTTCGCTTCATCCGAGAGATTTGCGTGAAGCTCTTGCTGACAACCCGGAAGTCTTGAATCGAATCACCACTGTCACAAACGAGTTTTTCCGCGTCTGCCCGACGGCCAATATCATTGGCGTCACCGGCACCAAAGGCAAAGGCACGACCTCCACGCTTATCGCTAAGATGCTCGAGGCTGCTGGCAAGAAAGTCCACTTGGGCGGCAACATTGGCATTCCGCCGCTCGACATGCTCAAGAACGACATCAAGCCCGACGACTGGGTTGTGCTTGAACTGGCCAACTTCCAGCTCATCGACCTACTCTACTCGCCCCCCATTGCGGTGTGTTTGATGGTCACAAGCGAGCATATGGACTGGCATACCGACATGGATGAGTACGTAACTGCCAAGCAGCAGCTCTTCAAATGGCAACGGCCGGGCGACATCGCAGTTTACTACGCCGACAATGAGTATTCGAAAAAAATTGCCGATGCCAGCAATGGCAAAAAGATTCCATACATGCATGAGCCCGGTGCGTTCGTTAAGGACGGTGCGGTCATCATTGGCGGCCACGTCATTATTGATACCGACCATATCAAGCTGCTCGGCACGCATAACTGGCAAAATGTCTGTGCGGCAGTAACAGCGGTGTGGCAGATCACCCAGGACGTAGCCGCCATCCGCTCTGTGCTCGCTTCCTTTACCGGACTCGAACACCGACTGGAACTCGTCCGCGAGCTTGACGGTGCGAAGTACTACGACGACTCCTTCGGCACGACGCCCGAAACCGCCATCGTCGCCATAGAAGCATTCCGGGAACCAAAAGTAGTAATCTTGGGTGGATCGGACAAGGGCGCCGAATATACAGAGCTTGCCCGCACTGTCGCGAGCAACAACGTCAAGCATGTCATCACCATCGGCGATACTGGACCCAAAATCGCAGAAACACTACGCAGCGAAGGTTATGACACAATCACTGAAGGCGGCACAACCATGCCGGAAATCGTGCAAAAAGCCCGCGAGTTAGCCTCGGCAGGCGATATCGTGCTCCTTTCCACCGGCTGCGCCAGCTTTGGCCTGTTCAAAAACTACAAAGACCGCGGCAACCAGTTCAAGCAAGCTGTGCAAGCACTCGCTTAAGCTGCTCAATCACTGGCCCCTCCGGCTGCAACACCTCCGCCCGGCCGGCAGCGATATCTTTAATCATGCCCTCTATCCAGTGGTAATGCGTGCAGCCAAGCACGATAACATCCGCACCCTCGCGGCACACGGCGTCAATACGCTCAAAAATCTTTTGCCGATCAACCTGGTTGTCCTCTATCATCCGCGTCCAGTCGCTGCAGTCCGGCTCCAAGACTTTGGCGTTCGGCGCATAGGTCTCCTTCAGCCACTTATAGCGCTTGCTGGCAAGCGTCGTGGGCGTGGCACAAACTGCGATAATGTTGCTCTTACTTCTCTCGGCTGCTGGCTTCACCATTGGCTCCATGCCGATAAGCGGCACGCTGATACGTTTTCGCAAATCCTCAATCAGCGTCGTCGTCACGGTATTACACGCAACCACGATGACAGCGCACCCTTGCTCGACAAGCCCCTGTAAAATTGGCTCGACAAGCTCCAGTAGCACTTCAGGGGATTTGGACCCATAGGGCACGTTCTTGCTGTCGTTTACAAAGACGACTTCATGCCCCGACAGCGCCCGCTTGATGGCATTTGCCACTGACAGCCCGCCCATACCGGAGTCAAACACGCCGATTTTCATGACACAGCCCGCCTTACTGCAAATTCTCCATACCGCTTAAAGAATAGCGAGTCAGGAGTAACCATATTGGGTATATACTCGTGTACGACGCTCAAAATATCAATGTCAAGCTCACGCTCCCGCGCCGGCGACCCGCGCCGCCACCCCATGACAATACCGCCCGTGCTTCTCGCGATATCCCGCAGCCTCGGGCTAAGCCTGAGTGTCCCGTACAGAGAAGTGAACTCATTGCCGACATCTTCTATACCCACTGTCCTGCCTGCGTCATGAGCAATTTTATAGTCTTTGTCCGACGCGTAGTCGCAGGTCTTTATGCCAGGCAAATTGACGTCTTTCTTGAGCCGAATCAGCGGTACGTCGAGCTCCTCGGCTATACGCTCGGCGAAAGCCTGGCCACCGCTGGGCTGGCCCCACACCGCATCCGGCTCCAAAAACTCCGCCAACTTGACCATCGGACGCAACATTCTTGGTTCGTCAACAAGTCTATCAAGCAAAAGTTTGTTATTGGCCTGCTCACCACTCGCAAACCGCACGTACGGTTGGAAATCTTCGGCGACCTCCCATGCCCCGGCCTCAAACACCGCGTGCTTGGCCCGCACTGGCTCCAGCTGATTAAGTAGTTGTCTCAACTCGCCTCCTTGCAGCCCGAATGACGTTATCAAACAAGGCACAGACCGTCAGCGGCCCAACGCCGCCCTTGGCAGGCGTAATCGTCAAATCATCTCGTTCATACACTTCCGGTGCCACATCCCCGACCGTCTTGCCGTCCTCGCTGGCTACTCCGGCATCCACGACTACCGCGCCGGGCTTAATCATATCCGGATACAGGATTGCCGGGCTACCTGTTGCCGTGATAATCACGTCGGCCTGCTTGGTGAGTTGTGACAAATCCTGGGTCGTACGATCTGCTACCGTGACATTAATGCCACTTGCGAGCAACATCTTCTCCAAGGGTGCGCCGACCAGCTTACCGCGACCAATTAATAGAACATTCTTTCCTGCAAGCTCGATATTGTAACCAGCCAGCAACCACATGATTGCCATCGGTGTCGCCGGGTCAAACCATGACCCCCGCACCCCGCCGGCCTGCTGACCAGCAAAGCTGGCCACTCCGCTGGCGGTCTTGGCGCTGCGCTTTGTTGCAGTCTCCGATACCCCCTCACCGTACTTATTGTACGGCTCGGTCCGCTTCTCGCCTGCGCCGTGCGCAGCATCCAAGTGCGGGGGCCATGGGGCATCAGGATCGCCGAGCGCATCAACGTCTTTGTCTGGCGCGACAAGGTTAACGATGCGGTCTGTTTCCGCAGGATCCTCAAGTGGCAGCTGGACGATAATGCCATGAACCGCCTCATCGGCATTGAGACGTTCAAGTAACTCCGGCACATCGGCCTGCGCAACAAAGTGCACGTCCACGTCAATGAGGATATCCGCTCCGTACTGTTTCTTGAGCCGCACGTACAAGTTAATAACCGGATCGTCCCTGGTTTGCACAATTGCAAGCCGTGGTGCTACGCCATGCGCCTGACGCAAACCACGCACTTGCCGCGCCTGGCGCTCCTTAATAAATAAAGCCAATTCTTGTCCATTCAGCAGTTTCATCACCTTACATACTACCAGTAAACTGTTAACGTCCACGCAAAATGCCGAAAATCTTACAGAACTAAGCCACCAATACATTAATAATTGAGTCGTAATTTTCGAGAAAGGAGCGTGTTGGAGCTAGAAGCGGCTTTCTATATTTTTGCCATAGTTTTTATGAGCATTGTGCTTATATTGCTCGTTGCCTTAACGGTAGCAGTTCTCGTTATCAGGTCAAAAATCCTCGCAATTGAGCGACAAGTTGAGGCAAAGATTGAACGCATAAGTACGGTTGTGGCAAAGGGCAGAACCGTCTTAAGAATATTAAGTCGCACGAAGAACGCCGTGAGAAGCCAGCGCTGATGGAGAGTAATAATCATAACACCAACTTAGCGTTCGGGCAGATGGCATATAATTATGTTAAATACCATGAAGAATACCAAAACTAGTGCCGCAAAGACCACCAAACAGGGTGCACGTAAAGCTACCAAAGCCGCGCTTCCTGCTAGTGACCGCTATGCGCTTGCGCTCAGTGCCTCGGGCATGGGGATGTGGGAATGGGACGTGCAGACAGGTGAGCTGGAATGGACAGACGAACTAAAGAAACTGTTCGGACTCAAGCCTTCCGCACACGTCACGTACGAAAAGTACTTCAGCATGCTCCATCCGGAAGATGTGCCGAAAATGCAGCGTGCCATCCGCGAATCCATGCAGACCGGTCACAGCTACAGCGTAGAGCACCGTGTCGTCTGGCCCAACGGAAGCGTGCACTGGGTACTGGGTCAGGGTCGGGCCATACTCGAGAACGGCAAGCCGGTGCGTATGCTCGGCACGAGCATGGACATTGATGAGCGCAAACGGGTCGAAGAGGAGCTCCTTGCCAGCCGCCAGCTTCTGGATATCCGTATCCGTCAGCAAACCGCAGTCAGTGATCTCGGGATCAAAGCACTCTCAGGCCATGATGTGCAAGGCCTCATAAACAGCGCTGTCCGCCGGCTTAGCGAAGTCTTGGGCGTCGAGTATACAAAGGTCCTGGAACTACAGCCGGACGGCGAGCATGTGGTACTCAAGGCTGGTGTGGGCTGGAATAAAAATGTCGTGCTCGGAAAAGCTACTGAAGACACCGGCCGACACTCGCCCGCCGGATATACTCTGTTATCAAATCACCCTGTTATCGTCCGTGACCTGCGCACCGAGAAACGGTTTGCCGCCCCCGAACTACTACTCAGCCATGATGTCGTAAGCGGCATGAGCTGTATTATCTACGGCGACAATAAACCATACGGTGTTGTTGGCGCCTACACAGCTCACAAACGTGAATTCACGAAAGACGACATCAACTTCCTCCAGTCTGTCGCCAATGTCATTGCCCTGGCGGTTGAGCGCAAGCAAGCCGAAGACGCGGTGCGCGAGAGCGAGCAACGGTTCCGCAACCTTGCAGACACCGCACCGGTCTTTATATGGATTGCCGACACAGACAAGAAATACCGCTATGTGAACAAACCCTGGATAGATTTTACCGGCCGCACGCTCAATGACGAACTTGGCTTCGGCTGGGCTGATAGTATCCACCCTGATGACCGCGATATAACGCTCCGAGTCCACAAGGAAGCGTTTGCCGCCCGCCGGCCCTTCAGCATCGAATATCGTATCAAGCGCTACGACGGCAAATACCGCTGGATGCTGGACAACGGCGCCCCGCGCTTTTCGCCGGATGGCACGTTCCTCGGGTTTATCGGCTCATGTTTTGATATTGAAGACGTTAAGAGCACCAAGCAACGCCACGACGAGCTAGCTCAGGTCAACCTCAAGCTCAAAAGCCAGCGCGCCCAGCTAGTCGCACTCCACAAGACAAAAGACGAGTTTATTTCCCTCGCCTCCCACCAGTTACGCACACCAGCAACCGGTGTCAAACAGTACATCGGCATGTTACTTGAGGGCTACCTGGGCGACGTACCGTCTGACCAGCTGCAGGTCCTGAGGACAGCCTACGAAAGTAACGAGCGACAGCTTAATATCATCGACGATCTCTTACGCGTCGCACAGATTGACGCCGGCAAAGTCACACTCAAGAAAACCAAGACCGATCTTGTGCAGCTGCTCCGAGAAGTTATCAACGAACAAAGTGATAAGTTCAAATTCCGCAACCAACGAGTCAGCTTCACCCACGACATGAAGCAGCTCTTCGCTATCCTCGACACCGGGCGCGTCCGTATGGTGTTCGAAAACCTGATAGACAACGCTGGCAAGTACACGCCACCCGATAAAAACATCGACATCACGCTCACTGCCGATAATCAAAAAGTGATGATTAGCGTCAAGGATGAGGGTGTTGGCATCGCCGAAGAAGACCTACCCCGCTTGTTCCAAAAATTCTCCCGCATCAACAACCAGCTCTCCACCAAAGTAGGCGGCACCGGCCTTGGTCTCTACTGGGCAATGAAGATAGTCACCTTGCATAATGGCACAATTACGGTATCATCACATCCAAATAAAGGCTCAGAGTTTAAGGTTACTATCCCGAGGTAGCAGCCGATGGCACAAGCAAAGAAAATTCTCGTGATCGAAGATGAAAAAATTCTTCGAGACGCCTACGCTCAAGTCCTGACCAAGGAAGGCTTCACGGTATATGAAGCAGCCGATGGCAATGAGGGTATAGCAATAATAAAAACCGTCAAACCGGACCTCATTCTGCTCGACATCATTATGCCCCACATGGACGGGCTGGAGTTCTTGCGCCAGGCAAACATCATGGACATCAGCCCGCACACCAAGGTCATCGCCTTCAGCAATCTGTCAGACCAGAAGAAGATGGACCAGATGCTACGGCTGGGGCCGATCCAACACGTCTTAAAGTCAAGCCTCTCGCCCAAACAATTGGCCGAAAAAGTCCGCAAGCTTGTTTATTAGTCTTTGCGACTATTCTTTTCCCGAGAGCCGTATGTCACTCAGGCTTGATCGCTTGACTTGAAGAGTACGGGCTGAAGTGAGTTGCGCAATACGCATTGCGGACTGCATTTTGCTGTGGCGTCGCAAGGGTCGCCGCGCGAATCACCTCTGCGCCAAGTCGTGCCGACTCCTCTATCTGGGCGAGCTTGGTCTGATAGAGCGGCCCACTTACTCCACCGAGTGCTCTGGCATGACGAAGTTGCTCGGCATTCCGCCATGACTCTTCCCGCCACGTGGAGATGAGAAGATACAAACCCTTTTGGTCAATTACCATACCGAACAAATCCGCAGTGTCATCAATGGTTGGGTCGTATACCTCGGCAAGATGGTCGAGCATTGGTTCGAGTGTGTCCTGCAACACATCGCTAATCCGGTCGTGATCAGGACGCCCTGACGCCCATGGCATCAAGCCTTTTGTGCGCAGTACTCCTTCTGTCTGCTCGACAGCACGGATGGGATTGTCTCGACGTATGTGCGCATTAAGGTCGAGAAGGATGTTGCCAAGTGCTGTCACCTCCTGATTGTCGGCAGCCGCAAACGCTACCTGCCACGATGGCGCTACGCTCGCCTTGTCACCGGCATACCAACGATCGCGGTTGTCGAAGTATTCTTGCGCATAGTTTTTTGCCTCATGCGTTACTCTATCCGGCCGCTGCCACACTCCGTTTGAGGTTGCGCTTTTTAAGCCTCTCGTTATCGTCACATAGGCATCGGAGAATATGGCACCGTGATGACACTCAAGAGCTGCGGTTCTGTGCTGCAGCTCCTTCTCCAGCTGCACCCAGCAGCTAAACTGCCCTTCGATACATTCAACTGGCCCTGCAGCCGGCAGATATGGCACCGTCAAATCTGGTGGCAGCGGCGGTGAACCAGGCGCAGGCCACGGCAAAGGCAATAGCGCAGCCGCCGGCACACTCGACATAATTATGCCCAGTGACATGATGACACTGATGGCTGCACCAATTAACTTTCTCTGCTTTGCAAATAGCCCTTTAGTTGCCATGCCTGCTCCTTTCGATATTCGAGTGCAATAAAAATCAGCAGACCACATGGCCGCTGGTACTAGTTCTTCAAAGGAACCTATGTGTAGGTATACGCCACAGCTCCAAATATGTAAGCAATATTTCTCACATGACTCGCAGACCGTGGGATTGCCATTACTTTTTTGACCGACAATATTGAGCTACGACTTAAGCCAGTAAAGGCAGCACTGCGGCCAAGAAAGCCGTCGAGGCATCGGCCAGCCAGTGGGCACCCAACGCCGCCACCAAACGACGCCGCATCACAATATAAGCCAACGTAAAGCCACTTGTTGCCGCCAATGACGACAGCACACGCGAAGCTAGATATGTGTCATCTGCGATAAACGGAATGGCGAAGTGCTGCACGCCCCACATAACAGCCACAATCACGCCAGCAAGCCACGTCTTGCCTGTTTTGGCCTCGAGGCGCGGCAACAGGTAGCCGAGGTATGCCAGTTGTTCAGCAACCACCCACACTACCGGCCATATCAGCAAGCTGTAGGCGGCCGCCCACACCGGCACATCTACTATCTCAATCATTGGTGAGTTGGGCGAACCATAGAATGCGTGGGTGATACCACTTGCCAATACCGTAAAAGGAAGCATCAGCAGCAGAAAGAGCGGTACGTATTTTAGCTGCCGCAATGCCGGCTTGTTGTTTAATCCAAACAAGTCGATGAGCCGAATGCCTTCATATTTCACAAGCAAACCCAAAGCTAGTAACGTCAATATATCCGTCAGTGTACTGTACACCACCCACCACGAGGCTGCATCGTGCCACGGATCAGGTGAGCCTTGAGCATAAAAGACAGCTGCCGTGACACCTTGGGCAATAAACGCGAACACAAACCGCGCTGGCACAAACAGCAATACCGGCCACCATGATAATTTTCTTAACTCAAAACGTTTTTTGATTTCTGTTGCCGTATTCATCGCACCATCATACCAGAAAGCAGTAGCTATGTGGTCGCAGGCCAAAGCACCACTTAGGCAATTTGCTTGAGGCGCGTGGAGACAATTTCTTTCACGACCCACTCAGGAACGGGCTCTTCTTCAGTAAAACGAAATGTACCCTTGGTGCCTTTGGTGGGCTCAACCTTTCCAAGCGCCGGATACACCGCCATGTGGTTCTTTCCCGCCAAAAAGTAAATAACGAACTTCCCTTTATATTTCAGCGTTGGTATACCGTAGCTAACCGTTTCTTCGACCTCCGGAACCATCGTTTTTACAATACCCAAGACCCGTTCGTACTGCGCAACTTGCGAGGGCGTAGCGCCGACCTGCTCGAAATATTCTTCAACTTTTGTCATGCTCAAATTGTAGCAGACCCATCTTTCCCGATGCTGCACACCATGACACGCTACTCGCGCGTAGACTCTACGTACTTTTTGAAGTTGTCTAGGTAAGCTTGCCAGCCTTG
The DNA here is from genome assembly GCA_964507855.1 of uncultured Candidatus Saccharibacteria bacterium. GTDB lineage: Bacteria > Patescibacteriota > Saccharimonadia > Saccharimonadales > CAZDQS01 > CAZDQS01. The sequence goes on along the minus strand of CAZDQS010000001.1, from coordinate 294,659 downwards.
CCGCTGCATTTCTTCGGGGTTTTGTGTTTCTGGATCGAAACGCTGTTTTATCGTAACGGCGCTTTCGTCCTCGATGAAATCAACTTCAACCTTCCGACCATCTCCGAGCGTATAGGCCAGTCGTTTTTCGGGGACAACCTCGGTGTATACACCACCGAACACAAACTCGAATGAACCGTCTTTGGCAAAATTGCGGTTCTTAAGATTTCCCCCTACCCGTACGTCGTTTTCAATTCCTTCAGCCGCCCAGTCATCACTTGCAAACGCCCAGTGCTGCACACCATCGACGCTTACATACTTTTCCCACACATCTTTGATCGGAGCGTTAATTGATACTGCAATTTCAATCATAATTACCCTTTTTATATATACCAACTATAACAAAGCTCCCTGGGTTCAGGGAGCTTTGGTGTTTATCCTCAGGGCCATTTGGGATTTTGTACAGTTTAAATGAATCAACTGGAGGGGCACATAGACATAAGTAGCTACTTTAGTTGAGGCTTTTCCTCAATCGAATACATTGTAATTTTCTTGATTTTTGCATCTTTACTGTGGCTCGTAAATGTGTAAATGCCACAGAACGCAACTTCACTACCATCTTTATAACTCATGACACCCTCGGCTGCGCATTTGTTACCATGACTGAGTATGTTGCGAACAGTCAGCTTAAATACCCCTCTCAATGTATTATTTTCAACCAATGCCCGCATTACAGATTCTTTTTCACTAATCATCTTATGGCCCACCGCTTCCAGGGTGACATTATCATCAAGCATATTCGCGACTGCTTCAAGGTCTGAGGTCGCAATAGCGATTAAGAAGTCTTTCACAAATTGCTTTTTTGGTGCGTTGTTGCAATTTTCCTCTACAAAGATATCTACCATACGTATATGGTAGCAAACAAAAATACCTCAGAGACGAGGTATTCATAGTTCTTATGCCTGGAGGGCCATTTTGGGAACTCGTATAATTTAAATGAATCAATTTGGAGGGCCATATGGGATTCGCCTGGGGCCGAGCACAAAATGTGCTGGCCTACTCCACCGCAAACTTGCTACCAGCAACTTTGTGGCTTCGGGTCCGGGGTTTGCCACCGGCAAACCCGTTCGAATCCCAGCTTGTAGTCTTGCCATACAAAAAGCCCCACTTATCGTGAGGCATTTTGTATGGAGGGCTGTAGTAGATTCAGTCTCTACTAATCTTATGAGTAATCCAAGAAGTTATATTTGTACCAGCTGATCAATCTTTAGGTTTTGTAGCTTCTTATGAGCCCATTTTGCAAGCTCAGGGATATTTTCGATCTTTGGCTGAAATTCTTCAAGTTTGTCCAATGTAATCCACTTGTAGTCGCTGTATTCTTCGTTCAGTTTAATATCGCCTGAAACAAAAATACTAGCAATGTGAGGTAAGACCATGCAATTTCCATCTTTTTTGCGAAAAAGCAGATTGTACGTTTCATTGGGCAATACTGCTATTTTTGCATCTTTGCCGATTTCTTCATCTTTTTCCCGCTTCATACCTGCCAAAAGTGTCTCATCTGTCGTTTCCATCTTTCCGCCAATGAATGAGTAAACACCATCGTAATCAGCTTCACCCTTGCGTTTTGCTAATAAAACTTTTGTTTTGTCATCTGAAAGTACTATAAGTTTTTGACAGTACTGAAACAATGTAGGCGAGTTCATCCACCTAGTATAACAAAGACCTCAGATGAACTGAGGTCTAAATGCTTATACTTAGAGGGCCATCCGGGACTGCCTAAAGACACGGCTGCGCCACGTCCTCGAAGCAAGCTTCTGCAGGCGTGACTTGCGAGCGAACCCGGGACTATTGTCTGCTTCGCAGCCAAGTCCCGGAACCGTGCCTCGGTGGCAGCCAAAACAAAAACTCCCAAAAAGGGAGTTCTTGTTTTGGAGGGCCATCTGGGATTCGAACCCAGGACACGCGGCTTAAGAGGCCGCTGCTCTAACCAACTGAGCTAATGGCCCAAAGAGCAAAAGACTGAGCTATTCTATCAGTTTGTGCCTGTTTTTTCAACTGGCTTCTAGGTGGATTCATGAAAAATGAACAGAACCTACCTTCTCATTATATCATAATTACTTTCTTTTGTAAATAGCAAACGTAAAACGCGTATTGTTCTCGACCAGCGGCTCACTCTGCCATGCTAGCTCAAAATCCTGCTCGTATGCGGGTAGGAATTTGGTGCAGTGAAAGTCGCCCTCGACATGCGTAATATACAGTTCGTCGCAGAACTGCAGGGTATCCTTAAGTAATCCCGCCCCGCCAATGTGCCAGATATCCTCCGTCGTATTCTTAAGAAATTCAATAGGATCAGTCACGATCTCGAAACCGTCGCGGACGGGCACCTGCCGCTGGTTTACTACGATATTCCGCCGGTCAGATAACGGCCCATGCAAAGTTAGGTATGTGTTATACCCCATGAAAACGACACCATGTTCGGTTTTCTCTCTGAAGTAGCGCCGGTCAGTCGGCAAATCCCACGGAATACCCTTGTCGTCTGCCAGGCCACGCTTTTCGTCAATTGCGACAATACATCTAATCATCCTGCGTCAATACTAACGGGCGGATGTGATTCAGTAAATAAAATGATCCGGTTACGAGCAGCACAGGCTCTGGGCGATTGAGCAAGGTCAGGCCAGCCATCTCGGGATTTGCGACGATTTCAACGCTGTCAAAACCGGCATGACGACAAGCTTCGGCTATTTCCTCGGCGCTAATTGGCTGCTTCGGCACGTCTTGTCCCGCCTGAAATTCCGTGACAATAATGTGGTCTGCGACCTTGATAATCTGCCTGATCATGTCATCCAAATCGTAGTTCTTGCTCAGACTTAAGAGCACGGCGACTTCTTCATTGCCGTATTTCGCCTGCATGCTGTCGGCCATTACTGCGAGCTTTTGGGCATTGTGTGCCCCGTCAAATATCACCGTCTTGCCACCCGTCTGCACCGCTTCCATACGCGCTGGGATGTAGGTGCTTTGGGTTTCCTGAATCATTGCATCATCAAGTGCCGGCAGCCCGTCCCTGCTAGCCACCTGCTCATAGACCTTGCTCGCCAGATACCAATTGCGCCTCAAATACAGCGGCAGCGAACCGGTCGGCGTATCTGCTTCTGGCGTAATGCTATGCAATCGGGCCTTATTCTGAGCGCAAACATTCTCGATGGTTGTCATCACCTCGTCAGCTTGGCGGTACATAAGCACCTCGTTGCCGCCCTGGATGATGCCGGCTTTCTGGCTCGTAATTGCTGGCAGCGTGTTGCCGAGCACCTCCGTATGATCAAGCCCGATGTCAGTAATAACGCATACTTTGTCCGGGCGTGTAATAACATTCGTGGCATCAAGCAGGCCACCCAAGCCTGTCTCTACAACTGCATAATCAACCTTTTGCTTGGCAAATTCCCAGAAGGCAAAGGCTACCAATACTTCAAAATAACTTGGTGTGATACTTAACGCGTTAACCTTATCGATGAACTCGCCGAGCTCATCACAGAACTCGTGCTCCGGCAGTGGCCCAAGATTAATCTGCACCCGCTCATTCACTTCATCAACGTGCGGCGATACAGTCAGGCCAACTTTTTTCCCGGCTGATTTCAAGAATGCAGTTATGTAGTAGCATGTCGATGTTTTGCCGGAAGTGCCCGCGACATGAATCGCCTTGAAGCTTTCCTGCGGGTTGCCAAGCCCGGTAAGCAGCTCTCGCATACGCTCCAATTTGTAGCCTTTGCCCATTTCTTTGGTCGAAGGAATAAAGCCTGCAAGCACCTCACTGGCTTGCTTGAAGTCTCTGATTTGCATGGCGCTATTGTACGGTAAACCCTAATAAATACCTATCGGTCATTCATGGAGAATTCTTCGGTGTGCACTCTGTCCGCAGGTACACCTTTGGCATTCAGTTGGCTCTTGAGCGCTTGCATCATCCCCGGCGGACCACAAATGAAGAAGTCGTACTCCTGCAAATTCTGCACCGTTTCGCCAATCATATCGGCACTGACAAACCCGCTGAACCTGCGGTCAACAAGCGATAATTTGAAGTTCGGCGCCTGCTTGCTGATGCTCAGAATCTCGCGCAAAAACACAGCATCCTTCAGCTCCTCAGCGGCATAGAACAAGTGGACGTCATATTTGTCGTTCGGCCTGAGCGAGCGAGCCATGCTCAAGAACGGCGTGATACCGACGCCGCCCGCCACCCACACTTGTTTGGGGTTTTTGGAGTTCAGGTGCGAGAACTTCCCATGCGGACCTTCAAGGTACGCTTTCGTACCAGGCATGACACCGAAGAGCTTTTCTGTATCATCTCCAAGCGCCTTTATGACAAACCGCACGTACGGTCCGTTTGGCGCCGTCGTAAATGAAAATGGATGTGCCTCATCATCAACCACATCACTCTCCAGCGACAGGTAGGCAAACTGTCCCGGCTTGTAGTTCATTGACGGCCCGACCGGCTTCAGCACCAACTCAGTAACCTCGGTGCTTGGATGGTTCACTTCGCTCACGACATATGCATATCGCTTGATAAAACGAGTCATGACCGACCGGTACAAGAACGCCAGGAACCCCATCGTCGCCAGCACAATCATATAGACAAAAAGGGCGCGGTTCTGGACAATTTGCGACCGCGCCAGCAGCGCATGAGCCAAAAACACCGGTATCAGCCACCCGAATAAACGATGCACCATGATCCATCGCTGGTGCTTGATGTGCGCATAGATTGTCACAGCAGTTGCCACAATAAGCCCGCTCAGGCCAATAATCCCTACGATGATAAGAGCACTTGTCCAATTAAACACGTCCGCGATACCCCTCCCCCGCATGAATCCACTCATGCCCAGCAAGATAGGGTGAGCCATAATCAGATAAAATACAGTCTTCCCGGCCAGGCGGTGCAAGCCATATATGTTGCCAAACCCTCCAAAAACCACCTCTATCATCCTGTGCCTCATGCTCAGGATAGGGTTCAGACAGTACAGCGCCGTGCCGGCGAGGGCCGCAGCCTTGCCGAGCGCCCGAACGACTGATGCTGGCGAGCTCACCAATTGCGAAGTATCAGCTGCCGCTAGCCACAGGATAATTGGCACGAGGCTCAATCCAACTAGCAGCGCGCCGCCAATTTGTTTCCGGGTGATTCTAAAATGCATTGGTTTCATTGTGACAGAAGGACCAGTGACAATAAAGAGTGCGCTTTCTATAAAGATAAACGTAGACTCATAGCAAAAATTACTGCGGCCACGGCAAATATTGCCAACTCGGACAAGGCGAGGGATCTTCTCGCCAGGCGCAGAAGCGATATATTCGCAACGCTATGAAGCGGCGCACTTGCCAGTACCCAGTACGGATTGACCACCACAAGCAGACTGAAGCCGAGATGTAACGCCGTCGCTGATATCCTCTCTAAAATTCCCCAAAAAGGCGCTGACGGCGAGAGCGTCTTTTCCATACCGAGCGCCTCCAGCATAGCTTTTGCTTCTTCGGCTTTTTTATCAGTCTTTTGCTGCAACACACCAAGTGCCACACCCTGCATGATGCTATAAAGAATCTCTATCGCCGCCCAGCCGAGCCCCAAAGAATAGGCGTTGTCGACAGTCAATCCGAGAGCAAGCAACATCACTAACCGCACGCCCTCTTCCGCCGGACCGGAAGCCAGCACCACGAGCGTACTCCCGGTCTTGGTCGACAATTTTCTGGCCAGAATGATAGCTGGCGTTCGCAAAACCAATGCCACCCACCAGCCAACTGCACCGAGCACCGCAATCTTAAGATCAACCACGATGTTGTACCGGCTGGCGATTAACGCAAATGGCACAATAGCCAGCAGTATCAACGGAGCGGCAATGGTCGTGTTCCGTAAATACGTATCAATTTTAAGCATAAACATATTCTAGCAAACATGCCCAAGCAGAATGTCGGATAAATCGGCGCTACTGTGCCGCTAAAGGTGCCTCGCTGAAAACTATTCAGAATACGGATGCAGCACAGCAAGGCCGGATCTCATTACAGAAGCTGTTACTTGCTGCGCTGCAGACGCATGCCCACGATAATAATTACTATCCCGAGTAGTGGCACGATAATGTTTAGCGGGCTTCTGCCTGCAATCCATTCGTTCAACATAGTTGGCTCGGCATCACTCGAAGAATACATAATGAGCCTTCCCACCAACAAGCCAATCACCAGCACGACGTAACCTATAAACGTTATCGTTTTTCCTTTTTTCTGCGTGTCCATTTTATGTACCTATATTACTTAATTACGCTTAGCTTATCATGACCAGTTTGGCGCGCACAGATAAATGACTGCTCCGAGCGGCGCCCATCTCACGCAAACAATATCAACCCCGTTTCGCGCACTCGAATCGCTGATGGCCAAGCAGGGCCCTGATGGTTGGGATTCTCCAATAGGTAAGATTTCGAGAGTAGCTTAGCACTACAGCATCGGTTATCGAGGCCTAAGAGCTAGTTCGTCGCCAAAGCCATATTCAAAATGCCGAAAAGAACAAAAGATGCTACCAATCCGACTAGTGTGGCGTTGAAAAAGGTTTTTCGATGAGTTTCGTTGCTTATCTTTTTGAGCAAAGGTGACGTAACAAAGACCACTGCTACAAGAGAGCCAGACAAACCAATGACAAAACCGTATGGAAATAGATTCTCTGTTTGATTATTTTTGATACGCTGATTTGTTAAGACAGTAGCGATTACCAAGACGACCAAGTAAATACCTAGAACATAAAGCATTACTATGATTCCTTTTTATTTATATCTCAAGTATAGCAAACGTGAATGGCACATCTGAGTTTGTGGCCGAGTTTGCGGCTGGTATTTTCACGAACTGCTACTGGCAGTCTTCACCCCCGACCTCTTTAGGTCGACAGTGTTCGAGTGCGAACAAATTAACCAATTCAAAAACCCCTCTTTTGAGGGATTCTTGAATTGGTACACCCGGTAGGATTCGAACCTACGACCTCTTGTTCCGAAGACAAGCGCTCTAATCCGCTGAGCTACGGGTGCACATCAATTTGAACACTACAGATTATAACAGATACAGTTCCCTATCTGCGTCTCTTGGCGAGCAATTAGTAAGATATTTAGCTGCTACGCGCGCATTTCAATTATTTAATATCCTTATCAGTTAATACATAGGGAGGCTGGGAATGAGAAACTTCTTGAGAAACTACAGCTTGAGCACGGTATTGTTCTTGTTATTTATTGGCGCGTGGATCGGGCAGTTCGTGTTTCAGGTTACCGAAGTTGCCAACGAAGCCATGCAGCATGGCCAAGCTTTTCAGTGGAGCGAATTTTGGCCGCAGTTCGGCAGTGCGACGCTTGAGAATTGGCAATCCGAATTCCTGCAGCTCTTTACCATGGTCGTGCTCACTTCGTTCCTAATCCACAAGGGCAGCGCCGAGTCCAAAGACAGTGATGAAGAAATGCTCGCCGCCCTCAAACGAATCGAGAATAGGCTCAGCGATAGCAGCAAAACAAAGGCCACAGCCCGACGCAAGTAATAATCTAATCCGCCGCAAAAATGCAAGAAATCACATTAAGCATTTTATTGTTCGCGCACGGATCTAAAACCAAGTCTGCTATGATTAGTAAATAGCAACTAAACAAACACTATGGATGGCACTAAACATTATTGGCTCTACGTGCTGAAACTCACGTCCAATAAATACTATGTCGGTATAACCTCAAAGACACCGGAAATCAGATTCAAAGAACACTCACAGGGATTCAACGCTGCGGCCTGGACCAGAAAATACAAGCCCGTCAGCATCCACTACCAGAAAGACTTAGGGCGTATTCTGGAATCTAAGGCAGAAAGCTATGAGAATAAAGTCGTTCGTCGATACATTAATAAATATGGCATAGAAAATGTTCGAGGTGGTGATATCAGATTAAGTGAGGATTTAGTGATTAGGTCTGGGCGATGGTGGCTGAAAAAAGATTGGGAAGCCCTCAGTACTGCACTGTTTCTAACGTTATGCCTGCTCGTCTTGGCAATGCTCTATATCCTACAAAAATAGTACTAGCTTGACCGTGGTACACGGTAGTGCACGAAGTTCAAACGGCTATTAATAGATTGTCATCTGCCGATACTTCGGTGGATTTTATCTAAATTGCACTTGTAGCACACCGTCAGGCAGTTCTAGCTTTCGTGTACGTGAAGCCCACATTGCTTTTATTTCTGAAGGACCGAAGGCTACGTGCGCCATTGCTGACGGCAATAGACCATTTAACGCTCCAACGCCAGTTAGGCCTAATATCGCCGCAGCACTAACGGGTATATCTACAGCAAGTGGTAAATCTTTCGTTAGTTCTATGCTGGATTGCACACCTAGCGCAGCACCCATTGCAGCCCCTATTGCTGTGCAACCAATAACTAAACGTGTCCTATTACGTAAATGATTAGGGTGTTCTACCTGGTAGATAAAGTGCTCGGTCTCGTGACGCAGAAGAGCTCCTTGCTTTGAGGGACAGCTTGGCATACGAGTGGGCGAAAAACCTATGATATGTTTACTGTCAGGGTCATCGGTTTCACGGGCTGAATAGACACCGTGAGAACCAAATGCCATATATTTGTCATCAATATGTAATTCTAGACTGGCTAAGTCTTCCTCTGGGACACTACGGTTTAAAAGGTAGCTGGCATAAAACTCATCATCATAGTGAATATCATTTATCAAACCTCTCGCTTCAGGAGAAACTTTAAGAGGGGGTGTTTGTTGAGCCATATCAGAAATAATATATAGCCCATTGTCAAATTGAAAGCATAACCAAAACACCAAACGGGATTCAAACTTGTTTCACGGATGCGGAAATCAGCTTAACAAAAAAGAGATTGAAAACAGCTTCAATCTCTATCTGTAATTACCAAATGGTACGCCCGAAGGGATTCGAACCCCTGACCTTTGGTACCGGAAACCAACGCTCTATCCAGCTGAGCTACGGGCGCTTAACGGGGATATTATATCAGTTTGTATCTGTTTTTCGGTGTTTTTTGGACTTTGGCGCAGGTAGGGATTTCTTTTGTGCCGGTTGACTGGACTGTGCAAGGGCGTTTTGCAGTAATTCTATGACGCTTTCAGCATGCTCACGGCTCATACCGATCCGTGCTACAGCGAGCGGCTGATTGTTCATCCCGCCCGTTTGCATGAAATTTACGACCACGCCGAACTTATTCGCACTCACATGTGCTATGTCGCTGTACACAATCCGGGGGTCCATCGGCACCATCATCATAAATGTCTTTCCGCTAATATCATCTCCTGTCAGGTCATTTGCTTGATCGCGCTTACCGAAACCGGCCAGGTCCCACAGCTTCTCTGCTTCGCTGTCTTTAAGCCCAAAGTGGCTGATAAGCAGCATGAGGATGTCTTCGCTCGGTCGCTCCAATCCCTGCTCGATACGCTCAAGCGTCTCAATATCAATCTCAACGGCGCCCGAGACTTCCGCCAAGGTTTCCCGGCGATTCTCGCGCGTCGATTTCAGTCGTCCACCAAGTGCCTGAAAGGGTTTACCAGAAGTATGCTTATCTCTCATGCGCCATACCATGGTACGCCGTTGTCACCAAAAAATGCAAGTTGTCGCTATAATAAGCAACAATGAACTTTCAAGAAAACATTTCGCTTGCTCAGTATTCAACCATGCGCCTGGGCGGCAACGCCGCATTTTTGGTGGAAGTAACCAGTCGGGATGAAGTCCGGCTAGCCGTGCAATGGGCGCAAGAGCGAAATCTGCCTCTGATTATGATCGGCGAGGGCAGCAACATCATCTGGCGTGATGAGGGATTTCCGGGATTGGTTATCGTTAATCGAATGAAGGGCTTTGATGTTTTCAAGGCAGACAGCGAACATGCCTATGTCACCATAGCAGCCGGCGAAGTATGGGACGAGGTGGTGGAAAAGTGCGTGGAGATGGGCTACAGCGGCATCGAGCAGCTCTCACTCATCCCTGGCACCGCCGGCGCCACGCCGGTACAAAACGTCGGTGCCTATGGCCGGGAAATAGCTGATGTGTTGGTAAGCCTCGAGGCATACGACTGCCAAGAACACACTTTCCTCAACATCCCGAAAATTGATTGCGCCTTCGGCTACCGCACCAGCCGGTTCAAGACGACTGATAAAGGGCGGTTTCTTATCACGGCCATCACCCTTCATCTTACCACCCACCCACCTATGCCACCGTTTTACGGCTCTCTCCAGGCCTACCTAGACGAGAACAGTATCAAGACGTACACCGCTGCAACTATCCGCCAAGCTGTCATCGCCGTTCGCACAGCCAAGCTTCCCGACCCCAAACAGGTTGCCAACAACGGCTCGTTCTTCGCCAATCCAATAGTTGGTCAAGAAGTATTACCGGATTTGCTGGCCCGCTATCCTACACTAGCTTACTGGCAATTGCCGGATGGCAAGGTTAAATTATCCGCAGCCTGGATGATAGAACAAGCCGGCTTCAAGGGCGCTAGCGACCCTGAGACTGGCATGGCCACCTGGTCCAAACAAGCTTTGGTGCTTGTTAATGAGCACGCGCAGTCCACGGCCGACCTCCTGAAATTCCGTCAAAAAATCATCGACAAAGTCCAGGCCATGTTCGGCGTCACGCTCGAACAAGAGCCGGAACTCATTGGCTAACTAGCCTAGATATATCTCCCTTAATTATTGACAATACGTATAGATATTGGCATAGTAACGGATTATGCGTTTTGGACGAGGTTCTGCCTCTGTTATTGCAACTGCGCTTCTATCCACGGGCTGCATGGGCGCTGAACGAGAAGGCGGGACCAGCCAGCCTGCTCTTTATGAAGTTGGTGCAGATAGTTACGACTACGACGACGTATCAATCTCCTCCATGCCAGAAGTCCAGGTTGATATTAGCGCCATTCCCCCGCTTGCCGAAAAAATAGCACAACGCACCGTGGCTTCGCTGGTACGAATAGCCACCGCAGACTACCACCAAGGTAGTGGAGTTATGGCGGGCGAGACGCGGGATCGTATCGGTAGCGTGCTGACGGCCGGGCATGTCATATCTGAGCTTTGGCCTGACGGTGCATACCTACCGCCATGTTCGGATATATTTGTTTTCCCTCGCCACGGAGATGTCGAGGTATTCGGACGAAGTGCAGCGTACGACGGTGATTTTGATATCACCCGCAAACTCTATAGCAGGGGCAAGATCGAGCTAGATGAAGTAGTCTCCCCAACGACAGATATTGCCAACATCAGCGTTGACAATCTATCACCCAAGCAGACTTCGCTTGAGTATGAGTTCGACTCGAGCTTCACAGAGCCTGGCGATGTACTCTACGTAGTCGCGCCAAAGGACGGAACGAGCTTCGATGAGGCTGTTGTTTTCCCTGTAATCGTTCAGCACAGAATGGGCGATCGCATTCACTTGATTACTGGCATAGGAGAAGACGAGCACGATGACGTCGTTTCCGGCATGAGCGGCGCACCGATAGTAACGCCAGAGGGCAAAGTGGCAGCAGTCGTCACCGAGGGGTCTTCCTTCCGTACGAGTACGGATGAGCTTCAGAAAAGCTATGCTTTTGATACTACTTCCGGTGACCTCTATCTGACTATTACCGGCAGCTCTGCCGATGGCGAAGAGTATGACGAGATTATCGACCAGGATGAACAAGGCACTATGGTAAATAAAGGTACAGGATTCACTACGGGAGCGGCGCAGTTAGTAACAACACCAGCATATCTCGATGCCTGGGAACAACCATCCCACTTTGAATGTGAGGCATCTGTGCCTGTTTATATCCCAGCTGAATAAGTTTGGGAATTTCGGTCGCCCAAGAAACTTAACTTGTTAAGTAATTTTAGCTGTCACTCGGGAGCGGGAATTGCGTCGCAAGTTCTTTTACTTCTTTACTTAACGCGTTAAGTACTTTCTCATTATTTCGACCCTCTATAGCCTTTTGCATCCACTCAGCAAGTATATCCATATGCTCTTCGCGCAGGCCGCGTGTGGTAATCGCCGGCGTACCGAGTCGCAGCCCGCTTGGCCTAAACGGCGGCAACGGATCATCAGGAATGGAGTTGCAGTTTGCGCTGAGGCCAATCTTGTCGAGCACGTCTTGCGCTTCTCGCCCGTTGACCTTGTAAGACGTCATCATGTCAACTTGGATCAGGTGGTTGTCTGTGCCGTTCGTGACCAGCTTGAACCCGCGCTTCATCAGCTCGTCAGCTAGCCGTTTGGCGTTCTTCAATACTTGTTGTGCGTAGTCCTGAAACTCCGGCTGCAGCGCCTCGCCGAGAGCAACTGCTTTGGCAGCCGTATTATTCATGTGCGGCCCGCCCTGGAAGCCTGGGAAGACTTCGCGGTCAATCAGTGTTGGCAAGTTTTCCAGCGTCTTATCTGGCGCCTTCAACGGATTACCCACCTTACCCTTAGAAAGAATCATGCCGCCGCGCGGACCGCGCAAGGTCTTGTGCGTCGTTGTTGTTATTACGTGGAAGCCGTAGTCAAACGGATTTGGCAAGGCCTTGCCCGCAATCAGCCCGGCGATATGCGCCATGTCAGCCATCAGCATCGCCCCAACTTCGTTGCCAATCTCAGCGAACTTGGCATAGTCCAAATTACGCGGATAGCCACTGAAGCCGGCAAGAATAATTTTCGGCTTTTCTTTAAGCGCAATCTCGCGCATCTCGTCATAGTCAATCTCGCCCGTCTCCGGATCCTTCATGCCGTAACGCACAAAGTTATAAAGCTTGGCCATCGTCGTCACGGGGTGACCGTGCGTCAAGTGCCCGCCCTGATCGAGCTTCATGCCCATGACCGTATCCCCTGGCTCAAGCCAAGCGAAGTACACGGCGACATTTGCCGGTGCGCCGGAGTGCGGCTGCACATTGGCATGGTCTGCACCAAAGAGCTGCTTAGCCCGGTCAATCGCCAGCTGCTCTACCTGGTCCGTAAATTCCTGGCCGCCGTAGTACCGCCGGCCCGGATAGCCCTCGGAATATTTATTGGTGTACACGCTGCCGAGCGCCTCAAGCACCGGCCGGCTCACGTAGTTCTCGCTTGGAATCAACTCCAATCCTTCGCGCTGCCGCTGTTCTTCGTCTTTGATCAACTGTTGTATTTTCGTATCTGCCATTGACCTGCTCCTGTCATTACGCCACATAACTGGTATTCGCTGTGCTACAATACGTCTAATCGTTTGGCTGTGCTACAACATAATCTCATTCTACCTATCCACAGGCAAAACCCCAAAAAGTACTAGCAAAATACCGTTTGCGATATATAATGTTTTGCATGAGCACTACGAATGAGAAAATTGGACAGTTAATTTATCAAATAAGGCAAGAACGTGGCCTGACACAAGCAGAGTTTGCCCGCCGTCTCGGCACCAGCCAATCAGCCGTCAACCGCATTGAGCATGGCAAGCAAAACCTCAGTCTTGAGACCCTCGCCCGCATCAGCGATGCGCTCAACAAGCAGATTATCAGTATTTCCGGCGGGGCCGTGAACCTGCGGATCGAAGGCGGACAGGAGCTCCACGGCACCATAACGACAAAAGTCTCCAAGAACGCTGCTGTTTGTCTGCTCTTCGCCTCGCTACTGAACAAAGGCACAACCCGGCTCAAATCAATGCCACGGATTGAAGAAGTCAACCGCATTATTGAGGTACTGAACAGCATTGGTGTCCATACCAAGTGGCTGCCCGGCAACGACCTTGAGATCAAGCCGCCGGCCGAATTTACCATGTCCAAGATAAACAGCACAGCTGCCCGCAAAACCCGTAGCGTGCTCATGATGCTCGGCCCGATGATGCACCTTATGAAAGACTTCAAGATCCCCTACGCGGGCGGCTGCAAGCTTGGCACACGCACCGTCAAGCCGCACCTCTATGCATTGGAAGAATTTGGTGTCGATATTGTTGCCAAAACCGGCTTTTACCATGTATCCGTCAACAAAAAGCACCCTGAACAAATTGTGCTCTATGAATCAGGTGACACCACAACCGAAAACGCTATCATGGCTGCTGCCCGCTTCGAGCAAGAAACGGTCATTAAGATGGCCAGCGCCAACTACATGGTCCAGGACCTGTGCTTCTTCCTGAAAAAGCTCGGCGTCAAGATCGAAGGCATCGGTACGACCACGCTCCGTATCCGCGGCGTCAAAGAGATCAAGAAAAACGTCACCTACTACCCGAGCGAAGATCCAGTCGAGGCGATGACTTTCATTGCCGCGGCCGTGACGACCAATTCGCAAATCACCGTCTGCCGGGCGCCAATTGAATTCCTCGAGCTGGAACTCATGAAGCTTGCGAAAATGGGCCTGAAGCACGACGTCTCGCCGTACTATAAGGCAGACAACGGCCACACCAACCTGGCTGACATCACCATCCACAAGCACGACGGCAACCTCGTCGCGCTTGAAGAGAAGATCTACGCCCGACCCTTCCCTGGCCTAAACATCGACAATCTTCCCTACTTTGTCCCAATTGCAGCCGTGGCCAAGGGCCGCACGCTTATTCACGACTGGGTGTATGAAGAACGGGCGCTCTACTACACCGAGCTGCGCAAACTGGGCGCCAACATCACACTTGCCGATCCGCACCGCGCCTATATTGACGGCCCGACCCGTTTCAGTGCTGCCGACGTCGTCTGTCCGCCAGCGCTGCGCCCCGCGACCTTGCTGCTGATAGCCATGATGGTCGCACCAGGCGTCTCAATGCTCCGGAACGTCTACTCCATCAACCGCGGCTACGAGGACCTGGCCGCCCGGCTGAACTCCCTCGGGGCTCGCATCACCGTCATTCACGAACTGTAAGCTGGCTTACCGTAACGAGTCGACGAAGTTTGTGTCGTACGAATGCTGCATCCAGTAGATGAATACGAGCGCAAAGATAAGCACTGCGACTAATACTACCGTCCGGTGCCATTCTTTCATCCTATAAAACCTCCGTTAGCCGTGCCGTGATAACCAAGCGGTCTTTCGGGTTCCAGAGCGGTGTGCAGGTATAGAGCGTCAGTGTTTGCTCCTCGGTTGACGCCTCTACCTCGACAGCTGTGGCCGGCACAACGCGTTTGTCGACAACCTTATACATGTACGTTTTGCCCTCCCAATGCACCGCGACTGCATCTTCTTTATTTACTTTATCAAGGTGATAAAACACTCCGCCACCGCCTCCGTATGCAAAGCGGTGAGCAACAATTACCGTATTGCTGCCCCCATCCGGCATACTGGTCTGCGGCCGACGCCAGGCGCCCTGGTCCAACATGCTGGGATGATTTCCTTCATGGACTACTTCTGTCAGGCCAATTGATGGGATAAACAGCGTATTATCAATCTCTACGCTGCCGCTTGTAGGCACCGTAACCTGAGCCGGAGCACCTATACGTATTGGTGCGTCATGCTGCACCCACCA
Source organism: uncultured Candidatus Saccharibacteria bacterium (assembly GCA_964507855.1). Lineage (GTDB taxonomy): Bacteria > Patescibacteriota > Saccharimonadia > Saccharimonadales > CAZDQS01 > CAZDQS01. The sequence goes on along the minus strand of CAZDQS010000001.1, from coordinate 279,272 downwards.
CTTGAGGTTTGGCAGAAACGGAAACACTAAGATATACACTGCCAGCCCGATATTCAGGACCGTCAGGATATCGTTAAAGACTTTTAGCCGGAGGAAACGTCTCGCCACACCACTATTATAAGCCGTTGCGCTTTGGGCTTACTTAAACAAAGTACTTGCGCAGCTGTTATTTTGGTTAATAATTAAGTTCAGTAAACAAATATCCGTGGTGTGAGATTTTCTATAGTAAAAGCAAAGGCCAACGTTTAGGAATATTAACATTAATAACGTGAAGGAGTGTCTATGTTCCAGCTGAAGCGGCCGAGGATACCAAAACGAATCGTAAGTGCATTTATGGCTGCCCTGCTGGCCAGCAGCCAACTCGTATTTGCAGCTCCTGTTGTGTCAGCAGATGGCGGCAGCGATACGCCAACAACCAAAACTATACAGTGGTCAGGCAACGGCTCCGAGAACGCCAACCCAGGCTGCCAAGACGGCCAAACCTCTCATTGGCACTGGATTCTCACTCCTGGCGGAAATAACACGCTCCTCTCCGGCGAACTGGATGTCACCTACCAAAGCGGCTCAACTACCTCTACGGCTGGCACCTTCCCAGGCGGTGGTGGCAACGGTGCTATGCACTTTAATGTCACCCGGCCGGTGCCGGACACCGTAACGTCTGCTTCAGTTACCTTTGACTACACTGGAAATGGACAAGGCAATTTTGTACTGACAATCAGTGATTCACACTGCGAGGGTGAGCCAGCACCAGATACCGGTTCGCTCAAAGTCGACAAAGAAGTTAACGAGGGCAATGGCTGGGTCGACGGCAACCAGCATGGATTTACCTGGGGGCTTGACAGCGAAACCCCGAATCGCGCAATGGGGTCTACCGTCGCTGACGTTTCGGTTGGTAACCATACTGTTACTGAAGGGGCGGTTGACGGTTACAGTTTCGTCGGCTGGTACTACACCACCGGTCAGGGCAGCTGTGACAACCCCAGCGGCACGACGCTGCCTGCTGCTTTTACGATCGTCAAAAACCAGACACGCCGCATAACGCTCTGCAACCAAAAGGACTCGACCCCTCAGCCTACCGGCTCAATTACTATCAAGAAACGAGCTAAGCCAACCAATCACGAACAGGACTTCTCTTTCACTACAACTGGCTCCGGGCTTAGCAACTTCTTGCTCGATGACGATGGCGACACGACAAACGCACTCAGCGACACCAAGACGTTCAGCAACCTCCAGGCCGGCGAATACTCCGTAACCGAAACACCAACAGACGGTTGGAGGCTTAAAGAAATCAAGTGTGACACGCAGACTGGCGTACAGATTGACCAGAACAAGCTGACCATCAACCTTGCAGCTGGTCAGGATGTTACCTGTACCTTTGTGAACAAGAAGAAAAAGGATCAACCGCAGCCAAAACCAGCAACATTAACCATCCGCAAGGACGCTGACCCAAGCGACCCCCAGGACTTCCATTTCACCACTACCGGTGGCCTGAACCCGAGCGAATTCTACCTTGACGATGACAATGGCGATGACGACACACTCCAAGACCGGATTACCTTCACCGGCCTACAACCCGGCGAGTACACCGTTACCGAGTCAGAAGTTGATGGCTGGGAGCTGGACGACATTGACTGTGATGACATCGATGATGATCGCGTTTGGATCGACCTTGATAAGCGTACGCTTCGGGTAGAACTGAAGGCGGGCGAAGATGTCGAGTGTAAGTTCGAGAACGACAAAAAAGATGGCGGAGGCGGTGGTGGTCCGCTACCTACCGTAAAAGGAATCATTAAAGGTGTGAAGTTCCATGACCGCGACAGCGACGGCAAGCACGACACAGGCGAGCCCACACTTTCCGGCTGGACTATAACCCTATACCGGGGCGGTCATGGCGCACAAACCGATCCTAACAATCTCGTTGCTACTACCCAAACAGACATTTCCGGCGCATATCTATTCGATGACCTGGCTGCGGGCACATATCTTGTATGTGAAAGCCAGCAACAAGGATGGGTCCGCACCTTGCCTAGTGGCAGCGACTGCTATGAGCTGGTCATATCGTTCAATGGCCAGATTTGCATCGCTAACTTTGGCAACTTCCAACCGCAAGTCCTCGGCGAGGTCACACCCCCCAAGCAGCCCGAGCAACCAAAAGTACAGCCGGCCGCCGAGGTAAAGGCGCTCGTTGACACCGGCAGTTCAGCAAGCGTGGCGATCTTTGCTGCACTAAGCATGATCGGTATCATCGGTGCAGTCACCTACGCGACAAAGCAGCAATAACGCTTAGCGCTCAAAAGACCAAACGGGTACGCGAGAACAATGCGTACCCGTTTAATGTAGCTCCAACTACCCCTGTAATTGCAGTCACTCATAATTTCTGAGATACTATATACATGCTTAAAAAAATTGAAAACAACCTACGTGAGTTCGTTTATGGCGGCATGGACGGCGCCGTTACTACATTTGCCGTCGTAACCGGTGCTGTCGGTGCCGGCTTTAGCGAAAATGTCATTATCGTCCTGGGCTTTGCCAACGTGCTGGCTGATGGCTTCTCTATGGCAGTCGGCTCGTTCCTGTCCGAGAAGAGCGACCAGCAACTGGCGGTCAGCAAAGGCACGATGAGCGAGGAAGATTATGAGTCACCGCTCGGTGCGGCCGTAGCCACCTTCTTGTCATTCATCCTCGTCGGATTCGTACCGCTCGCTCTCTATACACTTGACTACGCTTTGGGCTGGAACATTGACTACACCTTTGAGCTGTCTGTCACTCTGACGCTCCTCACCTTTGCAGCCATCGGCTACGTACGCGGCCACGTCAGCAAGGTTAACCGCTTGCGTACAACGCTTGAATCATTTGGTCTTGGTGTTGCCGCCGCCGTTATCTCGTACGGTGCTGGTAGCGTCCTTGACCGGCTGATTTCCTAACACTCTACAGCACTTGCCTGCGCAGCAGCTGTGCATTGGCTGCCACGATGACTGTCGAAAGTGACATGAGGACGGCGCCAACTGCCGGTGCTAGAACTATGCCCGCACTGTACAGCACGCCAGCCGCGAGTGGGATTGCCAATATATTGTAGCCAGTTGCCCACGCCAGATTTTGAAGCATCTTACGGTAGGCGGCCCTGGACAGACGAATTATCTTCACGACATCCCGCGGATCGCTCTTTACGAGAATAATATCAGCTGACTTTATAGCCACGTCAGTGCCTGCACCAATGGCAATACCGATATCAGCTTGGGTCAATGCCGGTGCATCGTTGATACCATCACCGACCATCATCACCCGCGCGCCGCTGGCCTGCAACTTTTTGACTTTTGCTGCCTTATCCTCAGGGCGAACTTCCGCGAAGTACTGGTCCACTTGTAATTTTTTGGCCACATAGTCAGCCACTTCCTGAGAATCGCCGGTGATCATCGCTGTCTTGATGCCAAGAAGTTGCAAGGTATCGATCGCCTGCACAGATTCGTCGCGGATAATATCGGCAAGTGCAATTGCACCGATGACCTTATTACCTTTGATAAGATACACCTCTGTCTTACCCTCTTTGGCTGCCCGCTTGCTGCGGGAAGTGATTTCCGCCGGTATGCTTAGCTTGTGTTCCGTAATATACCGACGGCTGGCTGCGACAAAGTTGCTGCTGCCCAGCTTGCCCTTAACTCCGAGACCAGGCAGGATGCTGAAGCCCGTAACCTTACGTAGGCTGAGCTGCTTCTCTTCGGCATGCCTGACGATTCCCTTGCCTACTATATGCTCGCTGTGCTGTTCCAGACTTGCGGCCATACCGAGAATCTCCTCCTCAGAATAACCCTTGGCTGGCCAAATATCAGTCACGCCGTGTTCACCCTTGGTCAGTGTACCGGTCTTGTCGAACAGCACCCACTCAACATCGCGCGCCGATTCAAGCGCCAGCCGTTGGCGTACCAGCAGACCGTTACGCGCCGACAGTGCCGTAGAGATTGAAACAACCAGCGGTATAGCCAACCCGAGTGCATGCGGGCAGGCAATGATGAGTACCGTCACCATGCGCTCCAGTGCGAAGTTAGCGTCCCTGAGGAGCAGCCATGCCAGGAAGGTTACCGCACCAGCCGCAAGCGCGATCACTGTTAGTCCAAATGCCGCTTTGTCTGCCAGCACTTGGGTATTGGATTTTGAGGCCTGCGCTTCAGCTACCAGGCGCATGATGCCTGCAAGTGTTGTGTCGTCACCTGTCTTGGTGACTTTAATGGTGAGTGAGCCGTTTTGGTTGATTGTACCGGCTACGACCTCATCGCCCTCCCCCTTCGTCACTGGCTCTGATTCACCCGTGATTGCCGCTTCGTTGACTGCCGATACACCTTCGACCACCACCCCGTCGGCAGCAACGCTGGTGCCGGGACGGATCAGGATAAGGTCACCGGCGCTTAACTCGCTTACCAACACCTGCTGGGGCTTGCCGCGCACCAGTCTTTCCGCCTTGTCAGGCAAAAGCTTCGTGAGGGCCTCGAGCGCTCCCTGCGCCCGTGCTACTGATGCCATTTCCAGCCAATGTCCGAGCAACATAATAGTTATGAGCGTGGCCAACTCCCAAAAGAACGGCTCGCCCGGCAGGCCGAACTGCACCGCCACGCTATACCCATAGGCAACGATGATCGCCATACTAATCAGCGTCATCATGCCAGGCCGCCTGGTCACAAACTCATGCCGTGCACTCTTGAGGAAAACCAACCCACCATACAGAAAAATGATGGTGCTGAATACGAACGGTACGTGTTCTGAACCGGTAAATGCCGGCGGTGCAAAGCCGAGCCAGCTCTGGATCATTTCCGAATAGGCGAGGACAGGAATGGTAAGCACCAGCGAAAGCCAAAATTTGCTCTTGAACATATCTACCGAATGACCAGCGTGCTTGTCATGTTCTTGATGTCCCTCATGCCCCGCTTGGTGGTGATGGTGCTCATGCATGCACCCATCATAACAAAAGACACCCTTCCGGGTTGCTCCCGTTCAAATCCCCCTCGCATTACCCAGTGAAAAAGCCGGCCATAAAGACCGGCACTTTCACTGGGGCGAATGATGGGATTTGAACCCACGGCCTTCGGAGCCACAATCCGACGCTCTAACCAACTGAGCTACATCCGCCATGTTTTCATTGGGCTTTGCTGTTTTAACAGCGAAACGACATGTGCGATTATATCATTTACCTCTGTTTTTTACAACGTATTGTGCGTCACGTAGATTCTTGTCCACTGGTGCACATAAATAACTAACAGCAAACATTTCCACTACTCACTACCATACATACTGGGAGGTATATAGATATGAATGATTTCGTTGCACAAAAACTGGGTGAGGTCATCGCCTTTGCGCGAATAGGCAAAGAATTTCGTGAACGCGCCGGCACAACGTTCGATAAGGCACTCGACAGAAGCGATGAGTTCGTACACTACATGGAAAGTTTTGCCGATGAGGCAGCCCGAGCAGGCACGGATACCACACATAAAAAGGCTGATAAGTCCACCAAAAAACTACGTAGCATGATGGAAGCCTACGTGGGTAACCACTGGGATAACCCGATAGAGCTTCTGGAATGGCTCAGCTTCTTTGTCGCCGCATCGGCCGCGCACTGGTCGATTATCCGCGGCGCTACCGAGAAGGTAAAAGACAAGCATCTCGAAGCTACGGCCACTAAAGCAATGTGGGTAATGAACAGCTATCTGGAGATTATTGATAAAAAACTCGAAAAAATCGGCCGCCAAAAAGCGCTTGCTACCTGATACTACACATCAAGCAGCCCTATCTAGAGGCCGAGTAACACATAGTGTCGAAATGGATACGGCGCTTCTATTGGTGGACCGCCGCCTTCCGGTACGCACTGCTGCGGCGTTGTGTCTATAATTGTTTCCTCACCGCGCATACATTCTATGTAATAGCTATACTGCATCTGCTGCCGCACTAAGCCCTGCACAATCAGGACGGCAACAACGCCAACGAGCAGACCGAGAAACCAACGAGCAAAAGTTTTCACTGAATCCATTGTATACCTTTTTCTGGTTTTCGAAGACTAAATTGACGAGAAAAATAGCGGTTTTCTTGCGACAAAGCATAGCTTTAAGCTATGGAGCGAAGCAAAAAACCGCTAGTTTTCCGATAATTTAGACTGCAGTGCAGAAATAAGGTTTACGATGGGTTCGTTAAGCTTGATTCATTTTGAGTTTTTTGGCAAGCATTTTAAATGCCACATACCGGTGACTCAGGGTGTTTTTCTCAGCCCGGCCCATCTCGGCCATGGTCTTTGTATGCCCGTCTGGCACGACCACAAAATCAAAGCCAAACCCATCCTCACCCCGCGGCGGCACAATTGTTCCCTCAATAACACCCTTCACTATCTCTTCGCGCTCGCCATCGAAGTATCCGGCACAGCACGTAATCGTCACGCGATCATGCTCGACTTTGCTGAGTTTATGCAGCGCGCCCTTCCCCAGCCGCTCTTCAAAAAACTTCACAAACGGCCCGGGCAGACCGTTCAGGGAAGCGAGTTCAGCACTGACATCCTCGACAATAACCGGCTTCTTTAGTATGGCGTACGCCTCTTTTAGCTTATGCCTGACAATTTCCTCGATATCAAGGCTCTGGATTTCGGTCAGGTCAAGTTTCTCAGAGGTAAGCTGCCCTGGCAAAATCGCCTGGGCCTCCTGGAGTTTATTCTGATTACCGGTTACGAATACTACTTGCATAATTCTGGTACCCCGGGAGGGACTCGACCCGCCTACCGGCGGGCCCGCAACTACATCTTTCAAAACAAGTTTTGAAGAGTAGATTGCCCTGCGACCTGCCACCGGCATGTCTCACCCCAACCTTTGATATCGTATCTTGGCGCCCCGGGTAGGATTCGAACCTACGACCTTAGGCTTAGAAGTCCTCTGCTCTATCCAGCTGAGCTACCGGGGCAAAACAGTTCGGTGAACTGTTTTGTAGCCACAAGCGAAGCGTCATACATTAAAACTGTAAAGCTTCTACGCGCCAGCCACAAAACGTGGTGCGGGTGGCGGGAGTCTAACCCGCGTCGCCTGCTTGGAAGGCAGGAATAATAAACGTTATACCACACCCGCATAAGGGGAAAACAGATGCAATTATACCATCAACAGATGTGTTAGAAAACCTACAGCCGAGCAATTGGGCGGCACTTATACTTCACCGTATAGTTAATACCCTAAAGGAGATATTATGCGAATCAGAGCTCTGGCCGTTAATCTCATCAATATATTTACCGCTGTCGTTGAAGGCATTCTTGGCCTGCGATTCTTGCTCAAACTCTTTGGCGCCAATGATACGGGGTTTGTGAACTGGATCTACGAAATGAGCCAGCCGCTGCTTGCGCCATTCCGCGGTATCTTCCCCTCACAGGTGTTTGAAAACCGGTACGTACTCGAGCTTACGACATTGTTTGCCATGCTCATGTACGCAATCTTGGCACTCCTGCTCGTCGCAGTGATTAATGCGGTCAGCTCAGCTGCAGATTCTACCGATGATGAAGCAACCGAGACAGTCGTCACCAAGCGTCGCCGACGGTAGGTCAAATTAACCGCAGGCAGGCAACCACCAAAAGCGGCACCGTAACATTATCCGTACCACGTGGTGACAGGTTCTCGACAGTCGTTGCTATGGCAGGTAATGCAAACAGTACGGGTACCGCTGCTTGGCTAAACATTGAGGGCTTCAGAAGCACCACGCCCCCGGCAATGGCAAGCGACACCAGATAAAACACCATGGTTCCGATGACCGAGCGTGTTTCGCCAAACACTTTGTAGCGGTTGCCTTTGCCATATCGTTCACCAAACACTGCCGCCAAACCATCCGCAACTGATAAATGCAAGATGGCGACACTAAACACCCACGGACTGGGACTCAAGAGCGCGGCGGCGCCAATACCTATGGGAAACATCAGTTCTCCCCACGTTTTACGGCGCACCCCGTGTACGCCATGGAAGACAAGGTATCGCTTCGATACATATACCACCGCCAAGAGCGCCACACTCATCGGCACGATGGTTCGCATATCAACAAACAGTGGCCAGCTGGCCACAAAGGCCCCAACCGTAATGTGCACAAACTTCCGGCCGGCTTCGCCGCGCAGAAACTTTCCGCGCCACAAAAGTTCAGAAATCAACAATATGCCGAAAATAACTGCAAATAGCAGCACGATTATCATAAGGAGTATTGTACTACTCGGCGATGAAACAAGGAATGGTCGGGGTGGCGAGACTTGAACTCACGACCTCAGCGTCCCGAACGCTGCGCGCTACCAACTGCGCCACACCCCGATAACTTTCCTGTATTTTATCAAATTTTACTTCAACGAACAGCGTGAAGCATGCCCCGCTTCACAACTTCGCTAATCGTCTGATTCAACTTCAATGTGTACGTCCGCAAACCAACGCCAAAAGCCATCTTCCGTTGGGTATTTTTCGCCAGCACCGGGATTTTGTTTCCAGTACCGTAAATACTCCACCCAATAATCATTGATGAGTTTGTCCTTCATATCCCCCTCCTCTTAATACTCTTATTGTAGTCCCGGGAAGTTAGAATGAAAAAAGCCCCCACAAAGAGGCTTCTTTCATTGGTCGAGAGCAACCGAGTGTCCTCGAACTGTACAATTTTATCATTGATACATCTGACCACTACAGTAATTTATGCAAAGAGCTTGAAGCAATACGTAGCTTTGAACCAAAGGATGAAGCACTTGTAATGCTATAATTTCTTATATGAACAGGGTGCAAAATGGGTAATCATAGCGAGACTGCCGAGCTACTTGAAGAAGCACGTGAGATTGCCGTAACAGAGGGAAATGTTGTTTTCGGCGACACCCTTATTGATGAGTTCGGTAATGCTATTAAGCTAGATAAGTCGCCAGAAGAACTGGCAAATCCAACTAAACTCAAAGACAGTAGTGGTAGAGATGTTGAGCTAATTAGGCCCGAAGCAGAAGGTGGGCTTACGTTGAAACAAATCGAAAAAATGAAAGCCAAAGACAAAAAGAAAAAGACCTCCTGACCTCTTATTTTCGACGTTATTATCTATAAAGAATAAACCCCTCGAACTATAGTTATTCAAGTGGTGTGAGAATTATCATCAACAAAGTAATTTTAGCTTTGTTATACTACTTATGGAGATAACCGCTATGATTAACGAAAAGAAAATCAAAGAACTTGAACGTCAGATTAGTAAGCCTGATTACTCAGATTCACTGGATCAGAAAAAGGCTGCAAAGCCAGACGTTACAAAACTGAAAAAACTAGCCAAAGAAATCCGAAAGACCGTCGAGGACTATCCTATTGAAACTTCAACACACCTCTACACTGGCAGCAGACCTTAGCAGTAAACACTTACTACTTGATACAACTGTACTGATTAACGCTTCGAAATCGGATGAGTTCTTGGCTCTTATGTCTGAATTGTCATCGGCAGGATGTGGTCTTGTAACTATACCTTCCGTTGTCTACGAATTTACTCGTAACGCAAATACAATTACTGGTTACAACGAACGACAGGAATTCATCAAAACCCTTAATATAACAGTGCTACCAAGAGTAGAGGAGATGGTAGAGAAGGAGCCTGTATTCCGAATTGCTTATGCCAAAGCCTTTTCTGCAAAAGGTGACAAGGGTCCAAGCTACACAGATGCTTTATTGTGCTCAGTTGCTTACAAATACAGGAACAACGACATGCTTATCATGACTGCCAATCACAAGGATATACCGTCGAGCATGTTTGATAGAATTGAGCTAATTACAATAGACATCGCTGGCGACTTAAGAACCGAAGCCGTATACCAACTTTCGCCCACTAAACTCAACAAGATTATTGAGAAGCTTTAGCACTTCATCATAGTAGAGGTGACGCTTGGCTTGAAGACAACGGCATAGACCCAGAAGCTTAAGCTTTACCCTTTAATAAGCACGGATGTTAGCATATAGGTATGAAAAAAGAACCTGTCTTTTTTGATAGATTTAATGTTGCAGTTGCCATCGTGCCTTTAATTGCATACGGTCTGGTCTTTCTGTACGAGCAGGGCTACAACAGCGTCTTTGGGTTATCAAATGACTTTATTGAGATAACCATACAGTCAGTACTTAAATCTTTAGCAGCAATGTCTATATTGTTAGTCTTTGTTGTCGTTATCATTAAATTCTATGAGCTCCATACCTTAGCCAGGAAATCCCTACAATATCCATTGATTCGTCTCTTTATGGCTTTGCTTTACTTTATATTTCTGAAGCTAATATTTGCTGATACGCAAAGGTCGGGTGCAATACCTGCATTTGGCGTTATATTACTTGCAACTGTGCTTATTGCTGACTTTATTATGCCCATAGCTTCCCAACGCAAAGTAAAGGGTTATCTAAACAAAGTTGCTGCCGAAGAAGAAAGACACCAGCAAGCATTTTCAAACGACAAAACGCCAAATATTATAGGTGGCTACATATCCAAATTGCCAGGTGGGTTCGTTACCTACTTATTCATATTCCTCTTTTTATTACAGGGTGTTTACTATTTAGGACAGAGTACAGCTCTTAAGCGGGACAACGTCTATCTTACAAATGACAGAAAAGAATTGGTGGTTAAAGTATTATCAGACAAAGTACTGACTGCTGAAATTAGTGAAGATAAAGTCCAAAAGTCATTTAAGATTTATCCGCTAGAATCATTTACTTTTAAGTCAGAAAGATACGACAATCTTCAATTTCCTGAAGTAAAGTAAGTTAAATTTGTGTCGCACAATGTACGTTGTCGGTCATACCCTAACAGGGGTAGGCCCTGATTTTTAGCGACATATGGGCCTGTCAAGTGCTAGTGTTATTTTCGCCGACCCCTGTTAGAAAACATATTATACAATAATGGGTTTTGGTCTAATTTGAGAGTGGGAATTCTGCTATTTTCCTTATACAAGTGCCGTTCTCGCCCATTTCAAATAACCCTAGTCTATCAAAGACACCACTAAATGAAGTTACATCCTGCGGTAATAACTCTAAGACCTTAGGATTATGTTCTTTCAATCTAGTAAGGGTAATGTGGGGTCTAAACAATTCACCGATTGCTGGATACCCATACTTTTGTAGATTCTCCAGCTTAATACCTTCGGCGTCCTGCATTTTCTTAATATCACTTTCACGCATACCTGCTCGAATTGGATTGACCGCTTCTACTACTTTATCTTGTAAGCTGCTTAGTCCTTCAGTTACTTCGTACTCAGGATCAACATAACCAACACCAAACCCTGTACCCAAACTGTAAGTTGTTGCCTTAGCTGTAATAACTTTCGTATCATTAGCAATTCTTGTAAGTACTTCTTCGACCTTAGATATATCAGTCTCATCAAGCTGGAACATATACAGAGACATGTGGGGATAGAACTTACCATCTTCTAGCGTGAAGAAGCTCTCGTATTTATTGGTTGCTTTACTAGCTTCAATAGCCTTGTTCGCTAGTTCTATTGAGGGCAGCAAAACAATATCACATGGTAGAGACATTATTTATGTACCTCGTAAGATTCTTTTAGCTTTTCAATAATTTCCTTATAGTCGTGACTTTCCACGTAAGCCCATGAGGTTTTGTAAGCACCACTATTGTCCCATTCCTCTACAGCTTTTTTATCTCGCTCTAATCGTGAAGGCTCTTTAAGCACGTCAAGGTAAATATATTTACATAGAGCGTGAACTGGAATGTGTGCTAGTACATTGAAGTCTTTTTCGCCGTTAAACATCTTCTTCCATACTGCAATCAAATCCATTTTAGGATTTTCACCATTACTCTGGTGCTTATTATTGTCCGTAAGCAATACATGGCAAAGCTCATGGGTCAAAACGTCAATAAACTGGTCAGGCGTTTCCTTGAAGTTCATAATTAGCGGATCACTTTTTGGTATGAAATAAGGTGTACAACTTACGTCAATAACAGGCTTATAGAATTCCACTCCCAATGATGTTTGAAGCCCGTGAATTATTTGTTTCTCATGCTTCTTCCAAGCCTTTCTGTACTCTGCCGTCTTTTGGTCATAATGGTCGTATGACTCAAGCTTAAAGTCGTGAGCTTCAGCTAAGGATTGTGATTCGCCATAAAAGAGCAACCAAGCAAAGCTAATTCTAATTTCGGGGAGTTTCATAGCTATATCATAACAGGGATAAATAGCATTAGCCACAAGGATGGGTTATAGTCATCAAATTTGACATAAGAGCTCGTCCAGCCCGCTAGAAATGCGTCCAAAGGGGCTTTTAGCAATGAGTTCTGTTCATCTTTTTCACTATTTGACGTATATGCTGGCACCTTTATAATTTTTGGCCAATTATTGATGTAATCCTTACAACTATAAGCATGGTCTTATTTTGACTTTTCAGCTTACTGCTTAAGACATGTAGAATTAAGTTATGTCAGACTTAGCACCAAACAGTACTCCTCTTGAACAACTCTTTGAAATGCTACAATCCTCTACTCAAGCTGAGGAGGAGTTCTACAAACCAGAAAACCTGCGCTATGTCTTATATGCTCGTAAATCAACGACTGACGAAACTCGGCAAGCAAAATCTAAAGAAGACCAGATAGCCGAATGTAAAGAACGAGTAGTCGGATATGACGGTATATCACTTGACGAGAATGACATTATTAAAGAGGATGGTTCAGCTAAAGAGCCTGATATACGTCCTTTATTTCGTAAGATGCTTGATGATGTCATTAGTGGCAAGTACGACGGCATAATCTCGTATCACCCCGACAGGCTTGCAAGAAACATGAAAGAAGCTGGCGAAATCATAGACCTGCTCGACAAGGGTATTATCAAAGATTTACGTTTCGCCACATCAACTTTTGAAAACAATCCAGCAGGTAAGATGTTGCTGGGCATGTCCTTCGTACTTGCTAAACAATTTTCAGAACACCAGAGTGAAGTAGTTACTCGTGGGAACAAACGTAAGACGCTTAGTGGCAAGTTCTTGCGTAGCTTTTTGCACGGGTATCTAAAAACCGAGAAAGGCAAACTGTACCCTGATGGCGAAAACTACAATATTATTAAGCATGCTTTTGACATGCGTATTGAGGGCAAGTCTCAGGCTAACATTTTGCGTTACTTGAACGGTAGAAGTGATTACAGAGTATTCAAATACAAACAAGATGGTCATTTTGCATATAAGTGGGATAAAGACAGTGTTTCCAATATTTTAAGCGACCCGACTTATGCAGGAATAATTAGATACAGTGGTGGTGTCGTCAATATAATCGAGAAGTATGGATTTACACCTGCAATCGGTGCCGAAGACTTCCTGAAAATCAATCAAGCCAAAGACTTTATGTCGAGTAAATTTAAGTCATCGATAACAGCCCCCTCCGATCAAGTAAAAGCCAACCTTCTGCTTGGAAAAGTATTCTGTAAGGCTTGTGGTAAATCCTTATCTTCGGGCATCACTGTTAAGAAAGATGTCAACTACTACCGATATAGGTGCGAGACAGACGGTTGTATTATGAAAGACAAGGGACCTAGAGCTAAAGTGATTACAGACTATGCAATCGACTACCTAGATAAATACCGTTTCACAACTAAGAGCAACTATGATAATTATGCCGTAGAAGTAGCAGAGAGTAGAGAAGCTCGACTTAGACAGCTTTATTCCATAATCAGTTCATTGAATAAACAAATTACAGATACACAACGTGATTACAATAGAGCCAAGCTAATAGTATCAGGTGAAGATAAGGAGCTGGCAGAGCATTACAAAGAAGACCTGAAAGATTACAGGGCTGAACTAAAGAGACTCAGGAACGCTCATAAAATTGCTAAAGCTGAACGAGAACGTTTGAAGACTGTCATACCTACTTACGAAAAGTATCTCGAACTATTCGATAATGTAGCTGATTTACTTCGGTCAACAACGAGCGTTACGGTCTTTAATAAAATCCTTGAAAAGTTCATCTCGAACCTTGTTGTAGAGGGTGAATTTGTACCACCAAAAAACAAGATTACCAGATGGAAAGTAGTCGATATAAAACTTAAGGAACCCTATGCAGAGTTCCTTAAATCTAAAAATTTCGAACGTGGTCGGGGATAGAGGACTCGAACCTCCGACCTCGCGGTCCCAAACCGCGCGCGCTAGCCAACTGCGCCAATCCCCGTCGTATGTAACTGACTGTCTATATTTTAAAGTACTGTCGGAATGTCTGCGCGCGGTACCCGCGGTCACGTTCCGCGACCCCCGAACTTCATCTTTGCAAACAAGTTTGCAAGAGAAGATTCGTTTCCGAACTGCCACTGGCAGTTCTCACACTAGCCAACTGCGCCAATCCCCGCTGCTCTTTTCCCTTCAATAAGGGATACGACTGGAAAATTATACCGTATTTTCTTGCAAAAAGCTACCTCTGTTAGTAATGTGGATATAAAATGTAAATATGATATAATTAGACTCCTAATGAAGTATGCTTCCATCTTCTTTACCATCCTATTGATATGGTTTGCCATTATCCTCATGGCGCTGACCCGGCGAGAAGCCAAAGAAGTCTTTGAACTTTACCTGGCCGTTACGGGCTCTACTGTTGTTTTATTCTTAATTGGATTCTCCAAGAAGTAACGGATCTAATTTATGCGCGCCAGCTCAATCAACGCGATCAAACGGAACCGGACCGCGCGCCTCGCGAAGCTCATTACCCGAGCTTACTACCTGCGTCGCCGCGGCCGTGAAGACCGAATGTATACCATTGTCTGTAATGAATTCATGAGCCTAGGCGGCGTGTACATCAAGTTCCTCCAGGGTGTTATGCTCAAGAGCCAAATTATGCGACGGTGGCACAACCCGGAACGGCTGAAGATATTCGAAAACCTGGAGACCGAACCGCTCGACGTCGTTGGCATCCTCAGAAAAGAACTACCGCCTGAAAAACTGGCGCAAATCACCATGGTTCAGCCGCAGCCATTCGCCGCGGGCAGTTTTGGGCAGGTGTATTACGGCCAGCATGTTAGCGGCAAACCGATTATCATTAAAGTGCTGCGGCCAATGGTGCGGGAACTGCTTCGCTATGATTTGCGACTCTTGAGCGCGTTCACCCGCAGCTTTTTCGTCAAGTTGTACAAAAACATGGATGTGAACATTAACGGCGCTATCAAAGAATTCCGCGAAGCAACCCTGCATGAGACCGACTACAATGCCGAGGCAGAATTTGCCGCCGAGCTATACGAAACCTACAAAGACCATCCGCACCTCGTCATTCCGGAAACGTTCACTGAACTGTGTACATCGCACATCATTGTCCAGGAATATGTCGACGGCATCTCGGTTGCCTACCTGGTCAAGCTCCAGGAACAGGGCGTCAATCCATACCAATACGTCAAAGATCAGCTGGGATCAGACCTGGACGAGCAGCTCTACACCCTCGGGTTTGAGGCCTTAAACGGCATCTTCAACCTCCACCGCATCCCGGGCGATCCGCATCCTGGCAACATCAAGCTCATGCCGGATAACAAAGTCGGCCTGATTGACTTTGGTATTGCCGCCCGCACCCCGCACGACAAATCCGCGTTCTTCGGCCTGCTTGAAGAATGGAACCGCATGTACACCAACAGCGACAACATCACCGCGCTCTTCGAGCAGTTTATCCGGTTCTTTGTGAGCGACCTCTACCGTTCGCTCAAGCGGCTCAGCGCCCTCGCTCATAAGCCAGAGGCACAGGCCAACTTCACTACAGAAGTCGGCAAAGTCGCCCAAGAATCGTTCGTCAAGATTGTCGGTGAAAGTGATGTGCGGGCCATCCTCGCTGACGGCCGCATTTTCCAATTACTGAACCAAATGATCAACAAAGACAACCGTTTTGGCCTCGTCATGCGGCTTGAGGCATCAGAAATCCTGCGCGCCGCCCAAACGTACCTCACACTTGTAGACAGCCTCGGCCGACGCAGTACCGTTCTGCCCCGCGTGTTTGGTGATGTCGTCGCACAAGTCCGGCACGACCATCCGCACCTGATGCATGAGCAAGAAGATTCCATCAGCATTTCCGATGCGCTAGAGACGGTCAGCAATTGGCTGGAGCGTGTCGCCGACCGTGACCCGGCCCTCTTTCGCCAACTCACATCTCGTATTAATCTAAAAGCAAAGACCATTCCGGTCGTCGAGGAGAGTACCAATGTTTAAAGAAGTAATCCTTTTTATCAAATACCCCTACACTGCTGGCATCATCGCCATCATCTGGATCGGCAGCGCCATCTTGCTCGCTATCGAGCCTGATCTGCCGCTCATCCGCATCGTCATCATCAACATGCTCACCAGCGTTCTTCTGGCCGCCATCGGCTTCACCGGCAAAAAAGAGATCTAATTAGGCTTCCCTAATCTAAAATCTTTTGGATCTGGTGGATTGATTGGGCGAGGCCGGAAGTGGTGGACTTGATAAGTACGGCGTTGAACTGGAACGGCCCTGAAGTTTCCAGCTCATTCGGCGTGACTTTGCCATCCCGCCAGCGTGGAATGACCGCGTCAAACGAAACACCGAGACTGGAGTGCAATACACCGCACATACCGACATCCGTTATATGGGCCGTGCCCTGCGGCAGCACTTTTGCGTCAGCTGTGGGCACATGCCAATGATCGCCAATGACCGCCGTCACCCGGCCGTCGAGATAGTACCCGGCAATGACCTTTTCGCTCGAATAATCCCCGTGGAAGTTAACGATTGTCGCCGCTCGCTCAATGCCTTTGTTTTCTTCTAAGATTTCATCGATAACTTGGAGAGGGTTATGCATTTCCCGACCGGCGTCCTTGCCAACAATTGAACCCAGCAGACTCACAACCAAAACTTTTCCGTGTGGTGTTAAGACATACTTCCAGCGCTGACCGGGCACATCGTCCGGATAGTTTGCCGGACGCACGACCGGCTCGTTAGCATCATCCAAAAACGGATGCAGCTCCTCATTCGCAAGCGTATGGTTGCCGCCAGTAAAGCAGTCAACGCCATGTTCTTTTAAATGTGTGTAG
Organism: uncultured Candidatus Saccharibacteria bacterium; assembly: GCA_964507855.1. Classification (GTDB taxonomy): domain Bacteria; phylum Patescibacteriota; class Saccharimonadia; order Saccharimonadales; family CAZDQS01; genus CAZDQS01. The sequence continues at coordinate 262,293 of CAZDQS010000001.1, read as the reverse complement.
TCTTGTTTACTCAGTCCTTTGCCGCCGCTGACATTCTCGCCCTGGGCAATCACCAGATCAATCGCATGCTCACGGCGCAAGTCCGGCAGCACACGGGCAACTACTTCAATCCCGGGCCTGGCCATAATATCGCCGATGTAGAGAATGTTCACTGGCTACACCTCAACCGTTTCACCGTCACGCGGCTTAATGAACCGGATTGCATGCTGGGCAAAGAATGCCTCCAGCCGCTCATATGCCTGCTGGCGCGCCGCCTCACTCCAATGCCAATCATGTATCGGAAAAATTGTCTTCGGCTGAAGGCGAAGTGCCATATCCACGGCCGCCATCATCGAGCCCCACGGTGCGGTCACAGTCAGCGCGAGGATCTCCTTAGATTCTTCAAGATCATGACGATCACCGCCAACCGTCAACCGGTCCGCGAAATGCACAGCGATATTTTCCGGCGCCTCACCGAGCGGCTCAAGCGGTGCATGCTGAGCAGCCGAAAATATCTGTACATCATCACGTGAAGTCGTCGTTGCATTTTGGATACCGGCTTCCTGAAGCTTATGCGCGACACTCGGCGTTGTTACGATTGTGGCTTCGGGGAATTTTGCTACCAAGGCTTGGACAAACGGCAGATGGAAGTGGTCGGTATGTTCGTGCGTAATAACAGTCGTATCCAGACGCTCTATGTCGTCTACCTTAAACAGCCCCGCATCCCAGCTGAAGTTACCCGGGTCAAATAAAACAGTATGGCCATTCTCTTCGGCAAGCACGCAGGCGTGGACAAATTTGGTAAGCTTCATGGACGTATTGTAGCGGAGTTGTGCAGGTTAGCGCTACGCCGGGACTCCGTTTTCGGTGTACCACACCTTATCGGGATCATCTTCGCACAGCTTCACCAAATGCGCCCGCCATCCGGCCAGCAACTGCTCCACTTCTTCCATAGATGCAAACCGGTACTCATCAAGCTCGTCTTCAGCCAGCGTAATGCCGCTTATCTCTTCTTCGGTCAACCTACCGCCGTCGAAAATCATATACACCGAATCCTGGAATCCATCATCAGCACAATGATAATTAATGAGGCGTAGCTTCAACCGCTCCGGCGCGATTGTCAGTCCTAGCTCTTCCCGGACTTCACGCATGACCGCATCTCGCGGCGACTCCGCTTCGTCGACTACGCCACCCGGCAAAGACCACTGCTCGCGATAGTTTGGGTTAACAATCAAGAGCCGCCCCTCGGAGTCATGCAGCAGCACGCTCGCGCCCATCCGCTTTGAGGGCAGGCCGTTATGCCACCGCCGCTGTTCATCCAAGGAGTATACCGGCATTACTTGGCGTACTCGATCGCGCGGGCTTTAGAATCGTTAATACTCAAGTTTGACGCCCGCCTTTTTAGCAACCTGTTCTATCCATCGCTCGAGACGCGCCAACTGGGCGTCACGGGCTGTGTTGTCAGCTTCGATATCATCAAGCCGTTTTACGAAACCATCTATCGTGTTTGTCAGACGATCAAGGTTTTTCTCAACCCGATCCATTCTTTCCTCGATCCGATTAAACCGCTCGTCTACTTGCCCTGCAAAAGAATGAATCACCTCAGACAAGTCGTCAACAACCCGGGCAACGGCCTTGTCAACAATCTCTTGAACATCTGCTTTTGTTACGGAATCTGCCATACCTACCATTCTACACCTATTTGGCGAACTCTATTGCGCGGGTTTCGCGAATGACGTTTACCTTGATGGTGCCGGGATACTGCATCGTACTTTCAATCTTGGTAGCAATGTCACGGGCAAGCTTGATAGCCGTCAGGTCATCAACCTGGCTTGGCTTGACGAAGACGCGTACTTCGCGGCCGGCACTGATGGCGTAAGCCTTCTCAATGCCGTTAAAGCTGGTCGCAACATTTTCGAGATCTTTCATGCGCTCAGCAAAATTTTCAGCGCTAATGTTGCGGGCGCCAGGCCGGGCAGCGCTGATAGCATCAACCACACGAACAATGAGCGCCTCGACCGTCGTTGCTTCCATATCATCATGGTGCGCCTCGGCGGCATGGGCAATTTCTTCTGGTGCGCCGTATTTGCGCAGCATCTCACCAGAGATGTGGTGATGCTTGCCTTCGATCTTGTGCGTCAAGGCTTTGCCGAGATCATGCACCAGTGCAGCGTACTTGGCGACCTTGACATTCGCACCCAGCTCTTCGGCGATAACACCGGCGATGTGCGCCATCTCGGTACTGTGCTTGAGCACATTCTGGCCGTATGAAGTACGGAACTTCAGTTCGCCAAGTAACTGCAAGATTTCTTTCGGAATACCGATGATACCCACTTCACGGGCAGCATCTTCACCGGCGCGCAAGACTTCTTTCTGTACATTCTTTTGTGCCTTCTCGACAACTTCTTCAATCCGCCCTGGGTGGACACGGCCATCCTTAAGCAGCATCTCAAGCGCTTGCCGAGCTACTTCGCGGCGTACCGGGTCAAAGCTGGAGAGCACCACGTAGCCGGGCGTGTCATCAACCAGGATATCCACGCCGGTCGCACGCTGCAGCGCCTGAATGTTGCGGCCTTCCTTACCGATGATGCGGCCCTTCATTTCCTCATCTTCAAGCTTAACGGCCGTCACGGTGCGCTCGGCTGTCACTTCGCTAGCCATACGCTCCATAGCAGCGGTGATAATATATGCCGCCTGATCTTCAGCGTTTTCGCGGGCTTCATTCTGCAGCTTGGCGACAAGATTAGTTAGGTCGCCCTTAATATCGCGTTCTGTCATCTGCATGAGCTTTTCGGCTGCTTCAGTCTTAGAAAGCTTGGCAATCTTCTCCAGCTTCTCCTGCTGCTTGCCGCGAATGTCACGGATCTCCTGCTTCAGCGCCTCAACCTCATCCTCGGCACTACGCAGTTTTTCGGTACGCTTATCAAGGTCGTCCAGCTTCTTATCAAGCGCCTCTTCGCGTCCCAATAATCGCTGTTCAACTTCTTTGAATTCACGGCGACGGGTAGCCTCTTCCTTGCGGGCTGTTTCTGCGATTTCCGCAGCCTGCTCCCGAGCTTCGCCGACGATTTTGTCAGCTTCCCTTTTGGCTTTCTTTAGTTCCTTCTCAGCCTGCTCCTCTGCTGAGCCAATTTTTTGCCTGGTCAGTACCGTATTGGCGCCAAAGCCAACAGCACCACCGGCGAGTACCAGCAGGATGGTAATCGGTTCCATAGATTTCCTTTCTATTCCGAACAGATGTGGCAGCGGCAATCACTATCACTTCATTAGCCTGTGCCATATCCGACATACGCATTAACTTATTGACAGGATTGATTTCCCAAAAACTCAAAATCCTAAGCCTTAATATACGCTTTCAGTTGTCAAAAGGTCAATGTTACTTTCGGGGCTTGGTCGTGAAAACCGGCGCGCCATATGACGGCAACGCAACAGGTTCCGACTCCCCCTCAAGCAGGCGCTTAATGCCCGCTTCGATCCAACCATCCCCTTCTTGGCTGATTATCGGAATGTTGAGCCCGTAGGCAAGCGCGTTGGCGACGCTCAAACCAATTCTCAGACCCGTAAAACTACCCGGGCCCTTGAAGGCCACGATGCCGCCGATGTTCTGCAGCTTTTTGTTATTACCCTGCAGCAGCGAGTCAGTTTTGGTATGTACCGTCGCCGACAACTGCCGATGGGCTTCCCATGTTTCATACGCCAGCTGCTTGTCGTTCTCAAACAATCCTATTTCTGCTTCCGGCTTGTCGGTACGAATTGTCAGCACGAGCATTATATCCGCACTCCTTCCATCAGATATTCCAAGTTTTCGGGGTACTGCAGCACAAGCTGGCGGCTCTCGTCGCCAGTGCGTGATATCTTGACTGTCAACCGTTCCGGCGGCAATACATCGGCCACAATTTCACCCCACTCAACAACGGTGACGACATGTGGGTCTTGGGTCATCTCAGCCAGCTCATGGGCGACCACGCCCGCCTCATGTAAGCGGTAAAAGTCAAAGTGGTGCAACTCCCGCTCATCCGCTTGGTACACCTTACTTACCGTAAACGTTGGGCTCGCGACCCGGTCGTCACTCCCCATGCCCCGCGCCAAGCCGCGCACAAACGTCGTCTTGCCGCCACCCAGGTCACTCACGAGTTCAATGACTTCACCGCCTTTAAGCCGCGTGCCAATCTCTTCGGCTACCTGCTCGGTCTGATGAGGGCTATTGGAACGAATTTCCAGCGTCTTTTTCGTATGCATCCCCCGTATACTACTCTGCACCACCCCTGTTTGCAACATCGTAAGCTGCAGCGCGTTCTCGGATGGCTTATACTACAAGCAGTATGCTTCAGCTCAGTAAGACATTCATGGATCGACCAGTCATGAGCCTGCGGACTGGAGGGCCGGTTGCAACCGCCTTGCAGCCGCTCATCAACCCTAACAACCTCAAGATTGAGGGCTGGTTCTGCGCCGACAAATTCAAGAAAAACACTACTCTTATCCTCCAAACGCAAGACGTCCGCGACATTCTGCCGCAAGGTATTGTCGTCAATGATTATGAAGTCCTGTCCGACCCCGAAGAGCTGGTGCGCCTCAAGGAGCCGATTGAAATTGCCTTCGACCCGCTTGGCAAGCAGGTTGTCACGGTTAACAAAAAGAAGCTTGGTAAAGTCAATGACTATGCTGTGGAGATGAACACCTTTTACATTCAAAAACTCTACGTTGCTCAGTCCTTTCTCAAGAGCATTAGCGGCGGATCACTGTCTGTCGACAGAAACCAAATCGTTGAGATAACCGACAAGAAAATCGTCATCAACGATCCCCTCCAGCCGCTTAAAGCCGGGGAAGCCGAGAACACCCCGGCAATCGAGGCTGCGCCGGCTACCTAGGGAGTCGCCGTTTCTTCTTGCGTTTGTGCTGCAGACTCTAAGGCCGGATCTAAACTCCGAGCCAATGTTTGAAGCCACGGCCAGTTCGTAGTACGCAGGAACGAATCATAGAAATGCACATCTATTTGCCCCTTAACTGCAAGTTCAGCCGCCCGGCTCAAGGACTCCACTTTGTCTAGCCCGGCGACCCGGAGTAATGCCTCTTCCCTGCGAGCATGACGATGCTGACGAGGGTGTCTGATTTTGCCCAGAAACCCCTGAGGATAGTTGGCGGCTATTCTACGCTCAAAGCTGCTCATTGCTAGCGTAAAGCCCCCTAAATCGCGCAGAATTCTATCACGGTCTTCATCAGAAATCTCGAACCGCTCAGCAGGTCTCACGCCCTCACTAGTCTCTGTCATTGTAAACGGATTTAATCATTAAGCACCTGCTTAATCAAGTCGTACGAAAACCCTTGGCGAGCGAGGTATTGCATAAGGGCGGCTACGCCTTATGAGAGGGGAACATCCCCTCTCATCGCGCGGCGCACCGGCAAAGCCGGATGCTCCGGCTGCTCTCCCCTACTCAGGACCATGCAATACGGCTTTTATGTCGTCATAGGAGAATCCCTGGCGGGCGAGGTATTGCATGAGCTTTAGGTCGTCTTGATAGCGGGGAAGTTTGCGCTTGCTGGCTACAAGCTCGCGCAGGACCTCCAGTTCGTCCGTCTCATCCTCGGCCAAGACTTTATCGATGATTTCAGAACTGATACGTTTTTGCCGCAACTCCTGTGCCAGCCGACGTTTACTTGTGGATTTTAATAAGCGGCGGTTTTCCACCCACATACGCGCGAATGCTTCGTCATCCACATAACCATAATTACTTAACCTGTTAAGTATTTCTGTGATGATTGGCTCATCATATTCTTTGCGCTTCAGATAATCACGCAGCTCCCATTCGCTCCTGGACCGCCTGGCAACCAGTGCCAACGCGCGGTTGTATGCCTTATCAAGCTTGGCCGTGTCTTTCAGGCTCTCCAGCTCTTCTTTGGTAACTTCCTGCCCGGTATGCAAGCCACTATTAATAAGCGCCAGCTCGCTCAAAGAAAAGCTATATTTTCCATCAACAAAAATTGAGTATCGACTCTGGTTTTTAACCTGTTGCTTGATGTCAGTTATTTTCATACTAGCCTTTGCAATATGGCGAGCATCGCGACGAACCAGACAGCCTCGACAATCAGCCCCCACGGCCGCTCACACCATTGGATCCTTTGATGAAATTGTGTAATTGGACCAGCTGGCGGCGGATCCGTGCCTCGCCTTTCGTAAAACAAGTACCGATACGGCCACAGCAGGTCTGGCGAAACAGCTAATAAACCTGCCAACCATACGAAGAACCCTTGGTCTCTTAGCAAAAACAGCACAAAAACCATGCCAGCAACGCTTATTGGCATCCAGAAGTATGTTAAATTTTGCCGAAGTGCCGCCCCGTAGCCTTTCTGCTCGTAACCAAAATGTGGGATAGCGTCCAATACAAAATGGGAGGCATACGCAAGTGGTATAGAAAGCAACGGCTGCTGGATAGCGACAGCGATGACTGCGCCCGAAATAATGTGGTTGGCGGTCGTCATATGCTTAGTTTAACAGGTGGCGCGTGTTTACTTTTAAGCAAGCTGTTTGAAGAAAAAGACCACTAATACTAGCCACACTATTTCAACAACCAGTCCCCAGGGCCGCTCACACCATTGGATCCAAGCATGGAAAGCGTTAATGCGATTGGGAGGAGCGAACTTTTTAGTGCGAATTTCTACCGCGAATCTATATATCCATGCCCCGTCTGGTGCAAATGCCGCAAGCATACCCGCAAGTACCGGCCATGCTAACTCGCCCGTTAAGACCTGAAAGAATGCAATACCCATGACGACCACAGTAAGAACGGCATCGAATCCTAAAACAGTCCAGAAAAGCTTCTTTTTATTGCGCTCAAAAATACTCCTGTCGTATCCAAAGTGCGGTAAGGCGTCAAGGGCATAATGAGAAAGGAATGCCAAGGGTAGTGCCACCGCGGGTTGCTTTACTGCCAGTGCAATAACTGCACCCGTCATCACATGGTTTATGCCAGTCATGGCTTACATTCTACTCTTTCGTGGCAATTCTCGGCCTTAGAGCCTTACTTAGATCTGTTGCGAATCTCTTCAATACGCTTACGCATCCATGCCGCTGGAAGTTGTGGAGGTAAAGAAAAGGCATAGACTTCTCCTGGCTTTTCGGTACCGTCTAGTGGAAATGGTCGTGGGGCCCTCACTTCGGGAGTGCCGGCAATATACTCATTGACTCTCGTAGATGCCTCTACTTCTTCAGTAGGTCCAGTTAAGGTCTCCCGAACCCATGATGGCGTATCAGGAGATGGAGCAATAGCCACATAGGTGCCTGTACCCGTGTAATCTTCCCGATACTCACGCGGCATGGGCGGATCGGATCTCTCCTCTATATCTGCTATATCTGCGCCCCGATCTGACCATTCCGGTATATGTGGTCTTGGTTTGTCCATTGCTATTCCTCCTTGGCGGCGGCTTCGGCTACTTTCTTGGCTATTTCTTCCATGGTTTTGGGATTTTCTTCTAGATAGTTCTTGGCGGCTTCGCGGCCTTGGCCGATTTTGCCGTCATTGTAGGCAAACCAGGCGCCGGACTTCTCAACAATACCCCGATCCACGGCCATGTCCAGCACATCGCCGGAGCGGCTAATACCTTTGTTGTACATGATGTCGAATTCAGCCTGGCGGAATGGCGGCGCAATCTTGTTCTTGACTACCTTCACTCGCGTACGGTTACCGATGACTTCCTCGCCCTGCTTGATTTGCGAGGTACGGCGAATATCCATGCGAACCGAAGCGTAGAACTTCAGCGCATTACCGCCGGTCGTCGTCTCCGGGTTGCCAAACATCACACCAATCTTCATACGGATCTGGTTAATGAATATGACTGTGCCCTTGGACTTGTTGATAATACCGGTCAGCTTGCGCAACGCCTGGCTCATCAACCGCGCCTGGAGCCCCATGTGGCTATCGCCCATTTCGCCTTCGATTTCAGCCCGCGGCACCAGCGCAGCTACCGAGTCAACGACAATCAAATCAACGGCGTTGGAACGCACCAGCGTCTCAACAATTTCCAGCGCCTGCTCACCATTGTCCGGCTGTGAAAGCAACAGGTTTTCGACATCTACGCCGATGCGCTTGGCATAGGCAGGATCAAGGGCGTGTTCGGCATCAATAAACGCGGCCGTACCGCCGTTACGTTGCACTTCAGCGATAGCGTGCAGTGTCAACGTTGTCTTGCCGGAGCTTTCCGGGCCGTAAATTTCAACAATCCTTCCTTTTGGAATACCGCCGCCCAGCGCCAAATCAAGCGAGATACTGCCAGTCGGAATCGTCTCGACATTGACCTTGTGGGCCTCACCGAGCTTCATAATCGAGCCCTTGCCAAATTGTTTTTCTATCTGGTCGAGTGCTAGCCCTAATGCCTTGCTCTTACCCTCGGACACACCCTGCTTGCTGTCTTTTGCCTCAGCCATACCTTATCCTCCCTCTTTCGTTAGCACTCTCATGCTTCAAGTGCCAGTATATCAACTTTGCGGCTATGATAAAAGTAGTGTACAACCTACTTGACAACCCTTCCAGCTTTTCCTGGTAAACACCCGTGTCTTTTACAATTAGGGCAACTAAGCAAATTGGAAAGCTGGCTGGTGCGTAAGTCCTGTAGTGTTTATGGTTATTTATGTATAATTCGTAGGAACACTATGCGTATATCCGATACTTTTGTGGAGCAATTGCTCGATAAGAATGACAAAGTCACAAAAGAGCAAATTGCAGACCTCAAGGCGCAGGCTAAAAGTGACAAGAAGCCGCTGCTTGAGTTAGCTGTTGCTTCAAACTTGCTGTCGGAAACTGAAGCCACCAAAGCCTACGCCAAAGAAATTGACGTTCCCTTTGTCGAGCTGGACCCTAAATCTATCCCGCGCGATATCCTCAAGCTCATTCCCGAGCGCATCGCCCGTCAGTACAACGCTGTCGTCTTTGGCATCGCCGAGAACGGTTCGCACCAGATCGCCATGCTCGATCCGGATGATGTCCAGGCAATTAGCTTCCTGCAGAAACAGCTTGGTGCGGACCTGAAGATATCCGCGGCAACCCGGACAAATATCCTTGCAGCGCTGGACCAGTACCGCGGCAACATTTCAAGCGAAATCAGCAAAGTCATGACTGATGAGGACGGCGAAGGCATTGACGAAGAAGAAGTCGACGAAGAAGACCTCAGCGAAGATTCGCCGATCGCTCAGACGGTCAACCTGATTATCGAATATGCCGTAAAATCCGGCGCCAGCGATATCCACATCGAGCCGCGCGCCAAATTTGTCCTGGTACGCTACCGTGTCGACGGCGTGTTACGCGAAGCCAATAAGCTGCCGAAGCGCACCATGGCGGCACTCGTCTCGCGCATCAAAATCCTTTCCAACCTCAAGATTGACGAACGACGCGCGCCACAGGACGGCCGCTTCAAGATCAACATGAACGGCCGCGTGTTTGCCTTCCGTGTCTCTACGCTCCCAATAGCCGACGGCGAGAAAGTCGTCATGCGCGTGCTCGACGAATCAAGCGAGCCACTCTCCTTGGAGCAGCTGGGCTTCTGGGGTCTGGCGCTCCGCAATATCAACAATGCCATCGTCCAACCACACGGCATGATTCTCGTCACCGGTCCGACCGGCTCCGGTAAGTCAACAACTTTGCACAGCGTGCTCAACATCCTCAACAAACCGGACGTCAACATCTCTACCGTCGAAGATCCCGTCGAATACAAGCTGGAGGGCGTCAATCAGACACAGGTAAATCCAATCGCCGGCATGACATTCGCAAACGGCCTGCGTGCACTGCTGCGCCAAGATCCGAACATCATCATGGTTGGTGAGATCCGCGACGGTGAAACCGCAGGCTTGGGCGTCCAGGCTGCGTTAACCGGCCACCTGGTCTTTTCAACGCTCCACACCAACAATGCCGCAACCTGTCTGCCGCGTCTTTTAGACATGGGTATTGAGCCGTTCTTGATTGCCAGCACTGTACGTGTCGTCATCGGCCAGCGCCTCGTTCGCCGCCTCGTACCGGAAGAGTGCGAAGAGTACACCCCCGACGACAAAGAGCTGAAGGAGCTTGCCCGTGTTTTCGGCATTGACTCCGACGCTGAATGGAAGCGTGTCCAAGAGCTTGTCGGTGAAGCCCAAGAAGCGTTCGGCAAGCCAAAATCAAGCAAGCTCACGCTCTGGCGACCAAAGGGTGATCTCGGTGAAGGCCACACTGGCTACAAGGGACGCATGGGTATCTATGAGGTATTGGATGTTTCGCCGGAAATCCAAAAATTGATAGTCTCCAATGGCACCAGTGAGCAAATTCAGACCAAAGCCATAGAGGAAGGCATGTCCACAATGCAGCTGGACGGGCTTGTCAAAGCCTTCTTGGGTATGACAAGCATAGAAGAAATCCTAAGGGTTACGAGGGAATAGGATATGGCCCAATTCGTATACACCGCTCTCGACAAATCAGGCAAGCGCGTTACCGGTACTATCGACGCCTCGAGCCAGTTCTCCGCCAGCCAGACGCTCCAACGTCGTGAACTCAGGCCGCTCACTATCAGCGCCTCCAAGGGGGGCGGTATGCTCGGCAACTTGAACCTTAATATCGGCGGCAATAGAGTAAAGCTCAAAGACCTCGTCATCTTTACACGGCAGTTGGCTACTATGATTAATGCTGGCGTACCCCTGGCCCGCTCACTTGCCACCCTCCAGGCCCAAACCGAGAACCAAACGCTCCGCGAGCACATTAATCAAGTCGCCAAAGATGTCGAGGGTGGGAGCGCGTTCGCCGATGCGCTCGAGAAACACCCGAACGTCTTCTCGCCCATCTACGTCAACATGGTCCGAGCTGGCGAGGCTGGCGGTATTTTGGATGAAATCTTGCGCAAACTAGCAACCCAGCAAGAAAAAGACGCCCACATCCGCGGCAAGTTCAAGAGCGCCATGACATACCCGATCGTACTACTTACCATCACAACAGCGGTGTTCTTCGGCCTGATGCTTATCGCTATGCCGCGCATCGGCGTTATGATTACCGATCTGGCCGGCCCGGACGCCGAACTGCCAACCCTGACCAAAATCATGCTCAGCATTAGTGGCTTCATGACCTCACATTGGTACATCATCGTTGGCGGTGCACTCATCGGCGGCTTTTTCCTTCGCCGCTACATCAAGACCCCGGGCGGGAGACGCAAAAAAGACGAGTTCTTGCTAAAAATCCCCGTACTGAAAACTGTTATAAAGAAGGTCGCCATCGCCCGGTTTGCCCGTATCTTCGCCTCCCTGATGAGCGCCGGCGTGACAGTCCTGGACTCAATTGAAGTAACCGCAAAGGCCATCGGTAATTCTGTTATTGAGGACGAGCTCATGAGCGCGTCCAAGGCAGTCGCGAACGGCCAACAGCTCTCCGTGCCACTCGCCAGCAGCCCCACCTTTCCCCCAATCGTCAGTCAGATGCTCTCCATTGGCGAAGAAACCGGTAAAACCGATACCGTGCTCGTAAAAGTCGCTGACTTCTACGAGGAAGAAGTAGATGCCATCGTGGACAGTATGAGTTCCATTATTGAGCCCATCATGATTGTCGTTATGGGTGGTATGGTTGGGCTCATCGCTGCTGCCGTCATTGGGCCAATCAGCAATCTCTCTACACAGCTCTAGACGCTTTTTATACATTTTTGTTCTATCTTGTCAGTGTATTTTTTCATCGCAAACTATTGCATCTTAAAGAGCTTATGATAGTGTATAAGCATAAGCCATATATAAAAAACATTAACAAACAGGCTTTATTCAGTTCACTAAAACAAGGAGGGTGGGCTTCTATGTTTCAACAAATCAAGAAAGCAAAAGAAGGGTTCACGATTATCGAACTTCTTATCGTGATCGCCATCATCATTGCTTTGGCAATGCTTGTGCTCAACAACTTCCAGGGTGCACAGGCGAAGGCACGCGACACACAGCGCGTAACCGATGTCAACACATTGCATAGCAAGCTGGAAGAGTATTACAACGACAACAGTCACTATCCAAGCACGTTCACTGCTGACACCTTCCCTGGTATGGATGCAGGTGCGATGACAGACCCAACAGGTGGTGACAGCATTAGCATCAATGCTGCTGTAGCTGACGAAGATGCAGCCAATGCAGTTGCTGCACCAGCCAGCGACACCGACGGTGGTGCAAGCTACCTGTACGTGCCATACGGCTGTGACGGCACAAGCTGTACCGGTTACGTGCTCAAGACGTACATTGAGCGTCCGTCCGGAACGACAACGAACCCGTACGTCAAGCTTGGTCTGAACAATAACTAATCTGCTCAGCATGATTACCAAAACCGCCCTCAACTCCTGGGGGCGGTTTCGTTTTACCACGTCGAATAGATTGGGATAACCGTGAGCATTTTGCTATACTGAACATAAGATTTGAGCTCGGGAATATAAATTTCATATGAATATACCGCTTCTGTATAAAGACAAGCCCATTTTCGCCCTTGACCTGGGCTTTAGCACTGTCAAAGTGATGCAGATCGAGGACATGGGTGCGGCCTCGGCCGCGGTAGCCGGCTACGGTATTGCCAGTTTTGACCCAAGCGCAGTTAATAACGGCGTCATTGTGAAACCTGAAATTATCGCCAAAGCAACAAAGGAGCTTTTCGAGCACAGCCTTATCGGCACCATCAGCACCCGCCGCGTCGCGTTAACGGTACCGGCGGCCCGAGTCTTTAGCCGGACCATGAAGTTACCGAAGCTCGACAAAAAGGACATTGACGCCGCAGTACGCTCCGAAGCAGAGCAATATATCCCCATGCCCGTAGATGACCTCTACATAGATTATGAAATCACGGCTGACAACGGGAAGGAGCTAGAGCTACTTGTCGTCGCAGCACCAAAGAAGCTCGTTGATTCATACGTCGCCCTCTGTGATGTTATGGGTTTGGAGCTGTGTTCACTCGAGACAACTATTAGTGCCGCCAGTCGCTTAGTCAAGAATACAGAACCGGGCGATACCCCTACAATTTTGATTGACTTCGGATCGGTCTCGGCTGACATAACAATTATCGACAAAACCATTATTGTCACCGGTACGGTTGCAGGCGGCGGAGATAACTTCACCGACCTCATCGCTCAAAAACTTGGCGTCTCACGACAAGTTGCCCACACCATCAAGACAAAATACGGTCTTGACAAGAGCAAGAAACAGGCAGAAATCATCGAGACACTCAAGCCCTCACTCGACCGGCTCGTCAAAGAAATCCGAAAAATGGTGCGGTACTACGACGACCGCGAAAATTCCCAAAGTAAAATCGGCCAGGTTATCACCCTCGGTGGTGGCGCAAACATGCCGGGGCTCAGCGACTACATCACCGACCAATTGCGCCTTCCCACGCGAATGGCCAGTCCCTGGAGAGCCATCAAGTTCCACGACCTGCAGCCGCCAAACGCAGTCGAGCGCTCCATGTATGTTACTGTGGCTGGACTCGCTATGTTAGAACCGGGAGAGGAGATGCAATGATCAACCTCATACCGACCGACCTGAAAGAGCAAATGCGCTACGCCCGCCGTAACCGCATACTGCTACACTGGTGTGTTGCGGTATTTTGCGTGATTGCCGGCCTGTGCGTAACGGCGTTTTTCGGGCATTTCTATATCAGCAACAGCGAGAAGAACCTGCGCCTGACAGTCGACTCGACCAACCAACGAATCGAACGCGAAAAACTACCCGAGAGCCAGAAGGAATACACAGAGCTTGCAAACGGCGTCCGCACCGTTATGCAGATATTGTCCAAGCAGGTGCTATTCTCGCAACTTATCCCGCACCTGGGAGCGGCCTTGCCGGAAGGCGCTGTACTGACTGGTTTGACGTTAACACCTGAGGATGTTGCCCTCGATCTCATGGTAGGCACGCGCGATGAAAAAACCGCCGCCCAAACCCAAGTCAACTTCACCGACCCCGCCAATCAACTGTTTGAAGAAGCTGACATTGTTTCCCTAACCTGTGCGGCTGAAGGCGAGACCGCCACAACCGCCTATCCATGTGAAGTCAGCATCCGAGCTTTATATAAGAAAGATGCTACCTTCCTGTTCCTCAATTCACTTGGAGATAACGCCCAATGAATGCAAAACGATTTAACTATCTGATGATGGGCGTTCTGGCGCTGCTCGTTGTCACGGGCGGTGCGGTTGCTTACTTCTCTAACCAATATCTTCAAACAAAAGCCGCTAATGTTGCCAGTATCAAAGCAGAGCTTGCCGGCGTCGAAGCCAAAGAAAGCACCTTTGTCCGCTCCCGCAATGAGCTGAAACAGCACGAAGAACTCAAAGCCAGCATTGATCGCATCCTGCCCCAGGACAAAGATCAAGCTCGTGCCATACGAGAACTGTTTGCTATTGCCGAGGAAAGCGGCATTCGCATCACCAACATCACTTTCCCCACCTCTGAACTTGGCCGCAAGACACAAACTGCCAAGCCGCAGACAACCACTGAAGGCGCGCAGCCGCAAACACAATCGCAAGCTACCAATGCCGTGACCCAGGCCAAACCAGTCGAAGGCATCAGTGGAGTACTCGGCATCTCCGCTTCTGTTGGGTTCGATAAGGCAGCGCCAAACCAGCCGATTACCTTTGAGCGGTTCCAGCAATTCCTGCAAAAACTCGAACTCAACCGCCGCACCATGCAAGTTTCCCAAGTTACCATAACCCCAACCAACCAAGGTGAGGGCGAATTTGACTTTAGCGTTAACCTAACTATCTTTGTAAAACCATGAAAGACCAACTAGTTACTTACCTCGAGAAAATTGCACCGCTCCGCCGCCTCGCGTACCGACACAGGGTAATACTTTTTATCGTGGTTAGCGCCGGTGTATTCGGCTTCATGCTCCACCGCATTAACGTACTTGCCAACATAGAGCCGAGCCAAATGCAGATTGACGAGAAAGTCCAAGAGGTCAAGCGCGTCAAAATCGACGAGGATGCTATCCGACAGATACAAGAGCTAGAGGACCGCAACATTACACTTGAAGCCCTCTTTGACAACGGCCGCGAGAACCCCTTCCAGGAATAGAGAGTTCTACCTTCCGAGTAAAACGCAGCTAGTTTCCGTACTTCTCTTCGTATGCTTCGTGCGCCGATATAATGTGCCGCGCACAGAGGTAGGGCTTGGGCGCAAACGTAAATACGTAGTTTACTTGCTCCCCGGCTGTCTCAATTGTGAGCGTTCCGTAGTCAAAAATCCGAGCAAAAAATCCGTTCTGATCCACCGTAACATCCTGCACGTTGCCAATATTGAGCTGCGAGATTTTGCGGTTGAATATGCTCGTGTAGAGAACTTGGGCAATTTTCTCATTCGTCACGAAAACAACATTACTTTCATAAAGGATGGCGCCGATTATAGTCACACCGGCGGTCAGCAGCACTAGCACAGTCGCCGCGATAATGACAAGTGCATCGAGATTGCCGCCACCCACCATGCCTGTCACGCTATTGACTGACGATGACGAGACAAGCACTGCGGCAATGAGGAGTATCGCAGCGATGACCAAGCCTCCGGTTATATAGGTTATGGCAAGGCCAAACGGGTGTTTTCGGATCTCAGTAATAAGCTGCTCATCTTCATCAAACTCAATAAGTTCAAAGAAACGTCGGCCAATACCCGAGAGATTGGATGGTGGTTTTTGCTGCATATCGCCATTATACCAGCTCTTGGGGCGCCCCTTCTCGCCCGCAATGCTGTACAATATGCTTATGCTACACGCTCGAAGGGATGAGCACGGTTTTACCCTGTTAGAACTTCTGATTGCAATCGGTGTCTTTGCGGTTGTTATTACTGCTCTTACGGCAGGTGTCCAGAACCTTATGAGCATCAATAATCGCTCGCGCGACCTGGCCCTGACAAATCTTATTGCCGAGAGTAAGGCCGAACAGATACGAAGTGCAGGATTCAATAGCCTTAGCGTCGGCACAGTTGATTTTACGGCCGAACTTCCACCTGAACTTGCCGCGCCGAAAAGTGCCACCTATACAATCTCTAATCCTTCGGCGGGCATCCTCGAGGCGGTCATCACCATCACGTACCAAGATTATGGAGAGCCTCGCACGCAAACCTACAAAACCATCATCAGCGAACTAGGAGTAGGCCAATGACCGACCGTAGTGTCTCACCCCTCCGTAACCGCGCCCAAGCCGGGTTCACTATGGTCGAACTCATGGTATCTATTGGCATCGCGACAGTATTGTCTGGCGTATTGGTCACGATATCGCTCTTTTACTTCGGTGAAACCGTGCGAAGCCGCGTTACGGCCGAACTGGCAGTCGAGTCGCATTTTGTGCTTCGCACCATCGTCGAAGATATGCGGCTGGCCGACGGATTAAGCCAAGTTAGCGCCCTTGAGGATGCCAATGCTCCAGCTGGCGGCTGGGCAACAAGCGATGACAACAATGTGCTCATCATCGATTCACCCGCAACTGATAGCAGCGATAGGATCATCTATGACCCGCTAACAGGCTACCCTTACCGCAACCATCTTATCTACTTCATCGAGGACAGGACACTCCACAAGCGTATTCTCAAGAATGAAAACGCCCCCGACAATGACGCCATTACAACCTGTCCCGCTGCCTCGGCAAGTGGCTCGTGTCCGACGGACCGCAACTACACCGCCGACATAGATGACCTTACCTTTACCTTCTATGATGAGAATAACGACGAAACCGCCGACCCGACCCAGGCCCGGTCTGCATTAGTCACCGTGAGCATGTCTCGGCGGACATTCGGCAGCACCATTACGTTTAATAATTCTATCCAAACGACGCTGAGGAATTACTAAAGATGAGACGTTCACACGCAGCTAACCAACAAGGCTACATTCTCCCCGTACTACTTTTTACTGTTATATTCATTGTGACGCTTATTGCGCTTGTTGGCTCACTGTCGCTAACCACCTACAACCTTGCGACAAGAGAAACATACCGGGTAAATGCCCAACTGGCTGCCGATGCTGGCCTCGATGCCGGCCTTACCGAGCTCAACATAGACCCTGATTGGACGGGTACCGGGGGCGAAATTGAGCTCATGAATGCCAGCAATATAAAGACAACATACGAAACGGAAGTACTTTCTGGTAATTCAGACGATCATAAAATCCTTGCCGTCACGGCTCGTACGTACTCGCCGGTCGATGCACCTACCCCTAAACTCACCCGTAAGTACGAGGTCGACATCCAGGCCGTAACGTCTGGCACCGGCGCTTCGTCCGTCGTTACTGGTGTTGGCGGCTTAATCCTGTCTAACAATGCCAAGATTTCAGGCGGTGATGTCGTCGTAAACGGTAAGATAACCATGGGAAATAATTCCCAGATTGGCCTGACGACTAACCCGGTCAACGTCCGGGTTGCGCATCAGAGCTGTCCGCAACCGCCGGATGCCTCTTACCCCCAAGCCTGCGGGCCGGGCAATGGTCAGCCAATCAGCATGGGAAATAATGCCAAAATTTATGCTGACGTTCGAGCCACTAATCAAACCAATGGCACAAGGATGTACAATCCTGGTCTTGTTGCTGGCGAAACAGTCGCACCCATAACGCTCCCCGCTTATGACCGTACCGCGCACAAAAACGCCGTCGCAACCACGGTCGCTTCTAACCATAGCTCCGTTTCCTGCGGCAATAACGGCAATAAAACCTGGCCAGCAAACGTAAAGATTGTTGGCAACGTGAATATGGGCAATAACTGTCGGATAACCATTACCGGTGACGTATGGATTACCGGCAACGTGAATATGGGTAATAACTCGAGGTTTATTGTTTCGAACACGCTCGGAACAACGCGTCCGACAATTATGGTTGATGGCGGCAATACATCCGGTACGGGCGGCTTTAGGTTTGGTAACAATGCACAAATTGTTCCCAACTCCAGCAATACCGGGGTGCAGGTTGTCACCTTCTGGAGTGCTGCCGCATGTTCGCCGGAGTGCACGACCGTCACCGGCCCTGATCTGGCTAACAGCCAAAATGTACTAACCATCAGCCTCGATAATAACGGCAGCGCCTCACATACTATCCTCTGGTCACACTGGTCAAGGGTGCGCGTCGCCAACAATGGGGCGATTGGCGCCGTCACCGGGCAGACGATTGACCTTGGCAACAATGCGGTCATCAACTTTACCGCTTCGGTGCCAGGGAGTGATAATCTCGTGACGACCTGGGTGAAGCGTGGCTATATGCGCGTCTTCGACTAGAGCACTCCGCCAGGCTTTGCCAACTTTTGGGCAAAGCCCAAAACTTTCCAAAGCCCTCTTGGCGCATTATCGCCGTTTTGCCTGTAGTCCTCACTCACCGTACTTTTGTACGGCTCGTTGCGGGCTGCGGCAAGAACGACGATACTACGCTCAAGCGGAGAGCTCTAGCTCGGGACTACTGACTTTTAGATAATCTGGGTTTGGGAGGAGGATTTTTTGCGGGGTTTTCCGAGATGCTCGTAGGCCTTGTGGGTAACTTTGCGACCGCGCGATGTACGCTCCAGTAAGCCTATTTGCATGAGATACGGTTCATAAAAATCTTCAATGGTGCTGCGTTCCTCGGCTGTAATGGCAGCCAGCGTCTCCACCCCTACCGGGCCGCCTTCGTAGTGCTCGATAATCGCCTCAAGCAACATACGGTCACCCGGATCAAGCCCTAGGTCATCAATTTCCAGGAGGGCCATAGCTTGCGTACTGATTTGCGTATCGATGATGCCGTCGCCGTTAATATCAGCGTAGTCCCGAACGCGCTTCAGTAACCGGTTGGCGATTCGGGGCGTCAGGCGCGCCCGACGAGCCAGCTCAGCCGCAGCCTCATCGTCGATTTTGATATTAAGGATTGAAGCTGCCCGCTTGATAATATGCTGCACCTCCTCAGGCGAGTAGAATTCCAGCCGGTGTATCATACCGAACCGGTCTCGCAATGGCGCTGCCAACGCACCGGTTCGGGTTGTCGCGCCAATTATCGTAAACTTTGGTAAATCAAGCCGCAGGCTCCGGGCGGATGGCCCCTTGCCAAGCATAATGTCCAGCTTGAAATCCTCCATCGCGCTATACAGCACCTCTTCTACGGTGCGGCTTAGGCGATGGATTTCATCCACAAATAATACGTCACCGTCCTGGAGGTTGGTCAGCAAGCTGGCCAGATCGCCGGCCCGTTCGATTGCCGGTCCACTGGTAATCCGGATGCTCGTACCCATTTCATTCGCAATAACACTTGCCATGGTCGTCTTGCCCAGCCCCGGTGGTCCATAAAGCAAGACGTGGTCCAGCGGCTCGCTGCGTTTTTTGGCAGCGGCTATGGCCAGTTGCAAGTTTTTCTTGAGCCGCTCCTGGCCTATATAATTGGCAAAATCACGCGGCCGAAGTGTTACTTCCAACTCCTGCTCCTGGACGTCGCCCTCGTCTGCACCGGTATTTACAATGCGCTCAATCGCCATTATTTCACCACTCCTTTGAGCGCCCGCTTAATACGCTCTTCAGTCGGCAGACTGTCATCAACACTGCTTAAGGCGTGCGCTGCATCCTGGGGAGAATACCCAAGTGCGACAAGTGCCTCGACCGCTTCATCTTGTCGAAGCACCGCGTCGGACTGCAGCATGCTTGACAGGCTGAGGTCAACACCAGCAAGGCCTACTTTGTCCTTGAGATCAACTACCACTCTCTCGGCTACCCGTTTACCAACGCCTGATGCCCGTTGGATGTATTTGGTGTCACCACCAGCAATTGCCGTTCGTACTTCGCCGGTGTTGCCAACGCTCAGGATGCTCAGCGCCATTTTTGGCCCCACGCCATTCACGCTCAGCAGTTGCTCAAACAGCGCTTTCGTATCAAGATTCACAAAGCCAAACAAGTCATGCATATTCTCTCGAAGATGTTCATACACATAGACTTTAGCACTCTCGCCAACATTCAGCCGGCCATAATCCTCGGCAGTCACCAGCAGACCGTAGCCCACGCCTCGGACATCGAGGATAACTAATTCCCCCAATTTTTCGCTTACGACGCCAGTAAGTGTTGCAATCATTAGCAATATTGTACCGTACTCCTCTTGCGGACGCCATGAGCGCCTGTTGTAGTTATCGCACAGTCATGGAGTGGCAGATGGCAGCGGCCAGCGCGTCGGCGCAGTCATCAGGTTTCGGTACATCCTTGAGCTGCAGAATGACGCGGACCATTTCTTGGATTTGCCGCTTCTCTGCCCGGCCGTAGCCAGTCAGCGCCTGCTTGATTTGCAGTGGTGTGTATTCAGCTATCTTGAGTCCAGCCTGCATGCCGCAGAGCAACACCACCCCTCGGGCCTGCGCCACGGTCATCGCAGTTGTGACGTTCTGGGCGAAGAACAGTTTTTCGACGGCCATTTCTGTCGGTTTGGTCTGTTTGATAATTTCCGTCAGTTCATCATAAATGGTCACCAGCCGCACCGCGTCATCTTCCTTTACCGGTGTACGGATGACACCGGCGTCTACCAATTGTGCTTTTGGTCCTTGAGCGTCAATAACCCCAAACCCCAATATGCCAGTGCCCGGATCAATGCCAAGAATTCTCATCGCCTTATTATCGCCTATTCGCACGCCGTATGCTACTTGCCTGCACTTTTGTTGATAGTGCGTTGGGTGCGAATCTTATGAAGTGCATTGCCAAAGTCTTGCCGGTACTCATATGCAGCGTAGCCAAAGGCAGCCGCCAAGCCGATACCGATAAGTGTATAGTCGGGTCTTGCTTGGGTGGTTTCACCCGCCAAAGCCGCAGCTGTGTTCACGGCTATCTTGCGGCAACGATTGGTTTCGGGGTTGCGCTCATACCCCTCCTGGCAGGGTTTCAGCTCGGTCGTGGCAGCCGCCACGTTTCGGCAGCGGTTGGTTTCAGGATTACGCTCTTGGCCAGGGCGGCACGGTGTTAGATCAGAACTTGCTGTCGTGATAGCGCGGCACCGGTTGGTGTCGGGATTGCGGACTTGACCTTCGCGGCATGGCACCAGTTCACTGGTAGCTGTTTCGATATTCCGGCAGCGGTTGGTTTCAGGATGACGATATCGTCCCTCGCCACATGGTGGCAACTCGGTGTTGGCCGCTTTTGCCGCCGCTTCATCGATAAGAGATGCTTTGTTTGCAGCACCGGGTGTCGGCTGATTGGTTGCCACCCATGCGTTATCAATCAGCGCCCACGCGATATCGGATTTTATATTCTCATACCAATGCGTTTCGGACAGCAGCGTCCCGTCAGGCGCTTCAATCCACGCATAGCCGGTTGTATTCACAAGCGATAATTTCGTATCGCGTGCGTAGAGGGCTACATAGGCTTTCGGCGCCAGCGTTAGATCCGGCAGCGCGTACTCATACGACTTGCTGGCACTCCCTGTAAAGAGTCTGTAACCTTCTATGTTGACGGCAAATTCATTCGGATTATACAGCTCAATGAACTCATCCTCGCTATCGAGCAACCCTGCGCCAGGATCGGGTAGTAGCTCTGTAATCTCAACTGGATAGTACACAATAGGATCGAGCGTTTCGTCTTCATCCGATTCATCAACAAGCGGCGGCTCGCACGGCTCTGGGCCATCGCCCACTGCAATAAGCTGAAAATCTCTCGAGTTATCATTTACATCGTCTGGGATGCCATCCACCGTGCAGCGCATGAGCGCTGTATCGCCTTTTGGAATTACAGCAGCAGTCCCTTCAAAGCAGTAAGCAACCGACGTTTCGCTCCCCCACCCCACAACATCATGCACGACTACCGAATCGTCCGTAACCCGCCGCACCAGGCGGAGACTACCGGCTACATTGTCATTCATTCTGAGCGGTACCCGCAAAGCATCGTGCCAAAAAACCGTCCCGCTTAACGTGACTTCTGTTACCGTAAGATCCGGACTATCCCACGGATCAGTACCACAGCTTTCTGGCCCTCGCCCACTTGACGGCTTGGCATACTCAACGAACCACCCATCCAGAGAAACGTCCGCAAGCCCCGCG
Organism: uncultured Candidatus Saccharibacteria bacterium; assembly: GCA_964507855.1. GTDB lineage: Bacteria > Patescibacteriota > Saccharimonadia > Saccharimonadales > CAZDQS01 > CAZDQS01. Next base: position 240,366 of record CAZDQS010000001.1, on the reverse strand, counting down.
TTATACAGCTCAATATACTCAACTGTTTTCTCGCTCGTATTCCCACCGCTTGTCTTGACTGTGCTAATAAATAGCCGCGGTTCATCTGCGGCGTAGGCTGTCTGCGGCACAAGAGGCAACAACAATGTCCCTCCAAATAGCAGCACCAAACAGAACAACCTGTTCATAATGTGAATAATACGCTTAGGTTTTATTCACGTCAAAATGCTGGTTATAGAATACTTACAGCGTAATGTCGTCGCTTATGTCAAAGTTTGTGTGTGTCGCAGTGACATCATCCAGATCATCAAGCGCATCCATAAGGCGCATGATTTTGCCGGCTGTTTCTTTATCGGTGACCTCTATCGTGTTGTTCGGGACATAGGTAAGCTCCGCCTCGACCACTTCAACGCCCGCTTCTTTTAACCCGTCACGGACGCGAGCCAGTTCCTTCTGGTCGGTGTAGACAACTGATTCTTCACTTTCCTCCTGCACATCCTCCGCGCCGGCATCGAGTGCTGTCAGCACCAGCTCATCACCGCTGCCCTTCACCCGGATCATACCCTTGCGCTCAAACTGAAAGGCAACCGAGCCCTTTTCGCCTATGCTGCCGCCGTGCTTGCTGAAAGCAAGGCGTACTTCCGGATACGTGCGGTTTAAGTTATCAGTCGCGCACTCAACCAAAATCGCCACACCCCCCGGACCATATCCTTCGTACATGACCTCCTGGAGATCCGCTGCCGACTTATCCTTAACACGCTGGATTGCCCGCTCAATGTTACTCAGCGGCATGTTGGCCGCCTTGGCCTTTTCGACGGCCATAGCAAGTGATGGATTCATGGCCGGATCAGTACCACTACGCGCTGCAATAGCTATCTGGTTACCAAGGCGCGTGAATAGAGCACCACGCTTGGCGTCATTAACTCCCTTTTGGCGCTTGATCTGCGCCCACTTGCTGTGACCTGCCATAATAAAAATCCTTCAAAAACACGTTTCTATATCTGTTATTATACCATGCTTTTCCTATTCGACGACAGCCGGCACGTGGTGAAATCGAAGCTTTGTCTTGCGGTACAAAACAACAGCCACCATAGCCACCACCCCATACAAAACAGCAAGACCGCCGGCACCTAGCGCAACAGACTGCTGTGCCCACGAGGGCGAGGCGAGCAGCCGGGTAATTGAGACGATATATCCAAGAACCCACTGCGCAGGCAACGCCAACCAACTGCCAAGTACCGGCGAGACGAACCCGACCGAGCCGCCAACAAAAGTAAACAACATCGCTAGCGGGATAAATGGCACAACCGCCAGGTTGGCAAGCAGCGCCACAAGGGAAAATTCACCGAATACAAACATGATAAGTGGCGTCGCCATAACTTGCGCGGCAATTGTTTCAATAGCCACTTGCGCAAGCAACTTTGGCTGCTTATCTCCACATAAACGTTTCGTTAGTAACGGCGCGAGCACCAACACACCGGTAAATGCCAAGAACGATAACCACCAGCCAAGGTCATGCCAGATAAAGAGCGGATTGACCCCAGCTGTCAGCGCCGCGCCGAGTAAAATCAGCAGTATCGGATGAATCCGTCGCCCGTAGTACCATGCCCCGAGACTGAGCAGCGTCACGACAGCCGCACGCGTAATTGACGGACTAGCGCCCGTAATAACCAAGAACCCCAATACGAGCAGCACGGAACCCATGAAGGCCTGATACTTGGAGTGCTTGACCAAAAGCCGCCGGGACAATCGCACGAGAATAGTCAAGTTGTAGCCGGATGCAACGACTATATGCGTCAGTCCGGCAATCCTCAACTGCTCATCAAAATCTTCCGGCAGCGCCGAACGCAAGCCAACCAGAAACCCCAAACCCAAACTCGCTTGAGGCTCAGGCAACACATTATAGGTAGAGGCAAAAAATTCCCGCCTGGTTTTCTCCAGCCAACTACCCGACCGGCTGACAACAGCTATATCAGCAAACCGCACTTCCGCCTGGTAATTGCCAAACCCGTCTTGCAGCCTCCCCGCCACCCGCACCGCATCACCACGACGGATATCAGTGACAAACCCCCGTACCCGCACCTGGCCCGGCAGTTTTGTGTCATCAATCCTAACGCGGCCCACCCGAAAGTCAAATTGCCCATTATCGTCATACACCGGATCATCAATCACCACACCCTGCGCCGCAATTTCCTGATTATAGAACTGCTGGTATTCGGACACCGCCACCATCACCGTGCTACCGCGCGCCACACCGAGTGATAGGCCAATGAGACAAACCGCCATCAACGCAACCAACGTCTTCCGGCGCACTATCACGACACAGGGCAGAAGCAAAAACAGCCAAGAGAAGCCGGGCACCACCACATGCCGAGCAGCGACAAGTCCAAGCAAGAATGCCGCCAACCCCACCGAAATCAGTGTCGTGCGCCGGAACTTATGATGAATCAGACCTTCCATACCTGAATAATAGTTAATATACTTTATAAATGCCAATCATAAACTTGGCTACAAGAGAAATTGACTTTTTACCCCAAAAACCAGATAATATACGGAGTTTTCGGAAGCTCGCTTAAGGGGAAAAGAGCAGCGAGCTTGGTCGCTTCAGCGACTCGGCTTCGCCGACGAGCGATGAGAAAAACCGTAGGTTTGTCTCATCATGGGCCCATAGCTCAGTTGGTTAGAGCAGTGGCCTTTTAAGCCACGTGTCCTGGGTTCGAATCCCAGTGGGCCCTCCACGAATGAACTCCACCTTGTGTGGAGTTTTTTCGTGGAGCACTTACTCGAGATACAAAATCAGGACGCGTGCGCGTGTCCTGGGTGAGACGTGCCGGTGACATGTCGCAAGGGAATCTTCCGATGGCAGCTACGCTGCCAATCGTGAAGTTCCGGGGTCGCCAAAGGTGACCGAATCCCAGTGGGCCCTCCAATGAAAATGCCTCACCAACGGTGGGGCTTTTTCATTGGCAGTCTATTGTGCCTCGAAATCAGGACGCGGATTTTCTTTAGAAAATCTGCAAGTCCTGGGTTCGGTCTTCAAGCTCGCCCGCAGAAGCCTGCTTCGAGGACGAGTGCAGATGTGCGCTAGTCCAGTGGGCCCATTCATACCCAGTTTCACTTCAAAGTAGTTTACGGCTAATGCTTCTTCTTCCCGTGCCCCTCTTTGCTCCGCTGAAGCAACCAGAGAGAGACAATCTGGAGCATCACCACCGCACCGATGATGAAATCACTGTCTTTCAATAATTGCCCGCCAATTTGGGTAGAACGGACTTCGGTCTGTAATCCGTCCGGCAGCATCGGCAGCAGGAATGCCGCCAGCACGACACCGGTAACAACCATCGGTATCAGCTGAACAAACAGCTTGCCATGCGAAATAGTGTGCTTGAGCACGAGCGCCGTCAGGACTATCGGCAGGAGCAACACCACCACTTCCGCATACCGTAGCACCACCTCATCCTTGGTCACCAGCCCCATGACCACTTCGGCATCATCACCAAAGTAACGGGCCAGCAACTCGCCCGCCATGAGGGCAAAAAACAGATATGAAACATTAACCCGCAGGAGAATACCAAGGAGCAGCGGCAAGCCCAGCACCAGGCCGAGGATTACATAGCCAATCATATGCTCATGATAGCATAAGCACCTTTTCTCGACCTCTCTTGACAGTTGATGTACGTAAGCGTACTTTAACCTTAAGGATTATATCCATGAACATAAACACAGGCCCGCAGCGCAGGCGTAACGCACGCTCCGGCAGACAAACACAGTCGGCTTTTGGCTTGCTACCACGATCACCATCCTGGTCTCGGCGCCACTATGGCCTGATAACTCTACTATTTGTACTGACAGTCGCAACCGGTATCGGATATTGGGTTGCTTCTACTCGAGCTGCTTTTTCACTCACGACCGTCAAGAGCGGCAACTGGAGTGACGCGAGTGTCTGGAGCACCGGTCAAGTCCCCAAAGCCGGGGAAACCATAGGCATCAACACCAACCACACCGTCACTTACGACCTCCCGCAAAGCCCAACACTTGGCGAAATGCATGTGATGGGCACATTGGTATTTGCGCCCAACAAAGACGTAAAGTTAATTACCGAACGTAACATCATTATTACAGGCACAATGGTCATGCGGCCGGCGAGCGCAGATGTCGAACACTTTATCCAGCTAGTCAATATTGACGAAAATAAAGTAGTTGGCGGCGGCATGGATCCCATACCGGATGACGTTGGCGTGTGGGTCATGGGCAATGGCGAACTGGACATCCACGGCACCACCAAAACTTCGTGGGATTGGGCAGCGGAGAGCATACCGCAGGGAGCAACCCAAATTACACTTAAGAATGCCCCGGTAGGCTGGCAAGTTGGCGACGAAATCACCATTACGCCGACTCAATCACCAGATCCAGGCAACCCAGATGACAGATCCTACACCCAAAGCTTTGACACGCGAACCATTACTGCTGTCAACGGTGCGACCATAACTCTCAACCAAGGCGTGTCATATCCCCACCCCAAAGTAAACAACAAGTGGACAGCCGAAGTCCTCAACCTCTCACGGAATGTCCGGATCGAGGGGACTCCCGGCAAGCGCTCGCACTTGTTCATGCGCTCTACCAAGCCGCAAAGTCTGAAATATTTCACCGCCCGGCACTTCGGACCACGTAAATTCCAGGTCTGGAGAGAAGGCAAGCCTGGTGAAGACGGCAAAATATTAGGTCGTTGGGGTATTCACTTCCACCATGCTATGGATGGCAGCCGCGGCTCTATCGTAGAAGGCGTAGTCGGGCGCGATTTTGGCTCGCACACCTTCGTGGCCCACGCCAGCCATGGTATCACGTTCCGTAACACCATAGCCTTTGACGTCCAGGCTGATGCATATTGGTGGGATCAAGGAGTAGAAGAGCAGAGCCACGACATAACCTATGAGCGAGCTGTCGCTGCCAAGGTATCACCAGGCGGCCCGGACATTGATGATCCAAACGGCGATAAATTTACGGTCACCGGCTTTAAGCTGACCAAGGGCACCGGCCTTATGCTACGTGACTCCGTAGCCGTCGGCGTCCAAGGCACGGTAGACGCTTCCGGCATCTGGTGGACACCGTCCGCAGACTTCGGTGAATGGGAACAAGAGCGAACCATATCCCACAATAACGCCGCGCTTGGTACCTTTATCTGGTCTAACGTCGGGCCACCGCCAGTCATCAAGCACGCTGCGTACTACCACAACAACAAGGGCATCCGGCAAGGCGCCTACAGCAACTCATACGCCCACGAGGATTCAATCACATTTGGTAACGCCAAGATGGACATAGAGTTTGTCGCTAACTCCAAAGCCCCTGACGCAAACGGCTTCTACCAGCGCTACGAACGGGTCGTGTTTAATGCCAATGGGGTCAACGACCATTCAGTACTCCTGGGCAGTGGCAATGCAGACGGCAAACACCCTCGCGTCGTCAAAGATTCTTGGGTGGGCGGATCACGACTGGAACCAATCGCCATCAACGAAAAGAACAACCCCAACCACCCATTGCATCATCAATTTATCCGCGTGCTCGTCAATGGTACACGCGACCTCGAGCCAAGCGATTTCAACCTGTCGGTATTACAGCCGGGTATGCTCATCGAGGTCCAGCGCCGTGACGGTAGCGCCTACAAAATTGACGGTACCGGCAAAGTAACAACAATACCGCAATTTGACTTCTCCACTCCTACTGCGCTCAAAGAGGTCGAACTTCCCCGCTACTACGAATTATCCTACCCTGACACCACTACACCACCGCCCCAAGAATACAGCGGCGATGTCAATGGAGACGGCCACGTCGATGCTACCGACCTAAATATTGTGCTCAGAAACTATGGCAAGACCTCAGGTAATGGCGACCTGGACGGCAACGGAAGTATCAACGGTATTGACCTTAGCATCGTGATTTCTCGTTACGGCAATTGAGCTAAAAATCTACATGTTGGCCGGTTGCCAGACCGGATTCCTGGACAAAGCCGTCCGAGACCTCGATAACATACTTCGCCTGAACCGGCGGGCAAAATGACTCGGGGTATGTTTCCGGCGTAACGCGCTCTTCAACATGCACAACGTTCTTATGGCCGTCCAGCCACACAATATCAATAGCAAAATTCATGTCCTTCATCCACATGCAGTGATGTCCCGGCCCGTCAAAGACAAAGAGCATTCCCTGTCCCTCTGGTAAGCCCTGCCGTCCGGATAGGCCACGAATACGTGCTGCCTCCGTATCGACCCGCTCAAGCTGCAAAGTACGAGTACCAAACCGCACCCCGTTATCATGGTGACTGCCGATAACAAAAATTGCCCCAACAACAAGCGTTATTGCGGCAATTTTCAAGAGAGTTTGTGTGTACTTACGCACCGACTTTGTCTTTTTTGCGCTTGCCTTTCGCGTTCTGCTCCACATAGTCAATAATCTTTTCAGCAACATTCCGCCCGGTTACTTTCTCTATACCAAATCCAGGGCTGGCATTGACTTCAAGCACCAGCGGCCCGCGGCTGGAGCGCATCATATCAACACCGCAGATTGATAGACCCATGGCCTTGGCAGCCTTTTGTGCTGTCTTGCGCTCTTCGTCCGTCAGTTTGACTGGTGTACCTTCGCCGCCCTGATGAAGATTAGAGCGGAAGTCATCGTCAAGGCTCTGCCGTTTCATACTGGCAACAACCTTGCCGCCCACCACAAAGGCACGGATGTCAGTACCTGCAGATTCCTCGATATACTCCTGGACCAGGAAGTTCACGCCTTCCACGTAGAAGGCCTGCATTACCGCCTTGGCGGCCTTGCGGGTCTCAGCCAAGACCACACCCTTGCCGTGTGTGCCGCGGGCAACCTTGATAATCACCGGCGCACCGCCAACCTGTTCGATAAGGTCATCTACTTCGTCAGTTTCACGCGCGAACACCGTCTTCGGGATACCGACCCCGGCCTTTGAAAACAATTGCATGCTCCGCAGCTTGTCACGGGAACGGACAATCGCAATCGAGCTTGTCGTCGTGAAAACATTCTGCATCTCAAACTGCCGCACAATGGATGAGCCGTACTTGGTCAGGCTGGCGGCAATCCGCGGGATGATGACATCAACGTCCCGGATTTCCTCACCTTCATACCTGACAACAGGGTTGCCGCTTTCCAGCGTCACATAGCAACGGGCATAGTTAACAATGCGCACATTATGTCCGCGCTTTTTGGCTTCTTCCTTCAGCCGCTTGGTGGAGTAATTCCCCGGGCCTTTCGATAAAATTATGATATTCATTCGTTATTCTCCTCGATTAAGCAGCGGTGAATCTTTTGATACATCCACGATGAACTTTCCGCGCAATGTATTCCGACCCACGAGAACCGGATATCTCTGTGCGCTGCGATCTGCAAGCGTAAAGCGGCTGCGAATTATTTTTCCACCTATTACTATGCGCAATGGAATCTTATAACGCAATTCGGACTGGCCGTTAGAGCTGATAACTTTTGTGCGTGAAAATTGATCAAAATACAAACTTTTACCCGTGTACGCGGGGTGTCCCTCTCCAAAAAATACCACGCGAAGCTGGTCTTTCTCAAAACCTATTTCACTTGCCCAGATTGCAGATGTCTGTGCACCCGTATCAATACGCGCAGTAATAATATCTTCGCCAAGATCTGGAAAAGATACTTTCTCTACGGGGCCGATATGTTTTTTTTCGGAACTATAGACCATAACTATATATTATAACATTTTACTTGACTAATTTCAATACTATGTATGCTTATTCTTCTATCTTGTTTATGATCAGCTCAGTAACCAGATCAACAATGCTAGCGTTGGCTTGCTGGAGACAATGCTCATACAGACCAGGCCGGCCATTCTCGTCAACAATCTTGTAACCTTCGGCCGTATTGATAAGGTCAAAACCGATTATATCTTTCCCTATTGCCTGTTGCGCACGTTGCGCTACTGCAACCAGCGCTTCCGGCGGCTCAACGTACTCAGACTGTGCGCCTTTACCATCCTGCTTGTCAGGGTCGTACACCTTCCAGTCGGATCCGCCCAGCGAAAGTGGCTTCCTGTAGGCAATCACGGGCTGTTGCCCAATCATACTGATTGATATCCAGCCAGATGGGTCATTATCGTAAAACTGTTCAAGAAGAAACTGTTGGTGCTGACCGCTCATAGCTGCTGAGAGCTCGGTAAATCCGTATAAGTCATCAAGGGTTTGGCACCTGACAATACCCGTCCCCCAGCCACCAAATCGAGGCTTGATCAATACCTTGCTATCGAGTTCCCGGAATGCCCGCTGCATGCCGTCACGGTCATCACTCCTCACAAGCGCAAACCTTGCCACTGGCAGCTCAGCGGCACGAAGTAGAGAGTGTGCGCGAAGTTTATCATTAGCTGCCTCTGTACCAGCAGCTGTATTTATAACCTTGACATCATGCTCTAAAGCACGCAGCAGATGCAGATAGTAACTGTCTGCCCCGGTACGCGAAGGCCAGATTGTATCATGCCAAAAATACACGTCCACTTCATTAAGGCACACCTCTCCGACGTATACTTTACCGTCGATAAGTACTCCTTCCCTAAAGTCAGCTTCAACGATTTCGTGACCGTAGTCTTCAGCGAGACGTCTTTTTATGTCGGCTATTCGCTCTGCCGTAAAAGAGCCCTGTACTGCTTTAAAAAATCCAATGCGTAATTTTGCCATTATTTCTCCATAGTGTGTTGGATTATTATATCTGCCACATCAATACCTGTGGCCTGCTTAAATCCCTGCCATTCAGGTGTAATATTGGTTTCTATTACGCAGAGGTTTCCGTCGTTATCGCGCGTAATATCTACTCCAGAAACATCATAACCCAGACTCTTGTGAGCCCGAAACGCAAGCGAACGCTCCTCATCGCTGAGCGTGTATGCTTGCGCAATTCCGCCCTGGGAAATATTTGTACGGAAATCAGTACCTGCCGATTCACGCTTTATAGCCCCTATGACTTTATCCCCTACACAAATAACCCGTATATCAAACTGCATGTTGATAAATTGCTGGATTATTATTTTCGTGTTTTTTGCCTCAATTTCTGACAAAAGCTCTGCTTCGTTCCGACAGAGCCGCACACCTTTGCCTTGCTGTGAATCAACGTCTTTTACAATAACCGGGAAAGCTAATCGTACATTCGAGGCCTGCCAAGCGCTGACGCTTCCTGCGTAGTAGGTGGGGATATGCGGTATATTATTTTGTTTATACACCAATGCTTCATGCAGCTTGGAAGGGATGAAGTTTTTGGCTAATACGCCGTCGAGAACAATTTTTCCGCGTGCTATAAGTAGCTGTACGAGCGCCTGGGCAAGTGCGTAATTCTTATTGTAGCCGCGAAATATATATGCGTCATATGAGAAGAATTCATGTTCAGGTAGCTGTTCAATTTCAAGTGCCAGTTCGCGCAGCGGGTGCACCTTGGCGGTTATATTCCGTGTCTTTGCTGCATGTATCAGATCAAGTGTATTGGGCGACTTGCGCTTCGAGATTATAGCTATCCTCATTCTGCACAACTATACCACAACAGAAAATTCACAGAACCTGCAGGCTTTCCATCTAACGCATCTGTTAGGCGCACGTTTGTTTGTTTAAGACTCTTTGAAGCCATCAATACACTTAATATGTTGACATAAACATAACTTTTATGTTATAATTAGATTATAGCGTAATGATGTTAACGCCATACTCACATCTCTTGCAAATCTCTTAAGATTATTGGCTATTCAGTTTAATTTTGTATAGTAAAATTTATGTCCGATATCCCATCACGGTACAATCTTGAGCCCCTACCCGAGCCTGGCGAGTACGACTTTGATGATAGCTCTCAGTCTGGTTTACTATACAGTTCCTATATCAAGAAAGCCTCGTGCTGCCCGCGCCTTATTATCTAAAACCATAGTCAAGTATTTAATATTGTTATAATTTACAGTATGCCCGAACAACATATCCCTAATCCAGACAACCAGCCCTTCGTTCAGTCTCCCAAGGAGCTTGATAGCTCTACGCCATTCCCTGGAGCTTCACACATCGAGCAGTCGGTCTACAAGACGGCCTACAACGCCGGCAAAAGAGCCTGGGAAAACTTGCAGCTGCGAGAAGAAAACGAACGACTCAATTATATGGCGACCCATGATGACCTAACAGGCTTACTCAACGCCAGAGGCCTCGAGATTGCTTACAGTAAGCGTCTCGAACAGATTCGTGCATCCGGTATCAATGACTTACTGCTTTTATTCCTTGACGGCACCAACTTCAAAGCCGTCAACGACACACTGGGTCATGCGACCGGCGACGAGGCGCTCATTGGCATAGCATCTGTACTAAGACAGAGTACTCGTGAGGGAGATGTGATTGCCCGCGTAGGTGGTGATGAGTTTGTCGTTATTATGTGTGCACGCGAAGACGAGCATCAGCCCTTAGACGTCCGTACTCAGGCTATACTAACGCGCATTACCGAAGAAAAAGAAGCATTTTTACATCGTAATCCGCATATTGCACAAACCGGATTTGATATTGCTGTCGGTGTGGCATCCTGGGAAGAGGGTACGGATTTTGGGCAAATAAAGTCAGAGGCCGATGCAGCCATGATGGAGCATAAAGCCATGCAGCACGCCAAAAACGGCCAATACCGTCGTCAGCCAGAAAATTAAAAGAAACCGCGCTTGCCTGACTTTTTGAATTCCTTCAAGAGTTCTTGCTGCTTTTTGGTCAGTTTGGTGGGCGTTTCGACGTGCACGGTGACAATGTGCGCGCCGCGGGTGCTGCCTCGTAGGTGCGGAACACCATGGCCTGATAGTTTGAAGTCCGTGCCGCTCTGCGTGCCGGCCGGAACTTTCATCTTGACGGGACCATCCACTGTCTCGACCTCAATTGTTGTACCAAGCGCGGCGTCTATCATATTGATGCTCTCTTCACTAAGAATGAGGTCGCCTTCCCGCGTAAATTTCTTGTGTGGCTTGACCCGAATATTGACGTAGAGATCACCTTTTGGCCCGTTTGCGACAGCTTCGCCACGCTCACGCAATCGGATCGTAGCGCCGTCATCAATGCCAGCCGGGATCTTGAGCTTGATGGTCTGCTTCTTTTGCTGCGTGCCCTTACCCTTACAGACTGAGCAGGCTTTTTCTGGCACCTTGCCGCGGCCCTCGCACGTCGGACAAATGCTGGCCTGCTGGATATTACCGAAGATGGTGCGCGTGACATTCACTACCTGGCCCGAACCTTTACACTGCGGACAAGTCTTCATTTCATGCCCCGGCTCAACTGTAGTGCCCTTACAGTGTTCGCAGGTATCTTCTAGATTGAGGTCCAGCTCAGCTTCCGTGCCAAAGACGGCTTGCTCGAACGTGATTTCTACCCGTGTCTCAACGTCACGGCCACGCTTCTGGCGCTGACGCGTGCGCTGACCAGTGCCTCCGCCGCCAAAAAAGCTTTCAAAAATATCACCAAGGCCTAGGTCACCAAAGTCAAAGTGTACGTTCTGACCCTGGCCAAAACCACCAAAGCCCCCAAACGGATTTCCGTCGCTGGCCGCGCTGCTGCCGACACCGGCATGCCCGAACTGGTCATAGCGCTGGCGCTTGGACGGATCCTTCAGGACTTCGTAAGCCTCGTTGACTTCCTTGAACTTGGCCTCATCGCCGCCGCGGTCCGGGTGGTACTCAATAGCCTTCTTGCGGAACGCTTTTTTAATCTCGTCCGCGCTCGCAGCCTTACCGACACCTAATACTTCGTAATAGTCACGCTTCGCCATTAATCAATCAGCCCCTCAAGCACTTCTGGTGAATAGAGGTACTTTTCATCTTCGGACGGCGCAAAGTTTGTTGCGCCCGTTTTCTTTGCTTTTTCTTCTGGGCTTAAGGCTGTTTTAAGCGCATCACTGACAAAAAGCGTTAACCCTACAGCCCTTTGCCCCAAGCTGACAGATCTTAGAATTGGCGTCTCGTACCTCGCTGCTAATTGGGTAGCTACTGCAACCTCTTGCAGCCCGTGCGGCGCTGAAGGCAGCCGTGCCTCTCCATACATCAGTGCCTCAATATGATCGGCAGTAAACAGCTTGGACATACGTACTCCTTTTGTACTAGCTTACTTGCCGGATGTGTCTTCGTCTACCACTTCGCCTTCGACGGGGTCTTCTTTGTCGTCCTTTTTGCTGTCGTCGGCTGATGCTTCTTCCTTCTCGGCCTGCTCATACATCTTGGCGCCTATTGGCATCAGCTTGTCAGTTAGCTCCTTAGCAGCCGCTTCGAGAGCGTCTTTGTCAGCCTTGTCGTCCTTAACGACTTTCTTGGCCGCCTCGACAGCCTCATCAAGCGTTTTTTGATCTTCTTCAGAAATCTTGTCCTTGTTGTCGCTCTTCAGTTTCTCGGCCTGATAGATGGCGCTGTCGAGCTGGTTGCGAGCTTCAATAGCCTCACGCTTCTTCTTATCTTCCTCGGCATGAGCTTCGGCTTCCTTAGCCATCTTTTCGACCTCTGCTTTATCGAGGTTGCCGCTGTTTTGGATAGTAATACTCTGTTCCTTACCGGAGCCCTTGTCCTTGGCAGTCACGTGCAGGATACCGTTGGCGTCGAGGTTGAAGGTCACCTCAATCTGCGGTACGCCGCGCGGTGCCGGCGGAATGCCATCGAGCACAAAGCGGCCCAAAGATTTGTTGTCAGCTACCATCTCGCGCTCACCCTGAACAACGTGGATTTCTACCTGTGGCTGATTGTCGGCTGCCGTCGAGAACACTTCGCTCTTGCTGGTCGGGATAGTGGTATTGCGCTCAATCAGCTTGGTGGCGACACCTCCCAGTGTCTCGATACCAAGTGACAGCGGCGTCACGTCCAGGAGTAGTACGTCCTTGACATCGCCCTGCAGCACACCTCCCTGGATGGCAGCACCGACGGCGACGACCTCATCAGGATTCACACCCTTCATCGGCTCCTTGCCAAAGATCTTCTGGACCTTTTCCTGAACGGCCGGCATGCGGGTCATACCACCCACCAGTACAACCGCATCGATGTCGCTTGCTTTGAGACCGGCGTCCTTGAGAGCCTTCTCGCAAGGGCCGGCAGTCTTGTCGATAAGATCACCGACCAGGCTCTCAAGCTTGGCACGGGTTAATTTGTGCTCGAAGTGCTTCGGCCCGTCAGCGTCAGCCGTTAAGAACGGCAGATTAACATCAACTTCGTTGGTGGATGACAGCTCAATCTTGGCCTTCTCCGCTTCGTCGCGCAGGCGCTGCATAGCGGCCTTGTCATCAGAGATATCAAGGCCATGCTCCTTCTTGAACTCGTCCACGAAGTAGTTGACGATTGCGCGGTCAAAGTCGGCACCGCCAAGGTGCGTATCACCGTTGGTGCTCTTGACTTCAAATACGCCATCACCGAGCTCCAGGATAGATACGTCAAACGTACCGCCACCAAGGTCGTAAACCGCGATTTTCTCATCCTTCTTGTCGGCCTTGTCCAAACCGTAGGCCAAGGCAGCAGCAGTCGGCTCGTTGATAATACGCTTGACCTCGAGCCCGGCAATCTTGCCGGCGTCCTTGGTAGCCTGGCGCTGTGAATCATCAAAATATGCAGGAACGGTAATAACCGCCTCTGTTACCGGCTCGCCCAAGAAGCTTTCGGCGTCAGCCTTCAGCTTGCCAAGGATCATGGCGCTAATTTCTTCCGGGCTGTACTCTTTGTCGCCCATCTTGACCTTTACGCCGTTGCCGGACTTCACCATCTCGTAGCCCATGAGCTTGAGGTCGCGCTGGACTTCTTTGTCCTCCCACCGGCGGCCAATGAGGCGCTTAACTTCATAAATCGTGTTTTTGCTGTTGGTCACCTGCTGGCGGCGGGCCACCTGGCCGACCAAGCGTTCGCCGTTCTTGTTGATAGCCACAACAGACGGTGTGGTGCGGTTGCCTTCGGAGTTGGCGATAATTTCTGGCTTGCCGGCTTGCATAACAGCCATTGCCGAGTTGGTTGTACCTAAATCGATTCCAATGATTTTTCCCATATTACCCTTTCATTTAGCAGATAGGTTGTTTGAGTGCTAATACAATTCTAGCATAAAAAATTAGCAGTCAAAGGTCAAGAGTGCCAGTTCAAACTAGTTCATTGGTTGCCTGGGATGGTCTAGCTTGCTGATTTTTCTGAAGCCCTGAGCAAAGCGTAGCTGTAGCTACGCTGAAGCTGGACTGGAGGAAAAAGCAGTGAGATAGGCCGTGCCAGACAGGCAAGGAGCGGTTTGGGCTGGTAGTCTTGACCTTGGTCAAGAGTGCCAATAATCCATGTCATGCATACATGTCAGGCTCTGTCTCACCGCGGAACTTCCGCTTCAGGGCCTCCACTTCTTCTCGGCTTACACCGCCTCTGTCTTCCAGAGCATCCAAGTAAGAGACAGGGTCATACATTTGGCCCGCCCTAATCTCAAGTCTTCGCACAGCATCATCGGGATCTACGGTCCAGACCCGTTCCATGTCGGGTGGAATAGGTCCATGAGGAACTTCCACTACAGATTCTCCATCCGAACCCGCACCATAGCGTGCCGTATAATCTCATCACCAAGCTTATAGCCGGACTGGAGTTCTTCACTCACCACCTCGACAGCTCCCTCACTGTCTTCCATGCTAACTGCTTCGTGGAAGCGCGGGTCGAAGAGCTCGCCGACGGTCTTGATACGCTCCACGCCCATGTCGGTAAGCGTCTTCTCGAACTGCTTGGCAATTGCCTGCACGCCTTTGACGTAGTCATTGCCCTCCATGCCCTTTGGCACATGCTTAAGCGCCCGTTCAAGGTTGTCAATAACAGGTAGCAGTTCACGGACAACGTTTGCTTTGACAATAATCTTCAGGCCAGCAACCTGCTCTTCGTGACGGCGGCGGAGGTTGGTCGCATCGGCTCGCTCGCGCTGCAGTGCTTCGGTTAGATCGGCGATTTGCTGCTGCAACGCCTCAATCTCTTTATTGCTTTTTGCCTTTTGCTGCTTCTTATCTTCAGCCATAAAGTCCCTCCTCTAGTGCTTTGCCGGCATGCTGGACCAAGCCCATGACATCACGATACTGCTGGCGGGTTGGGCCGAGCACGCCAATGTAACTCTTGTCACTGTAGGGGCTGCGAAACCGGCTGATAATAAGCGTAGCCCCGGCAGAGCGGCCAATCGGGTTCTCGCGGCCGATGTAGACACTCAGCGGCTCGTTCGGCGCCGCCTCATGCAGCCACGGCTCAAGATTGTCGAGCAGTTGCGCGACCTGCCGTACCTGACCGCCGTTCATGAATTCCGGCTGGCCGAAAAGATTCGACAGCCCGCTCATATAGAGCTGGTTGCCGATGGTCGCCAGGCCCAGATTATGCGTAAGCTCAACAAGTGTATCCACCGCATTACGAATCATCCGCTCTGGCACGCCGCCATGACCGACGCGGGCAGCCAGGGCCCGTTCTGCGCGACGCTCCATGGCTGTCTCGTCAACTTCATTCAAATTATTAACATAAAACCTATAGCCTTTGTCTGTCGGCACACGACCAGCGCTTGTATGCGGTTGCATGATGTAGCCTAGTTCTTCAAGGTGGGCCATCTCGGCACGGATAGTCGCCGAAGATACACCAAATACCTTGGCTAACAAGCTGGAACCGACCGGACTGGCAACCTCGGCATACTGCTCGATGATGGCTGCTAGGATTTTTTTCTGTCTCTCAGTCATAGAAACCTCTAATGATAGTTTAGAGTATTAGCACTCATGAATCAAGAGTGCCAGCGTCCAGTACGGTTTTAGACAAATTTCCTTATAGCAGAGAGAAGCTCTTCGGCCTTTTGCCTGACTTCAGCGTCCTTCTCATTAAAGATATCTCTGTTATGCGCAATTTTGTGCACAATCTCAATCGCCTGCTCCAGGTCATCATTGACTACGAAGTGGTAGTAAGGCGACTCGAGAGCAAGCTGCAACTCCAATATAGCTGTCTGCATGCGCTTTGCCATATCAACAGGGTCAATTGCATCGCCCTCATAACGTCGCTTAAGCCGCTCTTGCCATGACTCATAATCGGGGGGCAAAATAAACACCGCAATTACGCCCTTTGAAATCGCCTTATACTCGGCGACGCCCTGGACCTCTATGTCCGTGAGAGCAATCTTGCCATCATCGTGAGCTGCCTGGATTTCGCTAACACTCGTACCATATACGTTACCGCTATACATCTTGGCCTCTACAAAGGCGCCGTTCTCGAGCATAGCCTTTGCAGCCGAGAGTTCTATGAAGTGATAGTCTTCGCCATCGCGCTCCAGCACTCCACCGTTCATCCGCGGCTGACGTGTAGTGTGTGACACTATGTGATGATACTCACCCATTTCGAGTAAGCGATGTTTGATGGTATCTTTTCCCGCCCCGCTAATTCCCACTAGCAGCGTAACGGGAGTCTCCCTGACAAGCTTTACCGTTTCCTGCGATGGTTTGTATGTATCGAGTAGCGCCGCCACATCAGCGACAAGTGTGTTGGTGTTGGTATCCTTCATGTAATATTTATAACATAAATCGTCAATTTTGCACACTCGAGCCCAGACGTCCTCGCAAGCGGGCATCAATATGCAATCGATCTTCGACTTGCACCGGCCGCCGGGAGGTGTGACGGTTATGATACCGTGAGCGTGCTTTTGTCCCATCTGTATCTTCGTTGTTTCCTGGGCGTGATGATGTCGGCGACACTTCGACGGGCGATAGCTCGCTCATTTCTGTGTGCGCAAGTACGTTTCGAGCCGTCATAGGAAAGTTTGCCTCAAGTCCCTGAGCAACCGACTCCTGCACACCCACCACAGACTCCTTGTCCTGCGCCCGCCCCATCGCAACATGTCCTATCACAGCGAATAAAAATAAACCAATAAGAATAAATGCTGCTTCAGCGATGCGCGCGTTGCCTTTGTGGAGAAAAAACTGCTTCTTATCCATTCGGTAATCTCCTTCTCTATTTTACATAACCGCAGCAACAGCATACAAGCCAGCTGGTATGTGGTCTGTTAAGAATGTTACTTACTGCTTTTGCTAATCGCGCTTCAAGAGTACCGTAAAAGCTTCGGCGGGGATGTCGCGGCTGCGCCTTATGAGAGGGGGACGCCCCCTCTCATCGCGCGGGACGGTCGAATAAATCGCCCGTTCCGGCTGCTCTCCCCAGCTTGTGGGATTTAATCCCTTTTCAGTAGCACTGTAAAAGCTTCGGCGGGGATGTCTACTTTGCCGAACCGCTTCATGCGCTTCTTGCCTTTTGCCTGCTTGGCAAGGACCTTCTTTTTGCGGGATACGTCGCCGCCGTAAAGGCCGGTTGTCACGTCTTTGCGGAAAGCGCTGATGTCTTCACGTGCAATGAACTTGCCGCCCACAGCCGCTTGCAGCGCCACCTGGAAGTTCTGACGGGGAATAACCTCCTTGAGCTTCGCAACTGTCTCACGCCCAACACTCTGGGCCTCGCTACGGTGCACCATAATACTTAACGCGCTAACCATTTCTCCGGCAACATAGAAGTCAAGCCGCACCAAATCTTCTGCCCGGTAATCAGCCAGCTCATAATTAAACGATCCGTACCCGGACGTGATGCTCTTGAGCTGGTCATAAAAATCAGTCAGCAAATTAGCGAGAGGCGCCTCGAATGTAACGAGCGCCAATTGTGCATCAACAAAACTTAAGTTCTTCTGCCGCCCGCGCTTGCTAACAATGAGCTGAATGACCCCACCGACATAATCCTTCGGCACGACCACCTCGCCGTTGATCCACGGCTCGTGGATTTCAGCCACTTTAGCAACATCGGGCAACTCCGCCGCAGATTTAATATTCAGCTCATCACCATTCACCAGCACCACCTGGTAGTCTGTCGAGGGGTTGGTGACGACCAGATCCAGCCCGTATTCACGCTCCAGCCGCTCGCGCACGATGTCCATGTGCAGCAGGCCGAGGAATCCAATGCGCACGCCAAAGCCAAGTACCGGCGAATTCTCAGGCGCAAACTGCAAGGCTGAGTCACTGAGTGACAGCTTCTCAATCGCCTCTTTCAGCAACTGGTAATTCTCATTACTGTCCGGGAAGAAGCCGGCATAGACAAACGGCTTCACGTCCTGATAGCCCGGCAAGGGATGAGCGGCTGGTTGTTTGACCAGCGTGACCGTATCGCCGACTCTCGCCTCGCGGGTAGACTTGAGGTTGGTGACAATATAGCCAATCTCGCCCGTCTGGAGTGCGGGGAGCGGTGCCATTTCAGGCCTAAGCGCACCAACTTCCAGGGCGATCCCGCTTGAGCCGGCAGACATCATGTGGATATTGTCATTTTTTCCAATCGCGCCATCAACCATGCGAACATAGAGAATGACACCGCGGTAATCATCATAATAACTGTCAAAAATAAGCGCCCGCGCCGACTCATCCGTCTTGCCAGAAGGCGGCGGCACGTCAGCAACAACCCGTTCCAGTACAGTCTCGACACCCAGACCTGTCTTGGCGGAAATAAGCAAAATGTCCTCTTTCTTGCAGCCGAGCAAGCTCATAACCTCGCCGCTTACCCGCTCCACGTCAGCAGCCGGCAGATCAATTTTGTTCAAGACCGGGATAATGGTCAGGTCAGCACCCATAGCCAGATACACATTGGCAAGTGTCTGAGCTTGAATACCCTGGGTAGCGTCAACCACCAAAATCGCCCCCTCGCACGCCTCAAGGCTGCGCGACACTTCATAGCTGAAGTCCACATGACCGGGCGTATCTATCAAGTTCAGCTCATAGTCTTGATAGCGCATCTGTACGGGCGTCAGCTTAATCGTGATGCCCTTTTCGCGCTCCAAGTCCATCTTGTCCAGGAGCTGTGCCTTCATCTCCCGCTGCGCGACCGTGCCAGTTAGCTCCAACAGCCTGTCGGCCAACGTCGACTTGCCGTGGTCAATATGCGCAATAATACAAAAATTTCTGATACGTGACTGGTCCATGTCCGTGGCATTATAACAGAGGTCGCTCAGATTCGGATGGGTTTGAGTATCAATTGCTTGGTCTTTTGGAATACTGGGCGCACTTCTTCCAGGCCAAATATCCACGAGAGCAGCACATGCACAGAAAGCGTAGCAGCTGTAATTAAGCCAAGCTTGGTGCCTAGGGTAATAAACCCGCGATCACTGATCGTAAGCGGGAACACAGACACCATGAGATAGGCCGCGACCAAACTAAAGCCGGTCACCGATAATATCCGCACCACCCCGCCCCAGAACTGCTTGTCAAACAGTTTGCGGTCACGATACAACATGATCGAGAACAGTACCGCGACTTCGCTCATAGCAACAATCGATTGTGCCAAGGCAAGCCCCGAGATCCCATAGGCCTCAGGCCGGGCCAACCGAAACGCAAGCAAGATGTTAAGTGCTATTGCGAATATAGAAACAATAAGCGGTGTCATGGTGTCTTTCTGGGCGTAAAAATACCGGGACAACATCGCGTAGATGATACGGAATAAGATTGCGGCTGTGAGGAAGCCGAAGATAAGCGCCACTTCCGGCGCCACGCTACCAAAGATAATGCGAGCGAGGTATCCACGAGCAAAATAGGCAATCACAATAACCGGCATCGCAAGCCACAACATTGTGCGCAGAATTGCCAAAAAATCACGCCGAAACAAATCCGGACGATTCTGGCTCAGCCGCTCGGTGAGGCGCGGAAACGCTGCAATTGCAATCGAGTTGCCGAGCAACATAATCGGCACAAAGTGCAGCGTCATAGCGTAGTTATACCAACTGACCGGACCGACACCGAGCGCCTGGGCGCGGTTAGTCTCAACAATGCTGTTTATCTGGTCAATGCCTTGGTCAAGTGAACGAGGAGGCAACTGTCGGAGCACCGCCTTGAAGTCATCGCTCTTCCAGCTAATGCGTGGCCGGTATCGAAAGCCCAAGCCAGCAAGGCCAAAACAAGCAACCACCAACTGCAGAAACCCGCCAGCCAACGCACCGATACCAAGGCCAATAACCCCAATGTTATCCTTGAACAGATACACGCTCACAATTATCGATACGTTATAAAACAGCGGCGCAATCGCGTAAAAAAAGAATCTGCCGTACGTCTGCTGGATGCTGTTTAGGATGCCTGATAGGGTGAAAAATAGCGGGTTGAGGGCCAGCAGACGCATCATCACAACCGCCTCATGCAAATGGTCCGGCGGCAAATTAGGCGCGAGAGTATGGATAAGCGGCTCAGCAAAGACAAATATAACCACCGCCACCAGCCCCATGGCCAATGCCAAAGTATTGAGCAAACTGTTCGCCAGCGACCACAAGCCTTTGCGATCGCCGCGCTCAAGCTTGTCGGACAGAAAAGGAATAAACGCCACGCCCAATGCGCCGGCGGCAATCGTGTAGTAGAAAAAGTCAGGGATCTGAAAGGCAACAAAGAATGCATCCGAACTGCCCGGATCATATTGAGTGAAGTTAGTGCTGATGAGACGGTTGCGCAAGAAGCCAAGCCCCTGCCCCAGCAACGTGACAGCAATAAGCAGCGTAGCAGCACCACCAAGTGATGCCCGCTGATTTGCCCGATTCAGAACACGTTTCATCTAAGCACTATCCTCTATCAATGTATTGCCAAGACGCCATTGTAATAACCCAATCATAGAGCCCCAGCCAGAGACTACTTAGGGAGCGGCAAACGACGTGCATGCTTGTTTTAGTATAATTGAGCCCGCCTTTCATAGCCAGCATGTCGTCAAGAAATTATGCAACTTGACACTGCCGTCACCATAAGCGGTACAATACGCATAATATGCTACAAAATCCTCGCATTCGCGCTAGTCTCGCACTTGGACTTATTGTACTGGCTGCAATCTTTTGGTATCTTTTCCGGCCGAGCGGCGGCGTTCCAGGAGCGGCCCAGACAAAGTTCCACGAGCTAAGCGACAAGTACAAAGACAGCGCCGGCGCCAGTGTTGAATCGTGCACCAAGGGGGACGAGCGCGTTTACATAGTGACCGGCAGCGGCGGTTATATAGCCGAAAGTCACTACTACGATGCTACCGGAAATCTCCTGGGCAGTCTCGACACCACAGACGAAGCACTGCCGGGAGAAGAGCTACAGACACCACCGGTACGGATACATGACTTTACCTGCACCGTCACTTCAAAAAGTGCCACTAACTAAATGAATCCGGTGATGTTCCGGATTCATTTAGTTTTTGATTCATCTAGGACTTAAACCTAGTACAGCGCGGCTTCTTTGGGCATAGAGGCGCCCTTCAGTATCTTGAGCACGTAGTCTGCTTCAACGGTTTCTTTCTCCAGCAGCTCGTTTTTGAGCTCTTCGAGCTTGGCACGGTTGGCCTTTATGACCGCACGAGCCCGCGCAGCAGCTTCGGTAATGAGGCTTTCTACTTCGTCATCAATAATCTTTGCGGTTTCATCAGAATACTGGCGCTCATGCATGACGCGCTCCAACATAATGCCTTCTTCGACATGGAATACTTGATCGCGTAGCTTCTTGCCCATGCCCTGATTAACCACCATTTCACGTGCCAGTTCGGCAGCCTTTTGCAGGTCGTTGCCAGCACCAGTCGTAACTCGGTCAGGGCCATAAATGACTTCTTCGGCAATCCGGCCGCCCAGCATACGCGCCAACACGTCCTTGTATTCGATAACTGAATGGTAGCTCTTGTCTTCAGGTGGGATAAACCAAGTCACACCGCCGGTACCACCGCGCGGAATAATGGTCACCTTATGAACCATATCGCTGTCCGGCAAAACATGGCCGACAATCGCGTGCCCTGCCTCATGGTAAGCGGTCAGCTCCTTCTCCTTCTCGCTCATGACCTTGGACTTACGCTCCGGACCAATTGCGACCTTTTCGAATGCCGACGTAATGTCGTCCTGGGTAATCTCTTTGCGGTTGTGCCGGGCTGCAATAATTGCCGCCTCGTTAGCAATATTGCCAAGGTCCGCACCGGAAGAACCAGCTGTCTTGGCAGCCAGGGCGTCAAGGTCAACATTCTTAGCAAGCGGCTTTTTCTCGAAGTGGATCTTCAGGATTGCCAAGCGGTCCTGGCGATCCGGCAAGCCGATGTTGACGCGGCGGTCAAACCGGCCGGGGCGAAGCAATGCTGGATCAAGCACATCGGCGCGGTTGGTCGCCGCCAGTACGATGACGTTTGTTCCTTGCTCAAACCCATCCATCTCCACCAAAATCTGGTTCAGTGTCTGCTCGCGCTCATCATGGCCGCCACCCATGCCAGAGCCGCGTCGACGCCCAACGGCGTCAATCTCGTCGATAAAGATAATACACGGTGAATTCTTCTTAGCGCGGGCAAACAGATCACGCACCCGACTGGCGCCGACACCGACGAACATCTCAACAAACTCCGAACCGGAAATACTGAAGAACGGCGCGTTCGCCTCGCCAGCCACCGCGCGGGCCAGCATGGTCTTACCGGTTCCTGGCGGGCCCACCAACAAGACACCCTTCGGTATACGCGCGCCAATACTCTCGAACTTCTTCGGATACTTTAAGAACTCGACAATTTCCTGCAAGTCCTGCTTGGCCTCATCGCTACCGGCGATTGTCTTGAAGGTAACTTTTTCTTTCTCATTACCGTACAGTCGCGCACGACTCTTGCCGAATGATAGCGCCTGGTTGCCCTGCCCTTGGGCACTGCGAAGCATAAAGAACAGCACGAGACTAATAATCAGTACCGGCAACAGAGACAAGCCGACCTGTGCCCACGTTGATCCGGCACTTGATGCTGGCGTGTGCTGCACTTCAACTTGTGTCGGGTCAATACCGGCTTCGGTCAGGCTCTCTTCCGGGTCACGGATAGATTCAAGAGTCGGCTGGTCCTCGCCCTTCTCAGTGATTTCAAGCCGACTTCCGCTGACAACAATCTTTTGGTACTCGCCCTCATTCGCCTCCTGGACTACTCGCGAGAACGGTATCTCTTCAAGGTTGCTTGGCTGGTTGAAGGCAGCAAAAATAACCATTCCAAACAATAGCAGCAGGGCGATGAAGCCAGCGTTCTTGAAGTTGCGCTGCCCCCCTCGTTTACCTTTATTGTTCATACGAAACGGTTTTTTATCCATACAAATTCCTATTATACAGATTCATTTTCTTGATTGCTAGCGGTCACGTGGCTTGAGTGCCAACTCGTCCCTTCCGACCACAAGTTGGTATGTATTATCCACGTCTACTCGCCGGTTGGGAAGCATAGTTTTACCAGCGACCACCAACCGCTCGACCATACCCGCGTTAAATGTAGCGCCCGCCTGCCGCATCCACTGCGCCATCACTTCACGCGCCACCGCATGTGGCAGCATGATGAACCAGTGCCGCTCCAGCTGGCCGGCATCTGTCAGATGCTGCTGTAAAATCTGATCGATCTCTTCGTTGATGGCACGGCTTCGCTTGATAATGGCATGCAGGTAGTCTTTCCGCTCCGGCGGAACGTCGTGCAGTTTGTGCCGAATGCGATTCCTGAGATATGCATCCTGCTTATTGGTGGGATCCTCTCGCCAGGCGAGGCCCTGCTCCTGGGCATACGCCACAAGCTCTGATTTTGTATACGCGAGCAGCGGCCGCACGACTTCATCCGTGCTCTTTAGGGAAGATAATCCCTTCCTGCCCGTACCGCGCGCGATGTTAATCAGTGCGGTCTCCAGCACGTCGTCTTTGTGATGTGCGGTTATGATGGCTCGGGCTCCGCTTGCTTCTTTGACCCGCCGCAGAAAGGCGTACCGCGCTTCCCGTGCGACGGCTTCGCTCGCTCCCGCCCCGAGGTGCCCTTCATCAAATACAAACGGGAGACCATATTTATCCTCCGCCAGGTGCTGCACGAATTTCCGATCTTCGGCCGAATCCGGCCGGATGCCGTGATCAAAGTGCGCAACAGTCAGGTTCAGCGACGGATTCTTCGCAAGCACGTCCAACAGCACCACCGAGTCGACTCCGCCGGATACCGCCACCACGTAATTTCCTGGTCCAATATGAAGATTCATACTTTATAATCTTACGCTATGAAACGGTTAGTTTTCTCTACCGGCAACGCACACAAGTTTGAAACCGGCCAAAACGTGCTAAAAACACATGGTATCGCGCTCGAGCAGGCGACCTTTGAGATTGATGAAATCCAGGGCGAAGATCCTGAGCTCATCGCCCGCGACAAAGTCCTCAAAGCCTTCGAAATCGTCAAGCGGCCGGTCCTCGTAAGCGATGACTCGTGGAACATCCCCGGTCTCAACGGCTTCCCTGGCCCATACATGAAATCAATCAACCATTGGTTTACTGTTGACGATTTCCTCAACCTCACCCGCCCGCTCCAGGACAAAACTATCATCCTCAAACAGCTCCTGGTCTTTACCGATGGTACCATCACGAAAATCTTTGCGACAGAGGCCCGTGGCACGCTACTTCCAGAGCCTCGAGGCAAGAATGGCCTTCCGAGCCAACTCATCACAACCATGGAGGGGGACGATGGCAAAACGATTGCCGAGATGAATAGCACAATAACCCGTCAAACTGATCGACGGACAGTCGCCGTTTGGCATGACTTCGGCCGATGGTATGCCGAGACCCGAAGCGCCCAGGACTTGTAACGAGCGGTATAGTTTCTATTTCGTCGGCGTTGCGACCGGCCGGGTAATTATCTGGATAACCTCATCCAGGTCATCAGTCAGGTGGTAGAGGCGAGTGTCTGCCGGATTGATAGCCTGAAACTTCTCGAGCAACACGGAATCAATATACTGCATCAGCGGACCCCAGTAATCGTTACCGACCAAGATGATAGGAATGGGATCGATCTTGCCTGTCTGCTTTAGCGTCAGAATCTCGAAGAATTCGTCCATCGTTCCAAAGCCACCGGGGAAAAATATGTACGCCCGAGCAGTAAACGACAACGCAACCTTGCGGCTAAAAAAGTAATAAAAGTCCGTCGAATAGTTGACGTATTCATTAGTGACCTGTTCGTGTGGTAGCTGGATGGTCATCCCGACCGACTTGCCATTTGCATCGTGCGCGCCGCGGTTAGCCGCCTCCATAATACCCTGTCCGCCACCGGTAACAATCGTCGACCCAACTTCGCGGACAATCTTAGCCGAAAGCTCGCGCGCTTTCTGATAATATGGGTGCTGCTCGCCAAACCGCGCCGAGCCAAAGAATGTTATGGTGTCAGGATGCTCCATCAGCAGTTTGAAAGCCCCGCGGAAATCCTTGTTAATTTTCTTCATCCGGCGGTTTACATCACCTCGAGTTATCCCGAGCGCGCGCTTCCGTTCCTGTTTGACAATCCACTTGAATGAAGAGGTATCTTTTCTCTTGAATAGTTTTTTTATGTCTGGCATTGCATTATTAGATTACCGAATTTGTCCCAAAACACAAAAGCCCCGCCGCAAGGACATACTACATTCCCCTCGCCAAAAAGCCCTCTCACCACTGGCAAATAGATAAAAAACATGATATATTGGCCTGTGACTTTGCGGCGCTGCTACAATGCCCGTGATGTTTCTATAACCAGGTTCCATATGGCAGGGTAGCTCAGTTGGTTAGAGCACAGGACTCATAAGCCTGGGGTCGCGAGTTCAAATCTCGCCCCTGCTACCATATTTTGTAACGATAGGGGGTCTGGTATGAAGAAAGTTTTAGTAATCTTGGTTGTACTCATCGCACTGGGCGGTGCAGCATTTGTGCTGACACGCGGCGGCGATGATTCTACCAACCAGACCGCAAACTCACCTGCTCAAAATGCAGGAGACGAAAGCACCGAAACTACCGAAACGCCCGGAGGTGAAGAAGCAGAAGCTGACGCAGTTATAACCTACACCGATGACGGCTTTATCCCGGATCGCATAACTGTTGCAGTCGGCACCCCCATAACCATTGTTAACGACTCCTCGGCAATCTTGGACTTCGCGTCTGACTCGCACCCAACACACCGCGACAACTCAGAGCTGAACGTCGGCGAAATCCCCAGTGGCGAAAGCCGTGACTTCACCATTTCAGAGCCAGGTGAATGGGGCTTCCACGACCACTACAACGCAGTGTACGAAGGTGTTATCATCGTAGAATAAGCTACTCCATAATGATAAATAGAGCTCCATTTGCCTGGAGCTCTATTTTACTGCTTCGCTGTATCGATAAGGGTTACTTATCAGCCGACGATGAGGATTGTTCTACCCCGGTATCGCAGCTTTTGCTTGCGGTTTGATTGGACTTTGCGGGGGACGATATCTTGGATCAACATTATTTTTACTTCTCCTTTTTGTTTTTTGACTTACGTATGCGTAAGATGGCGTGTCGTTCTTGTTTGCTACAGTTCACCGAGGATGGTATCGATTGCCATAATTTCCTGGTTGGCTGTTGGCAGAAATTCGTATGCGATTTCGTTTGCCGTGAGTGACATTGCTTTGTTCCTTATTTTGTGTGCTTGTTAGTTGACTTATGTTTGTTTTGATGCATCAACAATACTCATTATACACAACTTTGCTTTTTTGTCAATACGTTTATGCTAATAATCTTGACTTCCTGATTTTTCCTGAGATAAATTGCTCATTAACTGTTTGCGGGCTCGATGGAGCCGCACTTTTGATGCAGTTTCGCTAATACCAAGCCTCTTAGCTATATCATTATGTGCAAGCCCGTAAACCAAAAACAGAACGGCAACAACCCGCAGGCTAGGAGGCAGCTGATCAAAAGCCGCCTTTAGCTTACCGCCCAGCTCGGCAGCAAGGCTTTTATCTTCCGGACTTGGATCGGTATCAGCAACCTCTATCTCTTCTCCATCTTCATACGTTAGGGGTTCGGCTTTCTGGCGTTTACTTTTAGCAAGAAATGACGAAGCGCTGTTTACCACGATACGATGGAGCCATGTTGTGAATTCTGATTCTTCTCGGAATTTCTTAATGCCCCTATATGCTCGCAGATAAGCAATCTGCACTACCTCTTTGACATCTTCTTCATTAGACACCATTCGCCGCGCTAGTGCATGTGCCCTGCCGTTCGTTCGAGAGATAAGCTCAGAGAACGCCTCTTTGTCACCGTGTCGTGCCAGCGTAACCAGTTCTCTGTTAGTTCGTGGTTCAAGGATATGATCCCCTTCCCACCTCTTGATTCCTACCGTCTCATCATAAGAATCTTGGTCTGGTGTTTCATCCTCGTCGATCGATGCACCTTCAATTGCAACACCGCCTAATTCCGACGCAACAATCTCAAGATAAGGCTGGTCGTGCCCATCTTCTTCAACACGACCTTCAATACCATCATTGGGCACCATAAGACGTAGCTTAGTGTTCTCTACATCATAATCAGACGGATTTGGCTCTGGTTCAGCAGTTGACACAAAATACTCGTACGAACTTAGCCATAAAAGTATAGCGCATTATTGCAATTTTGTCGCACTATGCAGGCAGGCTAGCTGAGCAGCGCACCGCCATCCACAACAATCTGCTCGCCGGTCATGTAGCTGGCCATATCAGATGCCAAGAACAGTGTTGCTTTGCCGATATCATCGGGCTCGCCCATGCGATGCATAGGAATTTGGGCCAGGAACGCCGCTGTCGCGTCAGATGATTGCTCTGACCCTTGGTTCAGTGCTGCTACACCTGGCGTTGCGATACCACCCGGAGCGACGGCATTGACCCATATCTTATGTTCGGCTAATTCCAAAGCGGCGTTCTTAGTAAAGCCCCAGACACCGTGCTTGGAGGCGTCGTAGTGCGCCAGGCCAACCATTGAGGGATGAAGCGCATCAATGGAAGTAATATTAATAATCTTGCCGCCCCCGTGCTGCTTCATCACTTCCGCTGCATACTTGGTAGTCAGAAAAACGCTACGGAGATTGATATGTATGACGCGCTCAAATTCATCAAGCTGCATCTGAGCTATCGGCGTCTGCGGAAAAATTCCGGCGTTATTAACCAAAATATCCAGCCCACCGAGCTGCTCTTGGGCAGTTGCTATCATACGCTTGACGTTATCCTCGCTGGAGACATCAGTCTTTATCGCCGTCACTGTCCAACCATTCTCAGAAAGCTCCTTGGCAGTTTTTTGGGCAGCTGCCTCGTCAAGATCGGCTATCAGCACTTTTGCGCCCGCTTCCGCCAAGCGGTATGTTATGCCATAACCGATACCTTTTGCGCCACCAGTAACAATAGCTACTTTATCCTTGAGGCTTAGCAACTCCTGCAGTGGTTTCATGCAATACTCCTTTTTGGTTACATCAGGCTATATCGCTAGCATACCATTTATGCTAATAAATTTCCGGGGCACTCGTTACTGTCCTCTTTCTGCCTCATTGACAAAAATACCTCTGTTTGGTACTATGTCGTGAGTCTTTTGATATTCCGTTTCAGGAATGGAGCAACTAGCCTCCACAATATCGCGGGGTGGAGCAGCGGCAGCTCGCGTGGCTCATAACCACGAGGTCAGAGGTTCGAGTCCTCTCCCCGCTACCAAGTGAAACCTAAGACCCTCTCAAAAGAGAGGGTTTTTGATTTCACTTCGCTGGAAGAGTCTCGAACCTCTGACCCAAATTTGCTTTGCAAATTTGAAGGTTGCAGGTACGGTCATCAAAGCCACGCACAGAAGCTTGCTTCGAGCATGGCTGCAGATGTGCGATTTGCCCTGCTCCCGCTACCAAGAAAAGAGTCCCATCTTGTATGGGGCTTTTTTCTTGGCCATGGAGATGATTCGGTTCTGCGACTCGCGAGGTCGAAGGTGAGAACTGCCAGTGGCAGTTCGCAAGGAAACCTTCCGATGAAAACTTGCTTCAAGTAAGTCAATGTCGGGCCTGCAGAATGTAGGCGCAGAGTGCGGGTGAGTCCTGCCCAATGTGATTTCCTGCCCTCGACACAACTAAACGTCGGCGAGCTGCTACTCAACAGCGCTCACGCGCTTGCGGATAGCTACCATGCCGGCAGTTCCTTTGCCGCCGAGGGACGACGTAAAGTCTCGGGTTCCGGTTTCACCCGCTGCACCAAGCTGTTCATAGGCTGCGTGCATGGCAAAGCCGGTCAGGAGCGTAGAACCGATGGCCGTCATGGACTCGGGCGGTGTAATGGTCAATCCAGGAGCGCTTGACCAAGCGGCGAATGCAAGCAAAAGACAGTTATCTACTGTTGTGGTTGCTGAAGAAATCGTGCCGGTTGTACCGGTTTCCCAGACACCGCTGGATGCTACATCTATCGGGCCAGTTGGCTCTGCGCCGCGAACTGGCACTGCGATTGCACCGCTACGTACCGCCGAGCCCAGGTCAAATGTTGCTGTAGCCTCCATGCTATCTGCATCCGTAACTATATAGGTGTACACCTTGAAGTTGGGGTTGTTAGAAGAGGCGGCCACAGTAGCGTCATCGACGAGCGAAAAGCCTTCGGGCGTAACAATTGTCGCCGTACCCCCGGCGGCAACCGCAACGACCACGAGATCCCCGTCTTGCAGACCTTCCGTTGGCATAGTGATGACTGCCGGGTCGGTGCCTGGATCAATACCTGTTGCCACCGCAAGATCGGTCAGCACTTCCAAATCAGGGAAAGTTCTGGGCTCTGGCAGAGGCGCTGCTTCGTACCGGCGGCCAACGCGCGCGTACGGTACCGGATCGCCAAACGGTGGATCGCCTTCATTAACCCGACCCAAGACGACCGGTGTCATGGTCCCTGGCCAGTGTACGGTATTGCGGCCATCAACGACTGTCGCTATGCCTTTTGATGGATAGACAAACCCTCCACCTTCAGCTTGTGGGCGGACTGCTTTTGCAAGCGTATTGTGCGAGGGGTGGTTTGATGGCTTAACATACACATCTTCAAGCTCTACGAGGTCAAAGGTATCATTCAGGGCCAACATCCAGCGAGCTTCATCAAGGTCAGTCGCAATACCTTCCAGGAACACACGGCGCAAGGTGACGTAATCTCCGCCCTGGCCTAGCTCGTCATGAATAAACATCCCCTGGTAACCGGTGGTTCCTGACAAACCGTCTACCCACAGCTCTTTACAGCCGTAAACTTGAAGCACATCGGCATGCCCGTAGTTGCCGCTATCCTCATTCTGTCCGCGCGTGCGCTTTGCGCGGCAGTTTACAACCTTCACGACTGCGGTTGGTGAATTTATATAGATAAAATCTTCGAGTTCAGCCCCCTCCGCGTACAAACCCTCAAGGTGCACCGTACCTGTGCAGTTCTTGATATTAACTGCCTTAGCATTGCTTTTGAACCATCCGGGCTGTTCCCACCAGGGCAAATCGATCTTAATGTGTCCGCCGACAACCAGAACATCAGTAGCCTCCTCGATGAACAGGCCTTTTTCGAGCACCCCATCAACCTGGACAATCACCGGCCCGCCATTGCCAGCTACAAACGTATCGGTGCCAGAGACAACTACCGTCTGAGCGCCTGTCATGTCAGGCCGCGACCACCCGGCGGCCGCCAATGCTGGGACCGCCGGCCAGACTTCGTTATTGCCGACATACAGCCGCTGTACCGCCTGAGCACCTAGGTTTAAGTCGTCAACATTCCCAACAAGAGGCATTACCCAACCACCACGTACAGTGTATTATCATCCGGTGTCAGTTCATCGTAGGCTGCTTGTGTCAGTACGACAATATTTGTGACACCACTGCCAGATACCAACGCGCTGGTATCTGCAATGCCGTGTACATTGGTCGTGCTGTTTGTGTGCGACGAAAGTGTAGCCGCGTCAGCCTTGTCAGCCAAGCCGGGAACCATGGGGTTATCGGCCGTACCGCCAAGGTCGCCAGTGAGGCGAACAATACCCTTCGTGGTAGCATCGGCATCTGACACTGATGCGCCGCTATTAAGCTTTGTTTGCACTGCGGTAGCCAAGTCAGCCTCGGGAATACCACCCGCCGGTTTGACGTACTTTTGGGCTACCACTCCAACGTCCTTTAGTGAACCGTTATCATTGTGGGCTACAGTGAGAAATTCGTTGAGGATGTCACCCCATGTATTTTCGTCTGACCCGGGTTTGGGGAGTCGTGGCATATGTTTTTGTTTCCTATCTAGCGCTTTAGCTCAATGCTTATGATAATAGATGAGACCCCTACTGTTTGCAACCCTCTGCACGACTACCCAGAAAGATGGCGCGTACCTTCGCTTATCGATTCCAGGCGCGACGTTCGGGATGGTCTCTCAGAATCAGCTTTACCCAATCGCGTGTTTTCTTTCCGGGACGATATACCGACGAAAGTCGCTTGGCGACGATACCCTCCAGCCCCAACTGCTGGGCCGCGACTAGTAAGTCGTCAGGGTCAGTAAACTGTGGCACAAGACGAACATTCTCTTGTGGGGCACAAACCTCCTCCAGTATTCGCCTCCTATCTTGCTGCGGCAAGTGCAGTGTCGAATCTTGGTCCAGATGAAGTAAGTCAAAGAGGAACAACATTACCTGAGGGTGTTTACGTTTGAGCTCATTAATATCTTCACGGCCGGCCTCGTTAAATCCTACCAACTCGCCATCCACGACCACTTCATGGCCATCAAATGCAATAGGCAGCTGGTCTCGAACAGTCGTATATCGATTGGTAAAGTCGTTGCCACTACGGGAGATTAAACGCGCCCGACCCAGTGCTACATACCCGACCGCTCTATAACCGTCGAGCTTTGGCTCATATATCCAATCTTCCCCGCGCGGCAGCTCGTTTTGCCTGGTGATTACCATTGGTGCGATACGCATATCTGGCATGGGTACTATTTTACGCCGCCCAGGAAGAAAATCCGAGATACGAGAAGTCGGCCGGGGCGGTTTGCCATCTCACTTCCAACAGACTAAGATTAGACCATAAGCATCATATAAAAAGGAGTACGTATGGCTTTTGCGGAAAACAATGATAAGAGCGCCTATGCCTGGGCAGCGCTCAGAATAACATTGGGGCTAATTTTCTTATGGGCTTTTCTCGACAAATTATTGGGCTTGGGTTTCTCAACCTGTCGTGATGCCAGTACCGACACGGTGACAGTCATGTGTGAGAAGGCATGGCTCAGCGGCGGCTCGCCAACAGAAGGCTTTTTATCATTTGCAACCAAAGGGCCATTTGAATCGGTGTACCAAACCATGGCAGGCAATATGATTATCGACATATTGTTTATGGCAGGCTTGGGCCTCATTGGCGCCGCACTCATTTTGGGCATCGGTATGCGGATCGCTACACTCTCAGGTGCACTGCTCATGTTCATGATGTGGACAGCGGTACTGCCAAAAGAAAACAATCCTATTCTTGACGACCACATCGTCAACATCATCGCGCTGCTCGGCATCCTTGCCGCCAACCCCCGACAAAAGTGGGGGCTTCGCTCCTGGTGGGTCAAGCAATCGATTGTAAAACGCTTCCCTGTCCTGGGGTAGACCACCGTGGATGAAAAAAACCAGAATCTAGCTGCCAGCCTCAAGCAGCTCATAAGCGGTGATGTCGCCATCGATGAGCAAACCCGTGAACACTACAGCCACGACGCCAGCCTCTTTGAACTGCGTCCGGAAGTAGTCGTCTTCCCGAAAAATACCGAGGACATCTGCAAGCTTGTCGAGTATGTCAACACCCACAAGGCCGACCAGCCGCATTTGTCGCTGACACCACGTAGCGGCGGCACCGATATGTCCGGCGGCGCTATCAATGAGTCGATTATCATGGCCTTTGAACGTTACTTCACAAACATCGGTGCGGTCGAGAACAATACCGTGACCGTGCAGCCTGGCGTTTACTACCGTGACCTTGAGCCGGAGACGCTGAAGCATGGCCTGCTGTTGCCAACCTACCCCGCTTCCCGGGAAATCTGCCAGATCGGCGGTATGGTCGCCAACAATTCCGGCGGTGAAAAATCGCTCAAGTACGGCAAGACTGACCGCTACGTCCGGCAAGTCAAAGTCGTGCTGAGAGACGGCAAAGAGCACACCTTCCGGCCGCTCAGCCGCGCAGAGCTGGACGACAAGCTTACAGAACAGAGTCTCGAAGGTGAGGTGTACCGGCAGATCTATGAACTAGTCACGACGCATCAGGATAAACTAGCCGCGTCAAAGCCAAAAGTTAGCAAAAACTCCACCGGCTACAATCTCTGGGACGTATGGGACGGCGAAACGTTCGATATCACCAAACTGATCGTCGGCTCCCAAGGGACGCTCGGCTCGGTAACCGAAGTTACGTTCGATCTCGTTCCTGCCAAGCCGCTGTCCGGTATGCTCGTCGTCTTCTTGCCGGGCATGGACCATCTCGGCGACATCATCAACGAGGCACTCACCCAGGATCCAACCAGCCTTGAGTCATTCGACGACCACACGCTCCTGTTTGCCTTCCGATTCTTCTTCAGCTTCCGTAAAACGCTTGGCTGGAAGCGGTTCATTATTCTCGGACTCAGCTTCATCCCACTGCTTGGCAAGCTGGTACGTTTCCTGCCGCGGCTGCCGAAAATCATTCTGCTCTGCCAATTCGAGGGCGACAACCAGTCAGAAATCGAGGAAAAAATTAATAACCTGCAGGCTGCATTCAACAAACGAGGCCTGGAGACCCACGTCGCCAAAGACAAGCATCAGGAAGAAAAATTCTGGGTGATGCGCCGCGAGAGCTTCAACCTGCTCCGCAAAAACGTCCGGCGAAAGCACACCGCACCGTTCATCGACGACCTTATCGTTCCGCCGGAGACGTTGCCGGAATTCCTGCCGCAGCTTGCAGAAATCCTTGACCGCCACAAGCTGTTGTACACAGTCGCCGGACATATGGGCGACGGCAACTTTCATGTCATCCCACTCATGGAGCTTGCCAAAAAAGCAGAGCGTGAAAAGATCTACCCTGTGCTTGACGAGGTCACCAGCCTGGTGCTGAAATACGGCGGCTCACTCTCCGGCGAGCACAACGACGGCCTCATCCGCGGCCCGATGATTGAACGCATGTATGGACCAGAAATCGCAAGCCTTATGCGTGAGGTCAAACACATCTTCGATCCTGACAATATCTTCAACCCTCACAAAAAGACCGACGCCACCCGGGAATTCTCAGAACGTAATATGCGGGCGAGTTTTTAATATGCAGCTAATATACGAGGTATCTCATGGCTAAGAAAAGTATTCGGGAGCGCACGCTCGAAGTAACACTACCTTATTTGCTTCTCATTTTGAGCGGTATCGGTCTTGTCGCTTCATTAGCACTTACCTACGACAAGATCCAAACTCTGAAGGATCCTACGTACGAATCTGCCTGCAGCATCAATCCGGTCTTAAGCTGTGGCTCGGTTATGGCTACCGAACAAGCCAGCTTGCTCGGCATGCCCAATACTATCTTCGGCGTCATGGGGTACGTCGCGCTCATGACACTGGCGGTTGCGATGATAGCCGGCGCACGGTTCAAACGCTGGCTATGGCTCATTATCCAAGCCGGCGCCGCCATTGGCGTCGTCTTCATGCACTACCTGTTCTTTCAGGGTGTCTTTCGCATCAACGCCATCTGTCCGTACTGCTTTGTTGTCTGGATGGTAACCATACCCATCTTCTGGTACGTCACGCTCTATAACGTACGGCAAAACCATTTCAAACTTACCGGCACAGCCAGTCAGATTGCCGCGTTCGCGCAGCGCCATCATGGAGACATCCTGATTGTCTGGTACCTAATTATCTTCGGGATTCTTTTGCAGCGCTTCTGGTACTACTGGCAAACCCTACTCTAAGGTCGGCCGGTTGAGGAAGAAATCCAACCAAGCTTCAAAGTTCTTTTGGTAGAACGGTTTGTTCGACGGTGGCAAAGCTTCTTTCTCTGTATCATGCGTTGATAAATCAGGCGCATGCACGAAGGCAACCTCTTTTGGTACCAGCAACAGCGTCTCGCCCGGCGCGGCCAAGCCGAACTGCCGGCGCGCCGCCAGCTCCAGGAAGCGGTCGGTGTTGTAGTATTCGTTCCGCAGCCGCAGGTTGTCATTTTCGAGTGTGCGGATTTCATTTTCGCGCTCCAGATCGGCCATGTGTTGCTGCAGCTCAAAGTTGGTCTGGATCGCGCCGATACCGCTCCACGTTACCAACAGAACCAACACACCAAAAAGCAGCAACCCCAAGGCACGCGGATCGCGCAGCTGCTGGGCGTGCGGATTCTTACTAATGTTTTTTATTTTTTCAAACATATAGGAATATTATACGCTGGCCAAGCTACCGGCGACTGGCAAGCATGGTAAAGACCAGCAAGAAGATGACGATGAATCCGGCGGCGAGAATTGCCGTACTCACAAGTGGATTATGCTGCATGTAAAACACAGCCATTGCCAGTGATACGGGGAACAACATAAGCAGCCTGTTCGGCGGCGAAACGCGCACAGCGCGCAGGCCCAAAAACAGCCACGTCAAGACCGTGACAACCAATATCAGCGACACTACTGTCGGCAGATGGCTGATTGTATCGAGCAAACCACCAGTCTCGGCGACGTCGCCATGGTCTTCGCCGGCATGTGCAAAAATGGTAACCATAATCATATTGTACCCAGTTTCCTCGTGCCTGCAACTCTGTTACGCAGCGAGAGTATCGTCATGCCCCCATCAAAAATCACGTAGTAGAGAGGAAAGATTATTGCCTCTAATGACATCGTGTCACTTGCGTGCACACTCAACACACTGGCCATAAAAAACAATGCCCAAAAAGCCGTATTTTCACTACCCGGCTTCCGCCATACCCGACGGAGCGTTGGCACACCGCCGATAAAATGCGCAAATAAGCTGATGGACAAGTTTATAACCGGCGCATCAAACAACAACCACACCATGCCGCTCACCACCAGCAGGATGATACAAACCTGCTCCAGCTGGCCAAAACTTTTTGTGCCTTTATAGTAGCTTGTGATCGTCATTGCGATGTTGCCCGCCAAGAAAATCCCAGCCAACAGCAAAGACGAGGTGCTGTGATTGCTGAACAACACGCCCGCAAAACTGTTCATGGCAAGGAGCAGCCACACGGAGCGGCTAAACAAGCTCGGCGCATATTCCCCGCGCAACATTTGATATACACCCACCCCGTAAGAAGCGGTGCCAAACAAAACTATGAGAGCATAAAGTAAATTTTGCATTTGAGTTAATTAACCTTAATAAAAGTCTGGAGTCACTCCAAACTTTTATTATCAGGCTGGTAGGAAAGCAGCCGGCGCGATAACGCCTTTAACTGATGCCTAGAGCGCTGTGTTTGGATGCAGCATCGTCGTTCTTGCTGCAGACCGGAACGAGCCGTACAACTTATATTCAAGGAAATTCTGAATTTATTTCAGAATTTCCTTGTCAGCTTCTTTGGAAAGAGCAGCCGGAACGGACGATTTATTCGGCCGTCCCGCGCGATGAGAAAACCTATCCAGAGGCCCCGTTCGCCTATATTAGGCCGAATGGGCTGCGAATGGTTTTCTCATTATTAACAGAATGCGCAGTCGCCGGAATCTTTCTTGGCCTTCATCTTAGCCAAGACTTCCTGAGCGTCTTTTGATCTGCCCTTTGCCGGCTTCTTGCCCTTGGCTGCGGTTTTCTTGGCCGTCTTCTTTGCGCTTGAGCCGAGTCCGAATATACCCATATTGTTCCCTTTCTGCTTATTTTTGTTTTAGTAAGCTGTACACCACATTATACTACATGCCCCAGGACTACACACTTGAACCGAGTTTCGGTGCGGCGGCGAGGAACGCAAGGGAGCCGTACAAAAGGTACGGTGACTGTGTACCGGAGCCGTCAAGCCGGAAATCGGCCAAGAAGCCAGTAAAATTTCTGGCTTTGCCAGGAAGTTTACTGGCTGGTGTGTAGGACTGGTTACGCTGGCGGATCATGCGGCAAGGCTCTGTCCAGTATAGGATTAACCAGCTTCATGGCGACAAAGAGCACGACAGAGCCCGCAGCCATAATGCCCCAGTCATGGGCAGACAACGGTCCGACCTCAAAGTACCGCGCCAACGGAGCGACGTAGAGCACCGCCAGCTGGAGCAGCAGCGAAGAAACAATTGCCACCGTCAACCACGGGTTCGAGAACCAGCGTATCTGGTAGTCCGTGCGGATATCAACCAGCCGCACCATTTCGTACACCACCATAGCTGTGAACGCTGCCGATACCGCCGCCAGCCGACTCTCATGTGACTGGTTGTACCAAAACTGGCCGACCAACACCGCACTCATAAGCGTGCCAAAGATGAATATTTCCGTCCAGATGCGCCGCGTCATAATCGCCTCCTGGAACAGCTTCGGTTTAGCCTGGAGTACATTCTTGCGCGCCGGGTCGGAACCAAGCGCGACCGCCGGTAGACCGTCCGTCACGATGTTGATAAACAGCAGCTGCGCCGCTGTTAGTAGTAGGTCATTAAAGATAACAATGCCCATGACGATGGTGATTACTTCGGCGATGTTACAGCTGATGAGGAAGTTGACGAACTTACGGACGTTATCGAAAATCCCCCGTCCCTCTTCGATCGCGCCGACAATCGTCAAGAACTGGTCATCAAGCAGAATGAGATCCGAGGCTTCTTTCGCTACATCCGTGCCGGTGATACCCATGGCAATACCAATATCCGCCGCCTTAATCGCCGGTGCGTCATTAACGCCATCGCCGGTCATGGCCACCTGGTGGCCGCGCTTCTTGAGTGCCTGGACAATGCGGATTTTGTGCTCCGGATTAACACGCGCGTAGACACTGATGTCTTCTACCTTTTGCTCAAATTCTTCCTGGCTGAGCTTATCGAGATCAGGACCAGAGATAACTGCACCGGTAATGCCGATCTCTTCTGCAACGGCTTTGGCCGTCTCGCTGTAGTCACCGGTAATCATGATGACCCGCATCCCGGCCTCGGACTGCACGCG
This sequence comes from uncultured Candidatus Saccharibacteria bacterium, assembly GCA_964507855.1. Classification (GTDB taxonomy): domain Bacteria; phylum Patescibacteriota; class Saccharimonadia; order Saccharimonadales; family CAZDQS01; genus CAZDQS01. Next base: position 202,605 of record CAZDQS010000001.1, on the reverse strand, counting down.
GCCAATCACCTCCATCACCTCTTTGCGCGGCGGATCCATCATGGCCTGCAAACCGATAAATATCAGGTTCTTTTCAGCGTCAGCAGACTTCGGCTGCGCCGACACTGATTTGTAGGCAAAGGCCAGTACGCGCAGCGCCTTGCTGGAAAGCTCCTGGTTAGTGGCCAGTATTTGCTCCTTGGCGGCTGGTGTCAGTTTCTGGGGTTTGCCCTTGGCATCAAGATAATGGGTTGAGCACTTCAGTACGGCCTCGACTGCGCCCTTGGTCGCCACCAGGAAGCCGCCGGCCGGATCTTTATGCACCGTGCTCATCATTTTGCGCTCGGAACTAAACGGTACCTCCAGCGCACGCTGGTAGTGCTCGGCCTCTGACTTATATTCAATTTCCGATTTACCAGCAGAGACGAGCAGCGCACCTTCGGTCGGGTCACCAATAACCGTCCCATCCTTCAGTGAGGCATTATTACAGAGCGCGCCAACCCGAAAGAGCAGTTCAAGGCTTGGCGGCGTGCCGTCTTCAAACGTGATTTTGCCGCCCCTAATCTCATAGCCGCTGCCGCTTACCGCGCCTAACCGCTCGTTGACATAGACGTTCCGAACTGTCATTTCACCCTTGGTGAGCGTACCGGTCTTGTCCGAACAAATAACATCGGTCGAGCCCAATGCTTCAACCGCCGAAAGCCTGCGCACCAACGCGTTGCGAGCAGCCATGCGGCGGGCGCCCAGCGCGAGGCTAATACGGACAACAAAGGCCAACCCTTCAGGAATGGCCGCGACCGCCAGCGCAACGGCAGCCGTAAAGGCAAAGATCAGACGATGTGCAAGGCTGCTTTCACGTGCTTCGGGCACGAACAAGAACACGATCGCAAACACCACGACACAGATTGCTGCGATGAAATAACCGAGCCGCTTGCCGAGGTCGTCCAGCTTCTGCTGCATCGGTGTTGCCTCAGCTTCGACGCTATTAACAAGATCAGCAATTTTGCCGATTTCTGTGCGCTGGCCGGTGCCAACGACCACACCCAGGCCACTCCCTTGAGTCACAAACGTACCCGCAAACAGCATGCACTTCTGGTCACCAAGCGGCACTTCGCGGGTAATTGCATCCGGCTTCTTGCCGACCGGCACTGATTCACCAGTTAGCGAGGCTTCATTGACCGACAGTTCGCTGGCTTCTAGCAGGCGAATATCAGCTGGCACCTTTTGGCCGGACTCAATAACAATAATGTCACCGGGCACCAGCTCGGCCGCATCCACTTCTACCACCTGGCCGCCGCGACGTACACGCGCCTTGTAGCCGACGAGCTTCTTGAGCGCCTCGACCGTCTTTTCGGCCTTGTACTCGTTAAAAAACCCGACCAGTGCGATGGCAATCACAATCGTCAAAATCAGCATCGGCTCGCGCACACTGCCGCCCTCTTCGATAAACGCCAGCCCGAACGACACGCCGGCCGCGATGAGCAAGACAATAATAAGCGCGTCCTTAAACTGGCTGATGAACAGTGCCAGTGGGTTTATCTTTTTGCCAGACCTTAGTTCGTTACGGCCGTATTCGCGCAATCGGTCAGCGGCTGTTGATTGCGTGAGGCCTTTGTCGTTCGTCCCAAGGCGGGTCAGGACATCTTGGGCTGAAGATTGGTACCATGCTTTCATGCTTGTGTATCTATTTTTATGCCTTTAATTTGATAAACTTTTGAACTCGAATATTTAAATGGTATAGTGAATTCAAGCATAAGCAAAGTAAATCAAAAATATATAGAAAAATATGTGGTATTTAGCAGCAGTTGATGTCGAACAATCAATAAAAAGTTCTAGCGTAAAAACTGTCCTCCTCGGCAGTCTTATATTGGCAGTCGCAACCGTACTAGCACTCCTGTTGGTTAACCGGTTCAAGATAAGCCGATTGCCGCTGTTCGTACTTATGGCAGGCACGACCGTGCTGGCAACGCTCATTTTGTTTGGCAATACGATTTATCTGAACGTCACTTCCGAATCCAAGGGTCCGGTGCACTGGCATACGGGGATTGAGTTCTGGTCATGTGGCGCAGAAATCAACCTGCGTGACCCACAAGGCTTTCTCTCTAACAAAATTGGCACCCCGACGCTCCACGAACACAACGACAAATTCATTCACCTCGAAGGCGTCGTTGTCAAAAAGAGTTACGACGCTTCGCTCGGCAAGTTCATGGAAGTCACCGGCGGCTATGTACGCGATGACGCGATTGGTATTCCGCTAACCCCCGAGCGTGACAAGTGGTTCACGACCGCTGAAGCCGACCAAATCGACGGCGACGGCCAAAGGCCCGAGAACTTTAGCAGCGCCATCAGTGCCGGCAACTGGGTCAAAAACAGCCCCGAAGGACCTGTGCTGGAGCTCAAGAATGGCAACTACTGTAGCAATGATGACGAGCAACCAGCCGAGCTGCAAGTATTCCTCATCCGATTCAACAAGGGTGAAGACACCTACACCCAGCAAAAGCTTGAACACCCGGCCGACTACGTCATGCGCGACGAGTCCATCCTCGGCCCACCAAGCGACTGCCTTATCGTCGAGTACGATACACCGCGCGACCGCACCGATAAGCTCTGTCAGCAGTACGGCATCAAAGATGCAGAGCGCTGTGTAGAATTCGGTGTCAAAACATATACTCCGAAGCTCTGTACTATCCGGGATATCACGGCACCCGTTCAAGAACCTATGCCTCTTGACGAAGCTATCGAAGAAGCCGACCCGGCCGACGAAACCGAAAACCTAGGAGTAATGGAGTAAGATATGCTTGATTTACCTACCCTTACACTCGTCATAACCTCAGCTGCTATTGACTCTATCAACCCCTGTGCTATTGGCGTGCTTATCCTTATGGTATCCGTCATCTTAGGTCAGGGTGGCGGCACCAAGAAGCTCCTCACGAACGGCCTGGCCTATATCTTTGCCATCTTTGCGACCTACCTCGTTGCCGGCCTGGGGCTGGTATACTTCTTTACCGCCATTCCGATGGTGATTGCCGAATACTTGTCACTCGCCGTTGGCGCGCTTGTTATCCTCGCCGGTGTGCTCGAGATAAAAGATTTCTTCTGGTACGGCAAAGGATTTTCCCTGCAGATACCAAAGAAATTTGCCGACATGATCCACGATTACTCGACAAAGAAAACAACATTGTTCGGCGTCATGTTCCTTGGTGCCTTCGTAGCAGCCGTAGAGCTGCCCTGCACCGGCGCACCATACCTCGCTATCATCACTATCTTGCGTATTGATTTCAACCTCATGGCCTTCGCGCTCATGGTGCTCTATAACCTGATCTTCGTTTCACCGCTGCTCGTCATCCTCTTCCTGGTCGCTGGCGGTACCAAGATTAACGTCGTCGCCAAGTGGAAGGAAGAAGGCAAGGGCAAGATGCGCCTATTCATGGGTCTGCTGCTTATCGCGCTGGGCTGGATACTTATCCTCATCGCTAACGGAACAATTAACTTCGGCTAAAGACGTATGGCGTATAACGTAGTACGTATTACGGCAAGAATGGCAGATGGTCGCAATACCTTTTTCCGTAATACGAAATACGTATCCCGTTATACTGCTGCAACCGGAGGTTGCTTGACATGAAGCATATCGTGAAGCGGGGCGGGCACATGGAACCGTATGACATGCGCAAGCTCTATGCGAGCGTCTATACAGCGGCGGTTGCCCTCCGTGAACCGGCTGGTGCTGCCGAACTAATAGCCGAAGCGGTTGTCGAAACCGTTGATCAATGGCTCGCCAAGAAACACGAAGTTACGTCCAACGACATCCGCCGCGTTGCCCACGACCGCCTAAAGACCATCAACCCGGCAGTTGCCTACCTCTATAAAACTCAACGAGTAGTCTGGTAAGAACATGTATAAAGTAAAACATCCCCGTCCCGCACGACCCGATTATGACCTGATCGTTATCGGTTCTGGATCCGGTGGCAACGTTACCGCCGAGCAGGCCGCCCGCGCCGGCAAGAAGGTTGCCGTCATCGAGATGGACACCATCGGCGGTGAGTGCCCAAATTACGGCTGCGTGCCGACAAAGGCCTTACTGGAAGCAGCCGAAACATACGAGAACATCAAGCGCGGTGCCGAGTTTGGCATCAAAGCCAAAGTTTCCGTTGATTACCCGGCCGTCCGCCGCTGGAAGCGGGCCGCTGTCAAGCGCACCGGAACGACCGATGGCGAGGAGTTCTTTGCATCCCAGGGCATTAAAGTTATTCGTGGGCACGCGCACTTTTTGAGCCCCTGGACAGTAAGCGTCAATGGCAAGCGGTACAGCGCCCGCAACTTCTTGCTTGCCACCGGCACGCGCCCGGTCGCCCCGCCCATCCCCGGTCTTGCCGATGTGGGACACATCAGCTTCCGCGAGGCAATCGAGTTGCAGGCGCCGCCCTCCTCACTGTTCGTTATCGGCGGTGGTGCTATCGGTTGTGAGTTTGCCCAGCTATTCAATACGTTTGGCACAAAAGTCCACCTTGTTGATATTGCACCGAGACTTATCCCCCTAGAAGATTCAGAAGTCGGCGAGCTGCTTGCCGCGCTGTTTGAAGCACGCGGCATTGCCGTACAAACCGGTGTTAAAGTCACTCGGGTGACCAAAAAGGGCAAGCTGAAAGTCGTCCATTTTGAGAAAGATGGTGTCGCCCACCAAGCGGCCGTTGAGGAAATCCTCGTTGCGGCCGGCATGGCACCGAACACTGATATGGGCCTTGAGAATGCCGGCGTCCGCTACAACCGCGGTGGTATTATTACCAACCGCCGCATGCAAACCTCGGCGAAGCATATTTATGCAGCCGGGGACGTGGTGGGACCATACCGCTTCACGCACACCGCCGCGTACCAAAGCCGCATTGCCGCCCACAATCTCTTGCATCGCAGCAAGCCGCGCACGGCAGATTACCGCGCAATTCCCCGCTGTGTCTTCGTTGAACCAGAGGTTGCCTGCGTCGGCCTCACCGAACAGCAGCTCAAGGAAAAGGGTATCAAATTCCACGTTGGTGCTGCACCCATCAGCGTTATCGGCCGATCCAACACCAGCGGCCATGACTCCGGCTTCGTCAAGGTCCTGGCAGACAAGCGCGGCGTGCTCTTGGGCGCCAGCATTGTCAGTCCGCGCGCCGGCGAAATGATCCACGAACTGACCCTCGCCATCCAGTACCGCATGACCGCTCGCCAGGTCGCCGAAACCATCCACGCCTTCCCGACATGGAGCGAAACCGTTCGACTCGCCTGCAGGCAGATAAAATCAAAATAATCTGCTATACTCACAGATGTTACTGGGTTGTACCATAAAGCTGTAAATCAAGTGGTTTACAGCTTTATAGAAGAAGACGGCATGACAAGGTAGCTAAAAGCGACAGAACACGCCGCTAGCTACCGTACAAATCACACGTCGATGACAGGGGGGTGTAGCTCAGTGGTTAGAGCAGTCGGCTCGTAGTTAACAATTTGGCTAAGTCTAGTCCGGGGTTATGGACCTCGGCATGGCAGTTATGACAAAGGAGTTTGCATTTTGCTACTTCTTTGAGAATTGGCTCCAGCTTACGATTCGACAAGGCACGAACGTCCAGTTGAAATTCTTTGCCGCCTACATGATGAAATACTAAGGCGGCAAGATTAGCTGAGTAGCCGCAAAGCGAGCACTCTCCTCCAAGTTCTCGGACAAAACGAAGTTTTCGTTCAAGCCCTCGCTTTTTCTGTGAAGGGTAGGATTGATGAAATTTGTTCTTGCAGAGTACTGAACAGTAAAGTGTTTGTTTACCCGCCAGTTTTTTCTGGCAAATTCGGCAGTTAGACCCAGTCTTCATAACTACATGTTATCTTAGATATGCCAAAAAACTAAGGGCTGCTTACCGGGTAACCAGTAAGTATATCCTGTCAAATTCGGGGAACCCTATAGCCATCAGCGGTAAGGCAATCCCGAGCCAAGCCCCGGCATTACTGCCGAGGAAGGTGTAGAGACTGTACGGCAGGCATCCGCCACCTGGCGGATGAAGAGACAGTCCGGACCACAAACTCGAAAGAGGCAACGAAAGTTGTAGTGGCGTGCATAACCGATTGGTCGAAGGTTCAATTCCTTCCACCCCCACCAAAGATTTGTGTTTTCAATATCGTCATACTGATTCTTTCTAGTCGTAGCCTGGTATACTCCTTGCTATGAGCCAACTTATTGATATTTCCCTGCCGCTCATGGCCGGCATGCCAGTATATCCCGGTACTGCCGAGACTATTATCACCAAAGTCCCAAGCGGGAGCGGCAGTTCTGTGCTATCTGAGATTAGCTTCACCTCACATGCCGGCACGCACATTGACGCACCGAGCCATTCACTCACAGACTCAAAGAACATAGACGACCTAGACTTGGGCATATTTTATGGCCCGTGCCGTGTTTTGGATCTGACTGATTGTGCAACCTCGATTACCACTAACGACCTTGCTTCACATGATATCCAACGCGGAGAACGCGTATTGTTTAAAACCACAAATTCGCTCCGAGGGTTTTCTCGGTTCTACGATGATTACGTATACCTCGAAGGCCAAACAGCGAACTACCTGGCAGAGCTGGGCACAAAACTTGTCGGTATTGATGCACTGTCCATAAAGAAGCGAGGCCTGAAAGATAATACCGCTCATACTGCGCTGCTTACAAAAGACATACCCATCCTAGAGGGCCTGGATCTGAGCAAAGTTGACGCCGGCATCTACACACTCTGCGCTTTTCCGCTCGCCTTCCGCGGATTGGACGGTTCACCAACACGTGCAGTGCTTATACGCTCATAGCATCATCGCAATCTAGGTTTTTGCTACTGAGTACTATACTATTGAAAAGAACTTGAGTAAAAATACCTGATGATACTTCATATCCTACTGATACTCCTTGGCCTGGCGGTGCTTGTAGCCGGGGCTGAGGGACTCGTCCGCGGTGCTGCTTCGCTGGCAGCAAAGTTTCGTATTTCGCCGCTTATCATTGGCTTGACCGTGGTAGCGTTTGGCACATCCGCGCCTGAGCTGACAGTCAACATGGTCGCAGCGCTGAATGGTTCGGCTGATATTGCAATTGGCAATGTCGTCGGGTCCAACATTGCTAATATCCTCCTCATCCTCGGTATATCCGCGCTTATCGTACCACTAACGGTAAAGAGCAATACTGTATGGAAAGAAATACCGCTGGCCCTGCTCGGCATGGTTCTGTTGTTTGTGATGGGCAACGACCAACTGCTTGATGGCGTGCATTACAGCGCGCTTACCCGCACTGACGGCATTGCGCTGCTGAGCTTGTTCTTTATATTCATGTACTACATTTTTGGGATGGCAAAAGCCGACCGTACCCTGGCAAGCGAAGTAAAGCGCGAGGAGCAGGAGTCTATAAAAGAGTATTCACTCCCAGTATCCGGCGCGCTTGTACTCATTGGGCTGGCGGGACTGGTCATTGGCGGCCGACTACTCGTTGATAGCGCTGTTGCCATTGCCGCTGCAGCCGGGCTTTCGGAAGCGCTGATCGGACTCACGATTGTAGCTATTGGCACTTCGCTTCCGGAACTGGCAACTTCAGTTGTTGCCGCAGTTCGTGGCCATGCCGACATCGCTATCGGTAATATCGTCGGTTCTAACATATTCAATGTCTTCTGGATCCTCGGCCTCACCGCGACCATGCTGCAAATGCCGTTTAACCCTGCCACGAACGTGGATATCATGGTTGGCATCGGTGCGACCGCCCTCCTCTTTGTCTTCATGTTTCTAGGGCACAAGCACAAACTCACCCGCTATGAAGGCGGCGCATTCTTGGCCCTGTACGTCGGATATATAGTCTACCTTATTCTACGCGGCTAGCCTCACATGCTGCGAATTATCTCGCTGCCGCGCTAACGGCAACACATTACCTTCTGGGCAGGAGGTTCGAGGTAGTATGAATTTAAGCGCTCTTGTTCTCAACTGTACACTAAAACGCAAACCTGAAACATCAAATACCGCCGCTTTGGCGGAGGAAGTAATCAATTCACTGGAGGCCCGCGGAGCAAAGACGGAGATACTTCGTATTGTCGACTACGCCATCCCAGAGGGAGTAACGACCAACGAAGGTAATGGCGATGAATGGCCAAAAATTCACGACAAAATCCTGGCCGCCGACATACTGATCATTGCCAGCCCTACATGGCTCGGACACCCGTCTAGCATCGCCCAAAAGGTGCTGGAGCGTATGGATGCCATGATTACCGAGAAAGACAGCAGTGGCATACCGGTTGCCTACAACAAAGTCGCCGGTGTTGTTGTCACTGGCAACGAAGACGGCGCACACCATGTCATCAGCGAGATTTATGGAGCGCTCATCGATATCGGCTTCACCATACCGGCACAAGCCTGGACGTACTGGAACATGGGGCCGGGACCGGGACCTTCCTATCTTGAAACCGACCACGGGCACGACTGGTCTAAATCCACAGGAGAAGCTGCGGCTGCAAACCTCATTGCTGTTGCCAAAGCACTAAAGGCGAGGCCCATACCTAAACCACCTAATACCTAGTTCGCGTCGCGGCGCAGAAACAAGTACCAGGTTACTGGGTACAGAATGGCCAGGTAGATTGCCGTCACCAACAGCGCTTGTGCAAAGCCTAATGATTCGGGAGGGTTGTTCGGATTATAGAGCACTATCTGGGTCATGGCGGAGAATGGCAGGTAGATTGAATTCTCTTTGAGTAATAGCGTGAGCAACGACTCGATGGTAGACGGGAAAATAAGGATTGCGGCGATAGCCATCGCGACACTACGCGACAACCAGGCAATGATAGCGCCAACGGACATAAAGGCCCATATGTATAGCAAGCCGCGCAGCAACGCGCCGCCCCACTCAAGATTCTGCGCCGGCATTGTCAGATCGTATTGGTTCAGCAAAAAGTAGTATGTGATAACACTCACCGCCACGCCTATCAATCCAACCAAACCGGCGTACAACAACAGCGTCGTCGTCTTGGCCAGAAATACTTTCGTACGACTGTTGCTGGTGGTCAACGTGTACATAATGGTGTTGTGCCGGTACTCATGGATAATCTGTAATATCACGATAATGACAAGCATGACAGCCATCGTGGAGAACGAGTTCATGACTATCTCGCGCTGCAGGGTCGAGAGATGCTCCTGCCACTGCGCCTCCATCTCTTCAGGAGTTGGCATTCCTTCAAAACTTTCGGCCCCCTGTTCTGGAGATGGCGCTTCACTGGCCGTTATGGCAGCCTGCGCCGCTCGTTCATTAGTCTTTACCTGCTGGTTCACATCCCTGAGGAGTACCCAAGACAGCAATACGCAAATGGCAATGGCAAGGACACTGATAACATACGTGGAGCGCACGCTTAAGAGTTTGCGAATTTCGGCTTTAAAAGTGCCTAGCATTACTTGTTACCTCCGGTTTTGTACTCCTGGCTGTCGGCGGTGAGCTCAAGGAATGCTTCCTCCAGCGACGCGGAGCGGGCAGTCAGCTCTAAGATTGGAATCCCCGCCTCGAAAGCTAGTTTTCCCACTTCATCAGTCTTGGCTCCAGAAATGTTTAATCCGCCATCGGTTTTCGTAATACCAAACTTGGGTTTGAGCACTTTCTCCAGTTGAGCCAGCTTGCTGGTACGCACAAACACGCCGCTGCCTTTTGACTTGCTCAGCAACTCTTTGACGGCGCCACTTGTTATCAACTTGCCCTTGCCAATAACAACCAGGTCGTCCGCCATAAGCGCCATCTCACTCAAAAGGTGTGATGATACAAATACGGCGTTGCCATCATTGGCGTAGTTTTTCAGAAACCCTCTGAGCCAGTAAATACCCTCCGGATCAAGCCCGTTAGCCGGCTCGTCAAGCAACAGGTATTTGGGCTTACCCAAAATAGCCGCGGCAATACCGAGCCGCTGGCTCATGCCAAGTGAAAACTTGCCAGGCTTTTTCTTAGCGACATCTTTCAGCCCGACAATATCAAGTACTTCGTCAACCCTGCTTAGCGAAATGTCGCCGGCATCGGCTAGAACCTTCAAGTGACTCCGTGCGCTTCTGGTAGGATGGAAGGCTTTGGCTTCTAGCAAAATCCCCACTACATTGGAAGGCTTGGCATACTCACGCAACTTTTTGCCATCGAACGTCGTCACGCCTTTGCCATTGTCCAGACCCAGCATGAGACGCATCGTCGTGGACTTGCCCGCACCGTTTGGGCCCAAAAAGCCCGTTACTCTCCCCGTTTCGACATCGAAAGATATGTCATCTACGGCGATTTTCTTCCGGTACTTCTTTGAAAGATGCTCTGCTTTTATCACTCCACCACTATACGGTATTTTGCGTTCGGGATAAATAAAACGGACGCCGCATTGCGACGTCCGTCTTCTCCTAGCAAGCACCTGCTAGAACAGAGACTGGAGGAAGCGTACAACCGGGTTGCCGCTCGGCTGGTTCTTGCCTTGCGTTGCAACGTAGCTAACGCAGTCGCCCTGGTTCTTGAACGGCGTACCGTCCGCACCAGTTAGCGATTCCCAACCGCCTTTCTTACAATCGTCCTTTGAGGTTGGCTCGTTGATGTAGACCGGTACCTCTAGCTCAAAGTCGTAGGTTGTGTCATTGAAGACAACGCCATCGACAAGCACTTCATAATTCGGATTAAAGGTACCTACGTTGACACCGAATGCCAGAACAACTGCATCCGGATTCAGCGCCAATACATCCGCAAGGCTATAGAGTGGCGGGCCACCGGCGCCAGCAGTTAAGCCTCCGACCGTTCGGCTCGACCAAAATACCCCAGCGTCTACATCCCACTGCTGCCATGTATCAGCTTCAACCGGTGCCGGATCAGGGCTGGCACTATTCTGCCAATATGGCTCGTACACGAGTGTGGTGAAGCCCTCTTCTGTGCTGATATCACCATCAAGATCTACGGCCAATTGGAATGATGCTGATCCACCAGCAGAGCTGGCTGCTACTTGCTTTGTCCAGTAGCTGAGGTCAGTGACATCTGCCAGTGGGGTACCGAGGTTGTTATCCGTCATGTACTGCGCCTTGGCATTGTTTGTCTCATCGGTTTGCAAGCGCAACGCGCCTTCACCAAGCGGCGCATCACTTGCTTCCACATAATCAATCGTTCCGCCCGGGCGCGTATCCGCCGACGCCCATCCGCCGGTATCACCCGGATGCACAACTACCGTAGTAGCAGCGCTGGCAACTGCCGGAAATAATAAAGCCGCCAGTGACAATGTCGTCGTGGCGGCTGTAATCTTGGCCTTCAAAGTTGTGAGACTCATGGGCACACCTCCTTTTAGTTAGCCAGCACAGTATACCACCATGCTTGTGCTTACTACTAGCAGGCGCCCTCGTCTATCACTTGCTGTCGCGGGCTGCTTTGAGTGCCCGAGCCCACCACAGCAGGTCTTCAACTTGCGCAGCCGGCTCGCCAATCACGGCTTCTGGACGCATCTTCCCGTCGTCATCAAATGCTGCCCATGGTTCCATAATCATGACAGCCGGACGAATGTCCGCCATCTGCAACTCACCGGCAATTTGTCGTAAGTGCTCTGCTGCACGGACGCCGCCCATGCTGCCGTAGCTCACCAGCGCAACCGGTTTGCGAACCCACTCGTGGTACAGATAATCAATAGCATTCTTGAGCGCACCGGGCACGCTATGATTATACTCAGCTGTTACCCATACATAGCCGTCAAAGCCGCTTATCCGCTCGCTCCACTGCTTGGTGTGCTCCTGGCTGTACTGCTTTTGTGACGGTGGCACCGGCTCATCCAAGAGCGGCAGATTGACGTCGTTCAAGTCAATGAGTTCAAACTCAGCGCCTTTCGTATTTTTGATCTGATCCATGTACCATTCAGCAATCTTTTTGCCAGATCGGCCGGGGCGGGTACTACCCACGATAACAGCGATTTTCATAGCTTCAATATCCCTCCAAAATGTTTTTCTTACTGGTCACTACAATAAGTATAGTTACTAACTATACTTTGTAAAGCCTTCATTACACATTAGTGTTATAATTACGACGTTATGCGCAGTAATGTCGAAAATAAACCAGGCTGTATAACCTCCGCTCTCAATATCATTGGCGACAAGTGGACGGCACTTATTGTGCGCGATCTCACCGCCCAACCGAAGACTTTCAGCGAACTGGAGACCTCCCTGGAACATATCAGCCCGCGCACACTCAGCCAGCGACTCGACAAACTAGAGAAAGAGAAGATCGTCCTCAAGCGACTGTACTGCGAACATCCACCGCGCTACCGCTACGACTTGACCCAAAAAGGTCGAGACCTAGAATCAGTACTTCAAAAAATGGCCGATTGGGGCGAGCGCTACGCCTGATCAAGCGTACGTAATAGCTCTTCGCCACTCTGGCAGCTCATCAGCTTTTCGCGCAATTCTTTGGCGCCGTCAAAGCCGTTGATATAGATTTTGCAAAATTTGTTGAGCGTGTGTATCGGCCGTTCGCCATGTTGCCAGGTTTGCATAAACAACTCGATGTGGCGACGATAAAGCATAACGCGCTGCTCTTTATCAAAGTCCTCCCACGGGCTGGTTCGGGCGAACACGAATGGATCCTGGAATATTCCCCGGCCAACCATAATACCGTCGAGCCGATGCATGTTTGCCAGCTCTAATCCTTGCTCGCGCGTCAAAACATCGCCGTTGCCAATAATTTTGGTATCGGGCGACAGGGAATCACGCAGCTCACGGATATGACGAATGGCGTCCCAGTCAGCCGGAACATTGCTCAGTTGCGCGACTGTACGACCATGAATAGTTAACGCGTTAAGTGTTTTTGATAATAATGATTCATGCCAGCTGAAGTCCACATCCTTGAAGCCCAGCCGCGTTTTGACGCTGATAGGGAATCCGCCAGCTGGCGGACCAGCCCCTTCCCTACACGCATCAATAATCTCCCCTGCTAGCTCTCTGTTATTAATGAGCGCCGAGCAGCAGCCATTTTTAATCACCGTCTTCACCGGACAGCCCATGTTGATATCAACACCGGCGAACCCCATTTCCTTCAGCTCTTTGACTGTCTTGTAATAATTCTCAGGATTCTTACCCCAGACTTGAGCAATGATCGGCGTCTCTTTATCTATAAACTGCAGCTTCTTCAGCAGCGCCGATCGGCCCGGACTCTGCAGCCCATCGACGTTCACAAATTCGGTGAAATACAAATCAGGCGGCGCACACGACCCGACAATCTGACGAAACACTGTGTCCGTCACATCGTCCATCGGCGCCAACACAAAGAATGGCTGCGGTAACTCTTCCCATATACTCATGCGGTTATGTATTATACCCGTTCTTTGCTGAGCTGGTCTCTGATGCTGCGGACACGGGCGAGGTTACTCGCGGTGCGCTCTGCATTACCCGCCCACTCGATGTCAGGCGAAGACTCCGTGGTATTGCCAGATTCATTTCCGAGGAATCGAGCAATACGCTGCACAGTCTCCGGGTCAATCTCTCGAACATAGCCAGTTTCAGCCCATGCATCCTGGCGGTCAGTATTAGTCATACTTATATTATATCACACTTGAGCAAGTTTTTCAACTTACTCCCAACGGAAGACACGGAAGGCGATGATATAGATAATGACCAGCCAGCCAAACATCAGGCCAATCTGGGGACCCAGATCAATCAAGTGCTTGCCTTCGGTAACCATCAACCGGACCCCGTCAATCACAGGTGTCAGCGGCAAGAAACCAGAAACGGTCTGCAGCCATTCCGGCATAGCGAACCGAGGGAAGAAGGTGCCAGACAAGAACATCATTGGGAACACGACAATGTTTGAGAGCGGCGCCGCCTGGTTCTCATTCTTTGCCCAACCGCCAATCGCCAGTCCGATACCAAGGATAGTGATAATACTCAGCACCAGGAATACGACAAGCTCTATTGGATTTGCTATCACCTGCAACTTAAACACTATCATCGCAACAATAAACATCGTCGCCAGGCTCATCAGCCCGACAACAGAGTTAGAAATAACAATCGCCAGGAAATACTGCCAGACACGCAGCGGCGTGGTATGCAGACGGCGCAGCACTTGTTGCTTCTTGAGCTGCGGGAATACATTCACTGGACCAAAGATGCCAAGACCGATAATAGAAAATCCCAGCAGCCCCGCAAACGTATAATCAAACTGTCTCAGGCTCCGCTCGTTACGCTGCTCGCCGACCACTGTAAATGGCATGTCCGTCTGGACAAACTGCGCGTTGATCTCCTTGAAGACACTTTCCTGCAAGATTGACGTCAGCGTCTGGCCGGCCTGCGCGTCGTTCTGGGTATACTGGACAACTGCTTCACCGCTTGGCTGGCCATTATCATTCAGTGCGCCAAAATCTTCAGGCAGCAGAATAAGCGCATCTATCTGGCCACGGCTAATCTTCTCATACGCATCATCTGGAGTATTGACCTCCGGATCAATCTTCAGCACCGGCATTTCCCGAGCCTGCTCCGTAAACTGCTTAGCAAACTCATTCTCCGACTGGTTAATGAACGCGACTCGAAATGACACATCGCTGTTGCGGCCAAAAATACCACCGAACACGAACAAGAAGATCAAAGGAAACAGAAAGATAAAGAACAGCGCGACCTTATCGCGAAAAGCCCGCCGGATATCTATCTTGGCAAAGGTCCAAACTGGCAAAAATGCTTTTTTAGTGTCTTTCATGCTATTCCCTCAGTTCCTTTCCGGTCAGGTCAATAAACACGTCCTCGAGGTTTGCCTGCTCGACATGCTGTTTCTTCTTGAAGCCTTTGCCCAGCAACTGCTTAACGAGCGCCCGTGGTGTATCGAGGGCGATAATCTTCCCTTCATCCATAATTGCCACGCGGTCACACAAGAGTTCGGCCTCTTCCATGTAGTGGGTCGTAAGAACCACAGTGACACCCTTGTCGCGCGTCTCGGTAATCAGTTCCCACAAGTTACGGCGGGCCTGCGGATCAAGACCGGTTGTCGGCTCGTCAAGGAAAAAGACCTTTGGCTTATGCACAAGTGAGGCAACGATACTGAATCGCTGGCGCTGCCCGCCCGAGAGGTTTTCAGAGTATGTGTCGGCTTTGTCGAGCAGGCCGACTTCCTTGAGCAGTTTCCGGGCGTTCACCTTGGCGCCATACGCAGACGCGAGCTGCTCCAGCTGTTCGGTTAGTTTGACCTTGTCCATAAATGCCGGCGTCTGCGGCTGGACTCCGATAATTTCCTTGATCTTTTGTGTGTCCTTGGCAACGTCCAGGCCGTCGATTGTCGCCGTGCCGCCATCAATCGGCCTTAGCCCCTCGATCATCTCGAGCGTTGTTGTCTTGCCGGCGCCGTTGGGGCCGAGGATACCGAATATCTCACCTTTCTTGACCTCAAAGCTTATACCTTTTACGACCAACTTCCGGCCGTACCGCTTCTTGAGATCTTTGACTTCTAAAATAGTGTTTTTCACGTTACAAAATATAACAGATAGGCTATTCCTTGCATAGAAAAAAGCCCAGGTTGCCCCGGGCTTTTATGCGTCAATTACAGAACTTAACCCTTCTTAACAGTCAAGAAGCCGTTGCGTGGGTTTTCGTTGACGGTGTAACCACTTGGCAGGTCGCAACCTTCTGGACGCTCGTCCTTGCTGAAGTAGTAAATGCGCTGTTGCTTGCCGCCGCGGAGTGTAACGTCTTTGCAGTTCAGGTAGTAGGTAACCCCTTTAGAGTTTGTGTGCTTGTATGCCATTGCTGACTTTTCTCCCTCTCTTATGAGTTAGTTATGTACCCCTAACATACTCTGGTGCGTTTTTGTTTGTCAACTGTAATGTTAATAAATTTACATCACTGCTAGCTGTTTTTCTATTGCCCGCGATACCTTTGGTCGGGATGCAGTTGCCCTTATCGCGCTTATGGATTACACTATCTTCCGTAAACTATAGCTAACTAAAAGGTGGTATAAAACTATGGAATTTATGTCTCGTGGCTTACGCCCGAACAGGCAAGGTCAACCCTCTGGTGGCCAGAGCGCGCCTGCACATGAACCACAAACTACTGAAACTCGCAGGCCAGCAGTGGCCTCAAGCAATTCAAGTGCCTGGCTGCGCATATCCTCCGGCATACTATTTATCTCAATGGCATTGCTCCTGGCAGCTGTCGCTGCTTCTATAGCATTCCGCTCCACTGAGGGCGAAGGTGGATTTGTCCAAAAAGACCAGATGCAAGTTGTGGTCATGAACAATGACCAACAGCCACCATATTTCGGTAAAATCACAAAAATTACCGACAAATATGTCGTGCTGACTGATGTGTGGTATCTGTTGTCGGCACAGCAGGTGCAGCCTGGCAGCGAAACCCAAAACAACAATCTCGAAGTGCGCAAGCTTGGATGTGAAATCCACGGCCCGGCTGATCAGATGTTCATCAACCGCAGCGAAGTTCTCTACTGGGAAAACCTCAAGAACGACGGCCGCATCCCGCAAGAGATTGCCAACTACAAGCAAAACAATCCGGATTACGCAGCGTGTAACCCTCAGGCAGGCGCGGGCGGTGGTACGAACACGAACACCCAGCCAACCAACACTGAAGAAACAACGGCTACCGAGAACCAATAAGCTATCGGTCCACCTAATAAAGCGCCTCTCCTAGTAGGGGTGCTTTATTCTTTGCCTCAAGAATTCCCTCATGGATCCTGCGCCGCCTATACCAAACCGTGATGCAGCAAAGCTACACCTTTGTATGCTGCTCGGTTGATAACACTCAGCTTTAGCTGTGCCGTTCCAGCTCGTACCGGAACCAGTAATCCAGGATGAGTCGGGTAACAAACAGGCCCGAGAGCAAGATAGCCATAATCAGGCTCCACCCTGCAACATCCGGTGACCACCGCGGCGAAACGAAATCAAACTTATACAAGTCATCAGGAATTGGCCGCTCTTTCGTGCCGTGTTGGCTGACATAGGCCGCCACGCAGTTGACCCGTTCATTCCCAGCGCCAGCGCAAGCACTTTGGGCCTGGCTGTTGACTTCGGCGTTAATCCGCGCCACTCGATCACGCTCAGCCTGAACGAGGCGTTCGTACTCGTACTTCAACTGAATTGGCGGGTGAATAGAATCTTCAGTCGGCGTCAAATCAGTATTCATATGCGAGTGAACATGCTCCCGGAGATCACGGAGAGCTCCCTCGATATCGCCGTCATTAAAATCCACTTGCGCAACCCTATCCCGCAGCTGAATCATGGTGAGATTATTCTGCCGATAGGCGTAGATAAACAGCGCGGCACTTACTAGAGCGCCTGCCAAAAACAGCCAAGCGCTCAAGCCGCGGATTCTCGTGTAGTAATGATGGAGCAATCGTTTGTCCATACGCTGATTATAGTCCGGCCTTATCTTTCTTTCAGTGTAGCATAAGCTGTTTGCTATCAGGCAGGCCTCGGTTTTGAACTTTTGAGTAATTGCCCGTAGACTAATGATATGCATATTTTTGTGTCAGGTATCGGCGGTGTCGGCATGAGTCCGTTGGCGCTCATTGCTACTCAGGCCGGACATACTGTTTCCGGCTCCGACAAGCAATCGTCCCAGTACATTGACTACCTTCACCAGAAAGGCATCAGCCACATCCATATCGGGCAGTCGGCAGACAAACTTGCCGCTCTCCATGCTGAGCGGCCTATTGATTGGCTTGTCTATTCATCAGCTGTCGAGAAGGAAAATCCCGATCATCCCGAGCTCGCCTTCGCACGCGAGCATGGCATCAAGCTGTCTAAGCGTGATGAGCTGCTCAACCACATTATTGAGGAAAAGCGTCTCAAGCTTATCGCCATTGCCGGCACGCACGGCAAGACCACGACGACCGCAATGGTCACGTGGCTGTTCAAGGAGCTAGGCGTTCCGGTAAGCTACTCTGTTGGCGCCAAAGTAAGCTTCGGTGATATGGGCCAGTTTGATCCTGAAAGTGAATACTTCGTCTACGAAGCTGATGAATTCGACCGTAACTTCTTGGCTTTTTCGCCGTACTTGAGCATTGTGAGCGGCGTCTCGTACGACCACCATGAAATCTACCCGACCCGCGATGATTACAAGCAGGCTTTCCGGCAGTTTATTTCCCAAAGCCAATGGACCATCCTGTGGGATCGCGAGGCAGATTATCTCGACCTTGAATCCCAGCCTAATATCTTCGCACCACCGCTTACCGACCCGCGTATTAACGAGCTAGAGCTTGCCGGCCGCTACAACCGCGAAAACGCCTCACTTGCCCTCCAGGCAGTCGCTGAAGTGCTCCAAGAGCCGTACGAGAAGCTAGCGGACATCCTCAACCGTTTCCCCGGCCTCCACCGCCGCATGGAACAGATTACGCCCAATCTCTACAGTGACGAGGCCCATACGCCGGACAAAATCCGCGGCGCCATGAGTGTCGCCACGGAATTGGCACGCGACAAAAACCAAGGTGTTGTTGTTGTGTACGAACCGCTTACGAACCGCCGCCAACACTATATGCTTGATGATTACAAAGACTGCTTCAACGGTGCCAAGAAGGTCTACTGGCTGCCCAGCTATCTCGCCCGCGAAGACCCTGGCCTACGAATCATCGAGCCGCAGGAACTTATTGAACGCTTAACCGACCCTTCAATTGCCGAAGCTGCAAGGCGTGACGACACACTCAAGCAAGCCATCCAGCAGCACCTCGACCACGGCGACATGGTTGTCGGCATGGCCGGCGGCGGCGGAAACAGTTTAGACGAATGGCTGAGAGACAACTTTGCCCACTCAGCCTGAGCGTTAGTTTTTTGAAGTATTGGACTGTCCATCAATAAAGTTGAATTCACTTCAACTTTATTGATTTCGCTGCTTGGGAAGAGCAGCCCGAGTAGGCGATTTATTCGACTGCCCGGCGCGTTGAGAGGAGAAATCATCTCCTCTCAATACCTCTTATGCTATAGTAAAAGAGATGAAACCTACCGCTGGAGGCAAGCGGCTTCTCCGTAAACCGAAGCGCTACACCTCGGCAATAATTATTATCTTGATAATCGTTGGCCTGGCCGATGCTGCCTTTGTGGCCATTAGCACCAACGCATCCAACCATGAACTGCTGCAGGGCCGCGCCCAAGCTGTCGCAAACGCCCTTCCCACGCAAGATATCCGTCAACTAGAGGGCAGTGGCGCCGACCTAGACAAACCAGCCTACAAGCGGCTCAAGGAAACGCTCCGGATGATCGAGGTTAATAATCCGGATGTTGACTATGTCTATCTGATGACCCGGCGCGAAAATAGCGCGCTATATTTGGTTGATGGTGAGCAACCGAATTCTTCCCACTATGCGGGGCCTGGCAACATTTATCCGGAAGCATCGCAACAGCTTCTCAATGCGTTTACGGCCCGCGAACCTTTTACCGAAGGCCCCCTGCAGGACCGGTGGGGACTGTGGGTTTCAGGCGTGGCACCTATCATCGACCCCAGCACCCAGCGAGTTATCGCTGTCGTTGGCATGGATACAGCGGCCGCCAACTTTTATCGCCAGACGCTGATATACTCGCTCGTACCGATTTGTCTGACGGCAATACCGCTGGCCGGGCTCCTTCGCGACCGCAAACTGGCCGCCAAAGAACGCGAGATTACCCACCTCAAAAACCAGTTTGTATCTATTGCCTCCCACGAACTACGCTCGCCAATGAGCGGCCTCTTGTGGGCTATCCAGCGACTGCTGAAGCCTGGTGACGCATCACTGACAGCCGAGCAGCAAGAACTGCTGACAAGCATGTACCGGAGCGCTGCTTCATCCATGGCGACCATCAATGAGATTTTGGATTTTTCAATCTTCGAGCGGAACGAATCAGCCAAGGCGCAAGATGAGCCGATTGAGCTACGGAGTGTAGCAGAACACGTTCGGGATACCCTTGAGCTTGGAGCGCAGGAGAATCAAATTTCTGTCATCATCGACGGTTCGTGGCCTGAAAAGGCCTTCACCAGCGGTGACCTCGGCGCTATCAAGCGCGCACTTATGAATGTCGTCTCCAACGCCATCAAGTACAGCCACCCGCTGCAGCAAGTTGAACTCCTCTATAGCGCCAACGAACAGATGCATATTATCGGTGTGCGCGACCACGGTATTGGCATTCCGAAAGACGACCAGGCCAAAGTACTTGAAGGTTACTACCGCGCCAAGAATGCTACCCAAGTACAATCACACGGCACCGGCCTCGGGCTGTGGATTACGCGCCTCGTTGTTCAGCAGCATGGCGGGTTGCTCAAACTTGAGTCCGAAGAAAACAAAGGCACGACCGTGTGGCTATCGCTGCCAAAGCATGATCCTACAACTAACCCAAAGCAGTGATGACCTGCTGAGCGAGGTCATCGGCAGTCGTCGTCGACTTGGAGAGATAAACTGTTACACCGGCTTGCAGCGCCTGATTGATTGAGTCGGTTGATTCATCAGAACTTAAGATAACTGCCGGAACATTCTTACCCCATTCATCTTCACGAAGCCGCTGCAGCATTTCGTGGCCATCCATGACGGGCATACGCACATCAACTATGACCAAGTTCGGCCGCTTTTCTAGCGCGAGGTCCAGGCCCTTCTTGCCATCCTCCGCATGCATCACTGCCAAACCGCGTTCTTCAAGGGCTGCCGTAAGGCTCTCGCGGGCTAATTTGTCATCGTCTACTACTAAAACTGTTTTGCTCATAAGGTAATGATACGGTGAGTTCGCGAACCAGGCAAGGACACTACCGGTTATCCCCGCTGCCAGAAAGCACATTCCTGGCCTTGCGGCTCTTCAGCTTTTCCACGTTAACGCGGGCTACCTCCTCGAGGGGCACCCCGAGCTGATCGGCAATCACCGCCACGTGCCACAGTACGTCACCAATCTCTTTGATAAATTCCTGCTCATCATCCTTTGACATCTGCCCCTGCTTGTCACGAATAATCTTCTTGAATTTTTCGGCAACCTCGCCTGACTCGCCAACAATCCCGAGCACCCAGTGCGTCATGTCCTTGAAGTCATCCCCGCTTTTTAGGGCAGTGCTAAGAGCGTGCTTTTGATATTCATCGAGTGTCATTATTCTATCCTCCCGCTTTCGTTTATTTTGACTGCACCTTCGCGAAGCACCTCGATAGCATCATCAACAACCCGGATAATAGTCGAAGGATGCCGGCCGCTTAAGTCGCCGCCGTCGACATAAAAATCTACCGCCTTACCGAAGTATCTGCGCGCTTCGGCCAAAGTATTAGCCGGCGGCTCACCGGAATGATTCGCGCTTGAAGTAACAAGCGGTCCGGTTTGCTGCAGCAGGTGCTGCAAGCCGCTGTCTGACGGTATACGGACAGCTAGGCTCCGCTTACCGAGATGGAGATATGCCACATCCTCCCCAACGGGCACAACGACACTGATAGCACCCGGCCAATACTGTTCAACTGCCTTGAGATAGCGTAGTTTTACGCCGAGCGTGGCGATGTCGTCAATAGATGCCGCAATGATCGTGCCCGGCTTTTGCTCTCTGCTTTTTAGTTCATACAGCTTCGCCACCGCAGACTCATCAGCGGCGCTCGCCACCAAGCCATAGACCGTGTCCGTCGGCAACACGCCGACTGCACCATCCCTTAGCAGAGCAACAAGCTCTGGGTTATCGATACTCTTAAGCTCAACAGGTTCGCTCATCCTTGATATACTACCATCAATGCAGGAGCAATTATTACTTTCTATCTTTGAGAATTTTGACCGACTCTGGTCCGATATCGCCGCCTGGCTTGGTGACCACCTGCCGAACATCATCGTCATATTACTTGGTGCCTATTTCTTGCGCCGCTTCAGCACAAAAATCATCACAAATCTGCTTGAGCGAACACTCCGCAGGGATCTCTTTCCGACCGAAATCGACCGCAAAAAGCGCATAGAAACGCTTCACGGCCTCATTAGCGCCACCATGCGGGTCAGCGCCTGGATTATTGCAGCCATCATGATTGTCAGCGAAATTGGCGTTAATACAGCACCACTACTGGCCAGTGCCGGCGTCTTGGGTGTCGCACTTGGCTTCGGCGCACAGTCACTCATAAAAGATTTCACCAGCGGTATCTTCATCATCACCGAGAACCAATACCGCGTTGGTGACGTTGTGCAGCTGAACCAAGGCGTTGCCGGCATTGTCGAGAATGTGACTATCCGCACCACCGTGCTTCGCGATCTTAATGGTAACCTCCACCATTTCCCGAACGGCAACATTACACTTACGACCAATATGACTATGGAATATGCTAACGTGAACCTGAACGTCAAGATTACCTACGACAGCGACCTCGAAAAAGCCGAAAAGATCATAAATGAAATTGGTGCGGCGCTTGCCGAAGATGAAGCCTGGAAAGACAAGATATTTGAAGCACCGGCGGTGTTACGGGTTGACGCTTTTGAGGAATCAGGCATCGCCATTAAGGTCATTAGCAAAACCGTGCCCATGCAGCAGTGGGCGGTTACTGGCGAGTTGCGCAAGCGTCTCAAGAAGACTTTCGACAAGGAAGGTATCCGGTTCGCCCTACCGCAAGTTGTTGTACACGAGGCGCCACATCCGCCAAAAGCCAGCGACCGCGCACGTAAATAACCCGGACATTGTTCCTCTGCCCGCCTGAAAGCGTAGGTAATTATGCGCTAAAGGCTCAGCGTGTCGTCGCTGAGGTCGTCTTCGTTAAAGGCATCGCTGTCATCAATACCGTTGATAGTCTCATCAACTTCATTAACGGTTTCATCAACATCTTCCGCCGATACTTCATCTTCGGCGTTGAGCGAGGCACCCGGCGCAGCTGGGGCTGGTGTTTCCTTGGTCTGTGATTCCAGATAGAGAAACATCGCAACACCAATAAGCACCGCTGCAACAAGAACTGCAAGGAGAATGACGGTTGTCGGCACCCGGCGCTTGCCACCCGGTGTTGCCGGTGCGGTCACGGCTGGCTGCTCCTGTGGGTTGCCTGGTGTAGCTTCAGGTGCATTGGCCGCGGGCTTGTCTTCGGTAGAAGGTGCGGGCGCTGGAGCTGGTGACGGGCTGATAGTCGAACCAGCCGCCACAGGTGCCGGTACCTCTGGCTCAGGCGAAAGTGAAGGTTCCTCTGACCCCAGATCCGGGGTTGGCGCATTGAGGCTATCGGCAGGCGCTCTATCGCCACCCGGCTGCGGGCTCACTATGCCTGGCGTGGGCGAAACAGGTTGCTGGCTATCGGTGCTATCAGTTGGCGCGTTTGGCTTGTTGAATTCATCCATGATTATTCTTCTCCTTCTTCTACCGTTTCTTCGGTAGTGTTTTGTGTTTCTTCGATAGATTCCTCATCAGTAGCGTCACCCGCTTCACCGGCCAGCTGTTGACGTAACTCTACCAATGCCGGCTTAATTACATCCATAACATGTGAGCGAATGTCTTGTATCTCTGCTTTCAGGCTTTCACGCAACTCACGAGCACTCACCAGCGATACCTGGAAAGCCGTCACATCCTCTGCACAGCCCATGGCGTGAAGATCTATTAATGCTGCCTGGTATTCTGCGACGTGCTCTTTGTA
Source organism: uncultured Candidatus Saccharibacteria bacterium (assembly GCA_964507855.1). GTDB lineage: Bacteria > Patescibacteriota > Saccharimonadia > Saccharimonadales > CAZDQS01 > CAZDQS01. The sequence continues at coordinate 179,114 of CAZDQS010000001.1, read as the reverse complement.
TTGAGCGATCTTTTCATCCAGCTCGACTACGAGATCGGCTAGTTCAGTTGTATCAACATCACTACCTTCAAGACGGGTCAAAAGGTTCCCAACTTGCTGGCTGATATTTTCATAAGCCCGGTGACGACGATTTATCTGCACGTGCACCTTCTCATCAAGGCTCTTGATTACGCCTTGTGCCTGCACACAACGTGCTTTGAGGCGCGCTTCCTGCGCGACAGTCAAGCGTAATTGCCGGGCGGCTTTACGCTGCTCAAGCCGCTCCTGGCGCGTGGCTGCCAGTTCTTCGCGGCGCTGCTTCAGTGCTGTCTCAAGATCTTCCGCAGATATATCCTCTGCTTGGGCGCTTATAGTTCTTGCCTCTGTTGTCTGTCCCGAGGAGCTAGCATTTTGATTAGCCTCTGGAGCGGGTCTGCGTTGGGCATGCGCCGGCGCAAGCACAAAGAGTGGAGCCAGGAGCGCAGCCGCAAGTATGTACTTTGGTTTTAGTGTCATGACATTATGTACCTTTCGTGATTATTCTAGCATAAGCACAAAATCGTCAAGCAATTTTATAGAGGTCGCTACGGCGAACTACCAGGCGCTCGGCTTCGAGCTCAGCGAGCACTGCCAGCAGACGATCATCAGGTAGCGCATCGGCTAGCTCGGCTTCGCACCTTGGCCCAGCAATGAGCAGTTTGATAATTTGGCCGCGCAATTGACGGCGCGAACCCTGAAACGTGCTTTGCCGGGTATATGCCTTGGCCTTCTCAAGCGACGTGCCGTGGGTTTTCTTAAGATACGTCCCGTAGTCCATCAGCGCCCAGTACCACTCCCGATAATGTTCATCCGGCAATGCTGCTTCAACGAGTTTAAGGATGTCCGCATCAGAAACTTTCTCTGGATGGTCGTTGAAGAAGTGATGGATCATGACCGTACGGATATTAGTCTCGACAAAGACAACCGGCTGGTTGTAAGCATACGCCATAATCGCCCCAGCGGTGTTACGGCCAATACCAGGCAAGGTGATTAACGCGTTAAGTGTTTTTGGAACAACGCCGTTGTGGCCAGTGGCTATAGCCTTTGCCGCTTCGTGAAGATGCTTTGCCCGCCGGTTATAACCAAGCCCACTCCAGACCGCCAGCACCTCCGAAAGCTCCGCCGATGCCAGGCTCTGGACGGTCGGAAAGGCCGCAAGGAACGCCGCGTACTTCGGCACCACCCGGCCAACCTGGGTTTGCTGGAGCATGATTTCAGACACCATGATTTTGTACGGGTCGAATACTCCTCCCGGCTCAGGACGACGCCAGGGTAGATCCCGGCTGTGCCTTCGGTAGTGCTCCCACACGGTTTGCCTGAATTGTTTCACTTCAGCCATAAAATGATTGTATCCTAGTAAGCATATGATTGACGCTGTTGTGCGGTTGGTGAAGCGCGTGCTGGTATTTATCCCCGGCATCTTCGTAACCTACTTTACGGTTCGGAATCTTTATCCTGTCATAGATCGGCGCCTGCCGGCAGCGGTGGCTATCTTGCTGACATACATTATCATCGCTTACATTCTCATCCCAGCACTCTTGCGACTAATTCGCATTTTTCACAAAACTGACCACATACCCCTGTACTGCGTCACGCCCGACGGCTTCGCGAGCGACCCCGTCAATGTCGGTGTCACTGGCACAGAACAGCAACTGATCGACGCCATGCAAGCTGCTGGGTGGCACAAAGCCGATAAGCGTACCTTGAAAACAACCTTAAAGCTCATTGTTTATACCCTGCTCAGAAAACCGTACCCCACCGCTCCATTCAGCAACCTGTATCTGTTTGGCCGCAAGCAGGACATTGGATTCCAATTGCCGCTGACAGACAACCCCTCCCACCGGCACCATGTCCGGTTCTGGGCAGTGCGGCCCGTCGGTGACCCTAACCACGCCGAGCACGTCCACTTCTGGCATCGGCACCATGCTTCATTACACGCACGGCAGCGAGTCTTCTGGGTCGGCGCCGCCTCGAAAGACATCGGTATCGCGCCCATCCGCCACAATGCCCAGCTGACCCATCTTATTCATGAGGACACCAACGCCGAGCGCGAGCTGATTATCCGCCAATTAAGACAAACCGGTAAGGTCAAAAAAGTCCGCACGGTTACCGTCGGCAAACCTTACCGTCTGCGTAATCGTGTGATGCGCGGCTACTTCCAAGCTGATGGCAAAATGAAAATCGCCGAACTATAGCGCGTCAATTTTGGCTGCCAGATCCCGGTCCTTGTCGGTTACACCGCCAGCGTCATGCGTAGTGAGCATAACCTTCACCCGCCCCCAGCCAAGCTCAACATCAGGGTGGTGGTTCACCTCCTCAGCCAACTCGCCGATTTTGTTCACGAATGCCAAGGCCGTTTTAAAATCTGCGAATGAAAATTCTTTAACCAGTGTGTTATGTACTTCTTGCCACATGGTACTAGTATAAATCTCTTAGCCTCATTGGTATAATCTGATGCATGCAAGAATATTACCACCCACCACAAAGGGATTTACAAGCAATCCCTGAAGTCAATTTAGTAAACGCTGTTTTTGGCGCTGTAAGTTTGAGCCGCCAAGGCGGTAACAGGCACTGAGAAAGAAGAGCCGAACCACCTGCCGAAGGACCGCAAATTATACCACCTTCACGGCGAGTAGATGTCGATGGCTTTATGCAGCGGGGTGCCGTACCAACCGAGGAACTTACCCGGCAGTTGACTGAAATGCCCCGCATCGTCGATCAAGCCCAAAACCCCAACCGACAGCAATAACCCACAAGTGAATCCATTTGGCTCGTGGCGTGATGAGAAGAAGAGTCAACTCGTCTCATTATTAATAAAAGTACCAGCGGTCGATGCCACCTGTGTTAGAGACGTCCTGGATCTTGCGCGGTTCACCGCCATCTGTATTCATGACATAATCGGCACTTTCTTCATCCGTATTGATCCGGTAGACCAGATACCTCTCATTCAGCCAGTACACTGGGAAGTGAAGGCCGCTCTGCGTGCGCAATATCTCATCCTCGCGCTCTTCGGTATCGTAGGACAAAAGCACACCTTTGCCATCTCGCTCCTCCACCCACAGACTGGATAGCCCGTCCGGGTTGTCTGTATAAACCCGACTGCGAGCATTGGCCGGCGCACCGTTCATCTTCGTTGGCTCACCATTGCCGATTGTGTGTTCGTACCACTCCTGTTGGGCGGAAATATACAGCTTGTCGTGTGAAGCCCGGAAAATATTCCAAACCTCCTTATTGAGGATAGTCTGCCGGGCAGTGCCGTTAGCTGCAATCTTATACAGGCCGATGTCTTTGCCGCCGGTACTGAGCGAAGGGGCAAAATACACGCTGCCACCAGCTAACAGAACGTCGTTAAAGTAATTACTGGCTGCCAGCTCGAGCGAATCATCCTTAACATAGTTGTATGACTTCAGACGGTGCCGATGGGGGCTTTCGGCACTCTCTCCGGCAGCTATCTGGGCATACACGAGCCGGTCGCCCACCCAGCCAATGAGCTGGATTTGCTCGGATTGCGCGATATCGGTCGTCTCGCCGCTATCCACATCAATAACCGTTAGCGTACTGAGGAGATACCCGTCGTTATTGCGCTTGTTATCTCTCGTGGAGACAAGGGCAACGATATCTGCCGTGGGATGTGGCACCAACACGAGATCATCACGCTCATGCCCGGTTCCGGCCAGCAAAAGCTCTTCATTGCTACCGTCGACATCAATTTTGTAGACATCATAGGTGCCGGACCGCTTCGACACAAAGACGTGCTTCCGGGCCGGTACCATGGCAACCTGCTGGTCGCCTTCGGTATCGGCATTGATTTGCAATACTTCGTCCCGGTATGAGTTAGCCTCGATAGTAACCTCCAGTTCAGTCGCATCGGCCTCGTCAACCGTCAAAACAATCTTGCCGTTCTTGTCGGAGAACGCGCTGGCTGCTCCGCTGATGGCTTCGGCTTTCTCGATAGGTTTATCAGACATAAAGTCCTTCACAATAAAGGTATACTGGGTTCCGATCGGCGTCAGCTGGAACTCGCCAAGTGGGTTCGACCCCCACCCGAGTGTCAATGTCCGGCGCACGTCCGCGAAGGCGCGGCGCTCTATCTTTAATTCTGTTTTTCCAAGCTTGAGGCCACTGAGCTTAACATACCCATTCTGATCAGTTCGGGTAGAGGTACCGCCGATCGCAACCGAAACGTTGCGCAACGGTAGGCGGGTGCTGCTGTCCACGACTGTCAGCGAAACGCCGCTTCTAACCCCAACACTATTGAGCACCACATAGCGGGTCGTCGGCACAGCTAGTATTGCAACAATGGCCACCGTAATCGCAGCAAACGTGCCGTATCGGGCTTTCTTGTTCTCCCACCAGCTAACAAAGAAGTGCTTCAGCCTGTCATTTAAGGATGGTTTTTTGTCAGAGAAAGCTTCGGCTACCTTCTGGTCTTCTGCCTCGAGTACAGCGTCGCTTTCCTTGGCAACAATATCATTCACAGCCGCTTCTATATCAGGCTCGTCGGCGGGCGGTTCCTGCGGTGCCGGCCCGCTCTCCGTGGGTGCTTCCGGCTCTGGCGATATTGCTTGCTGAAGTTTCTCCTCGGGCACTTCGGGCGCGGTCGTTACTTCATCAGTACTCTTTTTATCCTTGGCGCTTGCTACCTTAACCTCAATCCGGTCGCCGTCTGCAGCAGCTTCTGGTGCAGGCTCAATTGTTTCAAGCGGTGTACCGTTAGCGTCTACCAAAGGGGCGGAGCTGGGTTCCTCTGTTTCTGTGCTGTCGGCGGGCGGAGGGGTTGGGCTTTGCGGCACTGGCCCCATGAGCTCTTCAACGCTCTTTTCCACGGCCTCATCTTCAGAAGGGGTAGGGTTCTTTGGTTTCTTTGGCATACTGGTAATCCTTACTCGGTATTTTATCAAATGTGTGTCTTATGCGTAACTGGTTAAGCGCATTTTCATACGTATGCCTATTTACTTAACGTGTTAAGCAAAATTTCATCCCACAATCCAGACAACATCATATTTACTTAACACGTTAAGTTTAATATGAATAGGGCAGGCTACTATGCCGTTAGCTCACTGGCTTTAGCGGATGGTGAGTGATTCGAGGATAGATTTTGCCTGCTTGAGTACCGGGTTATATTCCCAGCTACCGGGATCAACGCTGACATTCTCTTCGCTAGCTGCCGTACATTCGCTATCTACACACTCCTGGAACGTGAGGCTGATTATCGGCTCAACCGGCACAAAATCTGCCGCTGGCACAGCCTGTCCTTCCTGGTAACCGGTATCGCCCGTTATGTAAACGCCGTCTATGCCGCCTGCCGAACCGATAAAGCCCAGGAAACTGAGGTATGTCTGGCCACGCTGGTTACTCGACGGACGCGCGTAAGACATGCGCTCTGACTCACGCACTGCTACGGCGTTACCGTCGGCGAACTCAGTCAGCTCCACGCTCTTATCCCGGATACTGAGCGTAATCTGCCCGGTAACTATCTTGTTGGTCGTGTCCATAAACTGCACAGCCGGCGACACGGCTGTCAACCGACTGCCATCCGCCGTTTCCTGGACACGCCAGTTTTCAGGAAATTCAAATGTCAAACCAAAGCCGCTTGATGAATACTCCTTCAGCGGCACGTCCTCCAGCTCGTCGGCCGGCTGCGACACTTCTTCTTCACGTTCCGTCTCTTGAACTGCTTGGCCTGGCGCCTCCTCGCGTACATACATGTACCAATACGCGGCAGCACCAGCGACCGCTAGAATCAACAAGATTATCAGAAAGACCAGCCAGCCTTTGCGGCGCTTCCGCTTGGCCCGCTGCAGCGGCTCGACTTGCTGCATGTACTCTTTCATAGACTGCCCGGCAGCCTCGAAGTCGTCTTCCGGTCGGTTGCTTGGTGGTTGCGAATAGCGCTCGTCCATATGGACAGTATACAGCTAATGTCTATTACGGCGCGAGACGGTTGATATCGCGCGGGAAGAGGGTGGCCTCTTTGACGTTGTTCAGCCCGACAATTTTCTGGGTAAGACGCTCTAGCCCCATGCCGAAACCACCGTGCGGCGGCATGCCATACTTAAATGCCTGCAAGTAGTACTTAAAGCCAGGGTGTTCCGGATCTGCGCCAATTGCTGTGAGCTGCTTCATGAGCTCAGGATAGCGGTGTTCGCGCATGCTGCCAGTGGCGATTTCAACCCCCTTGAACAGCAGGTCGCAACGCTCGGCAATCTCTGGATTAGCGTCACTTGCCTTGTGGTAGAACTTCATCTCGCTGGCCGGCCATTCGGTCACAAAAACCGCCTCGCTGCCCAGCGACTTCTTGGCATATTCACAAATGAAGCGCTCTTCATCCGGTCGAAGGTCTTTCTCGCCGACCGTGTTTTGGCCGGTCGCCTTGCTGTAGCGTTCGTGGATCTCTGCCATGGTAAGCGCAGGAATCTTCTCCGGCAACAGCGGCTTGGTAGCATTCCAGCTTTTTAGTTCTGGCTCATACTTTTCCCACACGTCATTAACGGCCGCATTGAGCAAGCCGCTCAGCAGATCCATGAGGTCCTGGAATGTGATAAAGCCCATTTCGGCATCAATATGGATAAATTCTGTCATGTGCCGGGTCGTGGCGCTCAGCTCAGCCCGGTACGTCGGATTAATTTCGAAAGCACGCTCAAAGACGCCAACCATGATTTGCTTGTAGAACTGGGCACTTTGAGCAAGCGTTGCTTCTTGACCGAAATAATCGAGCTTGAAAACCTCAGCGCCGCCCTCGGTCGCACCCGGCAGAAGCTTCGGCGAGTTAAATTCGGTAAAGTCTTGGCTGCGCAAGTGCCGGCGGACCGCCTCTTTGACCTCAGCCTGGATTTTGAAAATAGCTGTTTCCCTGAGATTGCGCAGGCCGATGACACGATTATCAAACAGCGTGTCGAGATTGTCGGGCTTGTGGTCAAGCGCCTTGTCTATCTCAATCGGTGGCGGCTCGTCAACAGGCACCTGGATCTCTACTTTCGGATCATGCAGCTCGGCACCACCCGGCGCGCGGGGCTCCTCTACGACGGTACCTTCGATTGCCAGCACTGTGCCAATTTGCATGCCGCGCAGCTTCTCGACCTCGTCTTTATCTTCAACCACGACCTGTACCAGTCCGCTGCGGTCGCGGACATTGATAAAAGTTATGCCGCCCAGCAGGCGCTTTTTGTGCAGCCAGCCCTGAATTGTAGCCGACTTACCAACGTGGCTTTTTACATCTTTTGCTAGTATTCGCATGGGGTGCAGTATAGAGTATCTTCTCTGTTTTGATAAGCGGTTACGGTTGCTATTTTTCTGCTGGTGCAGCCTCCGCGTGCCGGACAGCACGATGATCTTTGGCGGCGGCCAGACTAGCGACGGCGCGCATGTCCTCATACTTATCGAATTCATCCATGATCGGCTTGCCGATAACTTGCTCGAGGACATCCTCAATGGTAATGATGCCGACGATTTCCTCAAAGGCGTTAACGACGACAAACAAGTGGTACTTTGTCTTTAAAAACGCCTGCAGCACATGCGGCAGCGGCTGCTCATCATGGACGAAATAGACGCTTTTGTTCATGAGGCTGCTGACGTTACCGCTCGCCCGGGCATTGACCAGATCGCGCACGTGCAGGATGCCGACAATATGCTCCTGGGATCCCTCGTAAACCGGAAACCGCGAATAGCCGCTCTTGTGCAGCTCGTCCAAGAGCACCGGGCCAACATGCTCGTCTGCCGGGATCATCTTGACGACCCGCTTCGGCACCATAACGTCGCGTACCAGCTTGTCGCCAAATGTCAGGACATGGCGAATAATATCCAGCTCCGCTTTGCTGATACGGCTGTCCGGCTGGTTCTGCTGGCGTTCAATGAGTTCGAATAAATCTTCTTTTTGGTACAAGCCGGTATGGATGTGGAGCGGACGGTGGCGACGCAGAAACTGATAAAACCGGTCAAAGGTTGGCGCCAGGAAATTCAGCAGCCAGGTGATAGCCGGCGTCACCACGCGGGCCACACTCATGCTGAGTGCAGAAACCCGTGAGTTCGGCAACCAGGCAAAACCGACCCAAATGACTCCAACACTGCCAATCAGCGCCAGCCACCAGGGAGCGAACCTTGTCCACATGACAAAGAGTGTCCCGCCGGCCAGGCCGACAATCGCCCACAGCAAAACACGTAGACTCGCGCCATAGCTCACTGCCCGGAAGAGTATTTTGGCTATATCATCACCAGCTCGGGCCCGCCGTTTCAGCTCGCGCGCCGGAATCTGCGAATATGCTTTTTGCAGCGAAATGGTCATAAAAGTCAGCGCCGCAAGAACGAGACTTACCAAAAACATGCCCATATAGGTATCTTACACGATTGGCTTAGCGTTTGGACATACGTGTCGCTTAATCTAAGCCCCGGGATTGTGATAAAATACGACGTAAGAATGGAGGTAAGGGTTTCATGAGCAAGCGATTTTTCCTGACGCTTCTAGCGTGCATCTTGATATTGATGGGTATTTTCTGGCTCGTCCAGGATAAAGCTGGGGCACCAGACGACGGGCGCGAGCAAGCGGTTGCCAGCAGCCACACGTACGGTGAGGGTGCGGCAGAAGTTACGCTTATCGAATATGGAGACTTTCAGTGTCCGGGCTGCCAGGCATACTTCCCGGTCCTCAAACAGATCAAAGAACAGTATAAAGACCAGATTGTCTTCCAGTTCCGGCACTTCCCATTAGCTCAAATCCACCCCAACGCAATGGCTGCTCACCGGGCCGCTGAAGCCGCGGGCATGCAAGATAAGTTTTGGGAGATGCATGATATGCTCTTTGAGCGCGCATCCGCCTGGAATACTGTCAGCAACCCAACCTCAATCTTTGAAAGCTATGCCGAGGAGTTGGAGCTTGATGTTGATCTCTTTAAGGAAGATTTTGCCAGCTCACGCGTAAACAGCGTCATCCAGGCCGATATCGAGAGCGGTAAGCAATTTTCCGTTAACTCCACGCCGACATTTATCCTCAACGGTGAAAAGCTTGATGGTACCCGCGCTGACATCGAGTACTTTACCAACCTCATCGATGACGTTATCGCTGAGAGCGGATCAGCTGGCTCGGACAACGAATAATCACAATCACGAGAATGAAAAAGCCCTGGGGGTAACCCCAGGGCTTTTTACTTAGTATGCCAGGTACTGCCGCCAAGGTGATTTTCGCACCTTAACAGTGACCGGCATCGCGCGCGAGGGCGCTATTGTGACCTTTACCGGCATCGCACACCTCTTACCCCACCGCTGCAACCAGCACTAGGTTTTTGTTAATTTTTGGTTGTTTTTGTCTTCTCTTGCAGCTTGCTGCTGCCTTGAAGTAGCATTAGTTTCTCATATCTAGCTTATGCTTGTCAACGTATGGTTATTGGCTGAAATTTGCAAGCACCCGGCTTAAGTCTAGCGCACCGACTTCCCCGTTGCCGTCCAGATCACCTTGAGCTTTTGTCATGCCACTGCGACCGAAGTGGGTCAATATGACATGCAAGTCACTGCTGTTAACCGCACCGTCACCATTCACATCGCCGGGTAAAGGCCCCGAGGCTTCAACTACAGTCAATCCGGCGGTTGCGGTGTTGTTGGTTTCATCGCTTTCAGGAATCAAGTTAGCGTTATCGAGCTTGGCGGTTACTTCAAAGCTGCCGGCGCCGGCCGTCCACGTTGCTTTTACGGGACCGCCGTTTGCCGCCTGGGAACGAACCGCACCCGGTGCCAAAGAAGTCGAGACATCGTCTGACCACATAGACTCATCGCCAATGAGAAACAGCACTTTGTGCGGCACGCCTTCTGGTGAAGCCGCTTCACCCTGGTTGCGGACAGTAGCACTGAAGGTTACCTCATCGCCCGGTTTCGGATTCTGCGGCGTCCACGATATGCTCTCGATAATGAGATCGGGGCGCTGCGGCTGGTAATCCGCATAATCGAGCGGCGTTGGGCCACTTACGCTAATTGATTTCATGCTGCTGTTCGGCTTGGAAATCTGATTGCCGTTCTCGTCGATGTTATTACCCCAACTAATGTTGCCGGGCGTATCAAACCCGACCAGCCTATCGCGGCCAAACGTCGAGTAGCGCTTCACAAACAGGTTATTTACTATCCTGACGTTTGTCGGGCCTTGGGAATATTTTCCTTTCGTGAATGACAGATATCCATAGCAGTCACAGTCAAAATAGTTGCCGTCAATCAGCACATCCTCAATCGTACCGCGCGACTGCTGGAAGAGCATGCCCGTCGTGAGGGGGTTAATGTTCGGCACCACACCAATCTGATCGCGGGCAGTCGGCGCGGGGCTAAGCTTCGTCTGGCCGATGGTTTCACATGAGCCGCTCTTACTAATGTTGCCGCAGTAACTACTGCCTGAGCCGCTTGGCTGGCTGCCACCATTCCACCGGTATCCCTGGAACAAGAATAAGTCCCAGCGATTCCGCAAGAAATGCAGCCGCTTGCCCTCCTGAGTCTGCACCCCGTCACTATGCGACAGCCAACGGCTTCTTGTATTCTGGTAGCGGTCGTTGAGTTGCTGGTATGGCCCATAGAGCCAGTTTTCTTCAACCACCACATCATGCGGCGCGTCAGGCGTAATTAAGTTAACGAGGTCAATACCGCCAAACACCTCGCTCCGGTAGACATGCACATTACTGCCCCTGATAATAGCGGGTAGATAATACTCTGGCGGACCTGATGGCCCGTGCATGTTGCCGAGCGTTGACCATTCTACGCGGACCGAGGCGTTGGGGTACGATTCATTATCAACCCGTATCCTCTCCATGCGGCTGTTGCGCACCACCACGTTGCGATGCCGAACAGTCAGCCCGCCCTTACCGGTTATATCTTCGCGTTCTATCACCTGGCCGTCGTGCGTAGTCGTCAGGCTGGCCACCGGACTTTTGAGTGTTACTGGTGTATGTACGCCGGGTATATCCGCCAAGTGTCCGACCGTGCCCTCACCAGGAAACGGCAGTGATGTGTTGGCGTGTGACTCACCGCCCCGATAAGCCAATCCATAGAGCACGCCGCCAGCTACCAGAAGCAGCACGACTCCTACAGCGGCCACGGTGTATTGCTTTGCCCAGAACCCGCGTTTTGGCAGCAGCGTTGCCGCCCGCTTGCGCACCTTGTTTCTAGTATGTCCCGGATTTTTTAATACTTTGTGCATAGCACTTCCCTCTCTCTATGAGTGTTAGGGTATATCAGTTTATTCGTGGACAAAATAAATACTTACTACTTGGCCGGTGGGGTATTTTTCTGAGAGGCCTGCGTGGAATTGTCGGATTGCGCGTGGGAAGTGGTGCCGTTCGCGAATGATGCAATATTGCGGGGATCGAGCTTGCTCAGGACCTGGCCGGCATGTTCGCGTAGGCTCAGGCGCCGCTTGTGCTCGGCTTCAATCTTGCCATGCAGCTTATGGAGCGTTGGGCTGGCTTTCTGTGCTTCATGCAGCGCCTTGAACTCGGCGTCCAGGGCCAACAGCTCTTCGTCAGTCAAATCCTCCAGGCCGACAAAAGAGTTGCGGGCGGTGCGCGATGAGTTGATAAGCTCGTCAAGCTTGAGTTGCATAGCCTTGCCGTCGCGGTTCTGAGTATTTTGAATCAAGAACACCATAAGGAAGGTGACGATTGTGGTGCCGGTATTGATAACCAGCTGCCAGGTGTCTGAATAATTAAAAGCTGATCCCGAAAGCGCCCAGATGATTACTGCCGTTACTGCTAGCAAAAACGCCCACGGGCTGCCGGCAGCCGATGAGATTTTATTCGCCATTTTACGAAACATTTGTTTCATTTTGTCTTAACGCTTATCCTATTATGGAGAAAAGTATACAGGAATCATTGCAAACAAAAAATGCACAATACCTTCTTCACCGAGATCAGCCTGCTTGTCGCTCTCGGCGCTTTTGTAGCACTCTGCATGCGGGCGCTCCGGCAGCCGCTCATTATCGGCCACATTATAACCGGCGTTCTCGTCGGCCCGGCGTTTCTTAACCTCGTCAGCGCCGATACGGCGTTCGAGGGCCTCAGTAGTATGGGCGTGGCACTGCTGCTGTTTATTATCGGTCTGGATTTGAATCTCACCGCCTTGTCGCGCCTTGGCAAGACCGTCCTCGTCACCGGTAGCGCCCAGGTCTTAGGGGTTACCGCCATCGGCTACACCGTCTCTCAGCTGCTTGGCTTCGGTCGCATGGAATCGGCGGTCACCGGCGTAGCGCTGGCGCTGAGCAGCACGCTTATTATCGTGAAACTGTTTAATGACAAACGAGAAACGACCCGCCTGTTCGCTCAAATAACTATCGGGGTGCTGTTATTACAGGATATTATTGCCACGGCCGCCAAAATCGGCCTCTCCTCGCGCGCGCACGGCGGCGACTCGTTCTTGACCCACGCCGTACTTATCGGGCGCGGCGTCGGGCTCATTGCACTGCTATACATACTCAGCCGCTACCTGCTGCCACGCCTCACCCGGGCAATGGTTAGCTCGCGTGAATCACTGCTGCTGTTCGCACTAGGGTGGGGGCTTGGTTTTGCCACACTGTTTGAGCATGTCGGCTTTTCGATTGAGATTGGGGCACTGTTCGCTGGCGTTAGCCTAGCCAGCCTGCCGTATAGCCGAGAGATGGCCTCACGGCTCAAGCCGCTCCGAGACTTCTTCTTAGTCATATTCTTTATTACCTTAGGCCAGACGCTCACGCCCGGCACAATCGCAAGCAACCTCGGCCCAGCACTGGCGCTCAGTGTGGTTGCACTGCTCGCTAAACCGCTAATAACACTTGCCGGCATGGGCATCCAAGGATACACAAAGCGGGCAAGCTTCAAGGCAGCAATCGCCATGAGCCAAGTCAGCGAATTCTCGCTCGTGTTTGTGGCATCGGCGCTTGGTTACGGCCTCATCAGCGGGCGTGTTGCTTCAACAATCACCCTGGTCGCACTTATTACCTTTGCGGCCTCAACCTACCTCATCAAGTACGACGACCAGCTGTTTCGCCTCCTGGAACGGCATCTCAGGTTCTTTGAGCGGAAGGTGGTTCGCCGGACACAAGCTGGCCAAAACCGGCACTACCCTATCGTTCTGTTTGGCTATCGTAAGGGCGGGCCGGACTTTATCAAAACATTCCGGCAGATGAACCGGAGGTTCGTCGTGGTTGACTATGACCCTGAGGTTATTGACGTGCTCGAACACCACGACCTCCAATATCTCTACGGCGACGCATCCGACCCGGAGCTGCTTGACGAAATGAACATCGACAAATCAAAGCTGGTGGTTTCTACCATCAGCGACCAAAAGACCAACCTGCTGTTGGCCGATTGGTTAAACACCCACAACCCGTCCGCCGTCTTTGTCTGCTCGGCTGACACTGCGGAGCATGCATCCGAGCTCTACAGCAGCGGTGCTTCATACGTCATGTTGCCCCATTACATCGGTAGCGAAAAAATCAATTCCTTCATTCGGCGCAACGGCTTCAGCAAGACCGAGTTCAAACACTACCGCGACAAACACATCGCGTACCTACAAACCCACTTCGAACCGGCGGCCCAAGAAGCCTAAGCGCTTACGTAGCCTGCGCCACCAAAATGGTTATCAAGATACCGGTGAAATTGAGCGCGAATGTCATGAGAATAAACTGCCATTCCTTGATTTTGCTTAAACCCAAAAGCCCAATACCGATCTCATCCGGGCCAGGCGACGCGATAATAATCGCGCCCAAAATAGGCGTTAACCACATAAAGTACGGCGTGTAGAACAATTTGGAGACACGATGAGTAGTTACCTTACGAAATAGCGGTGCCAGCTCTTCAAAAACATTATCCTTGAGGTAGCGAAACAGCACATAATCACCGACGACTGCGCCTGCACCTGCCAGCAGCGCAATCTCAACTGGCGGCAGGTGGTTGGCCAGATTGAACAGCACCACTATCGCCGGTGCGGCCGTAAAGACCGACACGAGGAGCGCCCCCATCAAGAAAGCACCCAGGTAGCCGGTCGACCCAAGCATGCTAATGAGGTTCCGCATAAATTCTGTGGTTGCCAGGACAAAGAACACGAACATGCTGACAATCAACAGGGTGGTGTTCTTGTACCGCCAGTGCTTCCATTTCTTGTGCCAACCCAGCTGCTCAATATGCTGTTTGTGCAGCCGCCGTTGGTGCCGCCGCAACTCTCGGTGGGTGCGGCGGATTTCTCGTTTGAGTTTTGTATAGTGTCTGATTTTTCTATAGGCCATGTATACGTCTATTCTACCCGACCGGCCCAGGAGCATAAAGCTTATGGCTTTTAATGTAAGCCTGCACCTGCGGATCAAGAAAATCACTGTGGCCCGATTCGCGCAAATCCTGCTTAACGACGGTCGAAGACACAGCCGGCAACGTGCTCTCAAACACCTCACAGCGCGGACTGATGCCGGTTACCTCGTGTAACTTCTTAAGCGTTTGCTGCACGGAACCCTCGTCTTGCCCGGCTCGTAATGCCACGATGAATCCGACAGCCGCTACAAAAGAGCTGATGTCCTGCCACTGAGGCAAATAGGCAAACTCATCCGCCCCGACGATGTAGTACACGTTCATGCCTTCATATTTGCCCATAAGCGCCGGTAAGGTTGAGGCGACGCTAAACCGCTCTTCTTGTGAATATTCGAGAATAATGTCAGGGTAGGCCTGGGTCGCCAGCAGGCACATTTCATAACGCAGGTCGTAGGGGGTCACGTCGGCTTTCCGCCACGGCTGCGGCTCGACCATCAGCTGCACCTGCCCTAACCCAAACTTTTGCTTGGCATCCAAGCACACCGCAATATGCCCGACATGAATCGGATCAAACGTACCGGCAAAAATTCCAACACTGCGCATGAAGTTATTCGCCTTTTGGCTTGAGTTGGCGCCACGCTTTACGGACCGTATCGCCATGATGGGTATCTATATAGGACGCTACACCATAGATAACAATACTTGTTCCCAACAGTTCCAAGGTCTCCTCGACGCCCGTCAGTATACCTTGGTAGAAGAAATTCACCCCCTTGTAACTGCTGCTTGAAAGATCCATGACAACCGCGCCTGCCACATATAGCACCCCGCCCACCGCCATGAGCGCAAACGTCTTCCGCGGCACATGCTTCCAGACATACCAGAGGATCCACAGACCAATACCAACAATAAACGGTATGACCACCCACCAGGCGTTCAGCGCGGCAGTTGGCGAATCGAGGCCAAAGAAACCCAAGTGGACAATCTGCAGGACAAACTCATGAAGCCCCGCCCCCTCGTCGAGCGCCAGCAATACACCCAAAACCCCCAAGCCCGTCCATAGCCGCTGCAGGCCCTTATCAGCGCTCATAACGACCGCAAGCAATGCCAACACCCCTGACACCGACAACGCAAACTGTGCAAACCAGCTCGGCACGCTTACCTCATCATCCATATCAAACCGGTTGGACAACTCAAATATCTGTCCGTGCTTTTCGTTATACACGTTGACGTTGAGGTACTGCAGGGCAAGGTGAATTATCAACAGAACAGCAGTGATGCCAACAAACCACCAAAACAGGCGGCGCGGCAGACTGCCGCTCGTCACTTTCCGCTCAACTGCAACTGCATCAATTGCAGCAACATTTGCATCACTCATACAATGGAGCTCCTTCGCAACACTTAGCGCTACCGCTTACGAGAGGGGAGCATCCTCTCTCATCGCGCCGTGCTTGAAATGAATTCAAGCTCGGGCTGCTCTCCTCTCTTATGCAGTTCGTTCTATTCATACAATGGAGCTCCTTCACAGCATTTGGTGGGCATGTGACAGGCCGGACAGACAAAGTGCCCATGTAGCTCTATACATGAGTACAGCCTGTTCGCTACTGCCATGACGGTTCCCTCGTGTCTACAGAAACAGTCCACTGGACTGTTCTGGGCTCGATCGGATAATGCCCGCAACTGTCACAGAAAAGGTACGGAGACTGCTCCTTTACCACCTCCTCATATAGCTGCCGCTCGTCATCAGTCATGCATTTATTTTACAGAGTCCTGCGGCTTTGCACCATATAGCAACTGGTAACTAGCGCGACACAACTATATAGCATTTGGGGCAACTGATAGTCGTTGGCGTCAAGATAGCATCAACGGTCTGCTTACAGAACGGACAGGTCACGCACCGCATCAAATCCGGCTCCTGCGCCAGCATTTCGTCAGTAATGTCACACAGTCCGTCGCAATCGGCCTGCTGCTGTTTGTACTGTTCTTTTGATAACTGTGCCATTGCAATCCCCTTAATTAACTCTTGCACCCGCAGGCACCGTGGTAGCGCCCCTTCTTCACAACTGTTTTTACATTTTTCTTATGACACTTTGGACATTCTTTGGAAACAAACTCGCAATCGTCCAGTTCTCCACTGTTCGTGCTATCAGACTTGTCGCCTTCACTTCCTGCGGCACCACCTGCCCCGCTAGGGCAAGATGACGAACGCTCCAGTAACTTCGCCTCATCAATAACTGATCTTACTGTGTCCATCTGGCCGGCTTCGACCAGATACCGGGCATGCTCAATACGCCAAGCCGCATCAATACCAAAAACCCGCGGATCAATACTAGTGTCAACGATACTCTGCTCTAGCATTTCTTCCCCGGACAATTTACTCAAACGACGACTGGCAGCCTGTGGTGTCCGCAGTTGATGAGCTTCAGCAATCAGACGTCGGACGATTGTGTTCACGCGCGTATCAAATGTTGCTTCGCGTTCTCGGCATGCCTGGACATAGGCCAGGTAGTCTTGCTGTTGTTTCGCTTCACCAAAAAATGTGTTGCCAGCGCTATGGTCATAAAGCTGTACCAAATCTACGACACCATTTTCCAGCAGACTTTTATGAACCAGGAGTGGGAAGTCGAGCAGCTCGGTAGCACCTTTGTCTCGCAGATTCACACCCAGCAAATCACCGATCCGACCAACTGTTTCGGCATCATGGCGTGACTTATCCCAAGCTGTCTTGCCGGCCACGAAAGCGCTTTCAACCGTCAAAGCACCCTTATCATATGACGTGACTTGAATTGCACAGCTCATGGTATCGGTGAAGAAGCCTGTCTTGGCTGCCTGCTCCTCGCTCATATCGTCAGGCGCCCGCGAAAAGACAACAAAGACATAATCCTCCAGCAACCCATGACGAAAGGCTTCCTCTATCCGGAACATATTCCGGGCTTCAGCTTCAACCCGCCGGCGCATCTGCGGGCTATGTGCCGCATACCGTAAACTATTGCGCTGTATATCTATAGCTGATTGGCCATGCTGCATCACCCTGCCCTGATCGTCAACACTCAATTCGACCCGAGTAATGTGGCCGCTTTTTATCGTCCGCTCCACGACGTCGGTGGCTACATTGCGGCGCACCATAGACCGCGCCTCTTCGCTGCCTCGGGCCGCTTCATGAACCGCATGCATCAAGGAGTATGTAGATGTCTCACTGACATGCTCGCGTCCAACTTCCACGCTCGTCGCAGCCGCGCCGATAAACTGAGCTGCCCGCATACGCGGCGCCTGCTCATAAACCGTCTCCGGCATCGCCATCACGAGCGGTCGCCACGTATCCGGTGCTGTAACTTCTTCAAACGTTTGTTTGTGTAACTCCGCGATTGCGGCCATAAAAATACCCTCAGTTTCCGAGCGGAACTGAGGGCCTCTATAAAAGACCTGTTGCTCCTGCTCGGGAGACCTTTCTCACTCATAGACTTAAGAAAGGCTGACTTACTTGCTGTGTCGGGCTTGTCTTGCATATTGCAAGCATCACCGTAGCGGCACTGCCTCCGGATTCACACCGGACTTCCAGCTTTTTATTGTTAATCGTACCTGCTAGTAGTGTAGCACAAGCAACCTACGCTATATGTAGTATTTTTGTCTAAGCTTGACCATTATTATGAAACATTCTGGTATTATAGTCACTGATGAATAGAATCGGGTCACGTGAGCTAACCTCCCATAGCGAGGTCGTCCATGAACACTTTTTGAACGTAAAACGTACCGACCCACGGTATAGCGGGTTCGATGAAGTAGCTTTTGACCCTGAACTCCACGACTTCAGCCAGACCCGCCTTCCCTACACCGAGAACAGTGACATGACAGACGTGCTCGTGGGACTTGGCGCGCCTTCCCTTGCCGCTAATTTCGAAGATGACGTCGTACCGGCGGTATGTCACATATGGGAACGTCACGACATACCGAACTTACTTGAGAAAGGCTCCCTGACTGTAGCCATGAACCATGCCCATTTTGCTGATTCGCCAACGATGATCATGGCCTGGATTGAAGCCGGCGTGAAGTTCGGCGTGTATAAGGACCGCGCGGAAGCAGCCCGTCACTACTATTCGACCATCAGCCGGTTTGTTGATACGCTCGGGACAGAATTAACTGGCGGCTCAGTAGTACAGGGCGGCCTACGACATATCAGCAACGTTATCCGCACTTTGCCAAACTCAAAAAACGGCAAGCTTGCCGGGACAATACCCACGAGAGTACGCGGCGCGCACAATAATCAGGTCAAGAAAGATCTTGATGCAGCCACTGCCGAGGCTGGAAATGTTATCTTTGTCCATCCGGGTGCCAGCCATGATCAGCTCACGCACACTGATTCGGGTGACGTGCTCCGGTTGCAACCTCTAAGCAGGAGCAATGTCCGCTTTCTGCTTGGCCGGACCACCCTGTTCTGCCTCGTCAAGAGCATGCCGAGCTTTGAAGCCGGTAAAATTGTGCCCGATGACCAGGCATTTGTTGAGGATGCTGGACTCTGTGAGCCGGTAGCCGGAGATTCTGTTCACGATACGTTTGGCGAGATGGCACGTCGAGCATTGCCGCTCTTCAAGCGGCACGGCATGTCGGATTTAGTTAGCGTCGAGTATGTCGACCCTAGGTCTCCTACAGAAGAATAAGCCCAGCCAGCATCAGCACACCCAGACCAATCCGGTAATACGCAAATACGTTCAAGCTATGCCGGGCAACGAACTTCAGCAGGAACCGTATTGCCAGGAGGCCGCTCACAAACGCTGCCAAGATACCGATCAGGAAGATGCCCGGCTCTTGGCTAATTTGCTGCAGCTCCGAATCCTCCAGTAGCACCTTGGCGATGGCTCCGGCGGTAATTGGGATGGAGAGCAAGAATGAAAACCGCGTCGCCGCTACCCGGTCAAGACCGGCGAACAACCCGGCGGTAATTGTGCTGCCAGAGCGCGACACCCCAGGCACCAAAGCGACCGCCTGAGCCGCACCAACGGCTAATGCCTGCCAGCGGTTCATGTGTTGGAGATGAGCCAGCTGAGTGCGCCGTGCGTTTATCCGCTCAGCTACAATCATCAGCACAGCAACAGCCATGAGCGTAAACGACACCAGGTAAGGTGACCGAAACGTTGATTCCGCAAAGTCTTGCAACAACATGCCAGCCAGGACCGCCGGCATTGTCGCCAGCACAACCAGCCACGCCAATCTCGTCTGCCGGCCCTTCCTAAAGAGCGCGACTGCCAGATTCACAATGTCCCGATGAAAATAAATAATAAGTGCGCCGAGCGTACCAATGTGCAGCGCTACGTCAAAAGCTAGCCCATATTCTTCAACACCAAAAAGATGTTGCGCAAACAGCAAATGCCCGGAACTGGAAACTGGCAGGAATTCCGTCAAGCCCTGCAGCAGACCCATAATCAACGCTTGCAACAAATTCATCTATTTTTAAGTATACCGAACCAGTGCTTATTTGCCGGCTTCTTTTGCCTTGAGCACCGACAAGCGTGGGATGAATGACTGGGCCGCGCCATCGAGACCAAGGACCTTCAGCGCACCAATCAACACATACAGCTGGTCTACTTCCCCGCTTGTGAGCTGGCTGGACTGTTCGGCAGCCTGAAAGTAATAATCGACCTTTTGGACGAGCCACTTCTCTTCGGCTTCTTTGATACGGTTAGTCGGCACCTTGTCTGAACCGGCGTCTTCCTTCACAACCTCCAGCGATCGGGCTGATCGGTCACGCTTCCGCAAGTGGCCGCGCTTAATGAGACTGTTGACGTGCAGCGCAACGGTGGCCACAGACGTATAATTGAGGCCTGTCATAATCTCCCGGTAGCTTGGGCTATAGCCGTGCTCACCGATAAAATTCTCGATAAAGACCAGTAGCTCGCGCTGTTTTTTGGTTGGTCGGATGGACGCTTCCGCCTTAGTACTCATAGCACCCTCCGCTTGCGCGGATATTTATCAGGGAAGACCCAGAATCGGTACCATAGATAATTCCACATGGTAAAGAAGCCCGATGAAACAAATTGGCCGATATAAGGGGTAATACCGATGGTTCTCAGGCTATTAACAATCAAATAATCGAGCACGAAATTCACGCCAGTAATTGTCAGATAGCGCGTGGTCACCTCTGTCTGATGCTTGGCCAGCTTGGGGTTATTGAACACCCAATAGCGTTGCAGCATATAGTTCACAATCCACCCCGTTATGTTCGCCAGCAATTTCGCCCACCACAGGCTAAGCCCCAACCCCTTGTCGAGCGCAAAGAACATAAGGTAGCCGCTCCAGAAGTAGGCGCCACCGCTGACCATGTATTCGACAATGCGCCGAACTTCTCGTTTCTGTTTTTTGCGAAGTTTTAGTTTCATGTTTTTGTGTGTTGCCTCTTGGCCTTCAGTATATCACCTTGTGTTTTTGTTTTCAGAGTAGCAAGTGTGATACCGGCCAGTCCCCACCATAGCATTGCCAGGGTGTCATCAGTCCAGGCATGGGACAGAATGTTAACAAGCGTGATACCGGCCAGGCTGGCCACGAGCATCCGGGCAATCGTATCATGTCGCAGTTGCCACAGCCGCTGCGCAACAAGGATGGAGATAGCCACGAACAGCCCGAGGCCGACGACACCCACCTCCTGCCCCAGCTGCAGGAAATAATTTTCGGCAAGGCGTGCCGGCTGAGCAGTGTTCCGGAATGAGGCTGGCCCGGCCGTACCCGGCCCGCGGCCGAGCGGCTCTGCAACAACCTCACGCACGCCACGGCTGACGTTTTCCGCCCGCTCGGCGTTGGAACTGGCAGCGGATGAGGAGTGCTCATCGGTATGGAACAGCGCGTTCTGCAACACATCATTATCACGCATAAGCCATACGACACCCGCAGCGAACACAAGCAGTACAACACCGCCGGCAAGTAGGGCTCGTTTTGCCTGCGCATTCTTCAGGCTCCAAAAAACAAGCAGCGCCAGGGCCGCGATTGTCCCAAGCCACGCACTCCGCGAGTATGTAAAGATCAGCACAATCGCGCCTGTAACTGCCGTCAGGCTCAATTTTGCCTTCGAAAGATACGTATCGCGTGCCAGCCACAGAGCCGTTACGGCCGCCAAAATGACCATGAGGTAAGCGCCAAGCGGATTCGGCCCGCGCAAAGTAGATTGCAGCCGTTGGTACTCCAGTTTGTTATCAACAGTATAAACGGCCGTTATGGTATCCGGCCCGTAGCCGAAATGTGTCAAAAAATCATGCGGCAATACCAGCAGCTGCAACAGCCCAAAGCCAATCACGATTACTGCAGGAACCAGCAGCAACTTATACCGGAGCGCTCTGAGGCGCGGTACCAGCAGCCCGACAAACCACGCCAACGCAAAGAACGCAAAGAGGCGCAGATTGACGACGAGCGCAAACAGAAGCGCCTCAGCACTTACCTGTCCGCGGGCAAATGCCCAGCCGCCCAAGAGCACGTGCAACAGCGCATAGGCAAGTATTAGATATATGATGCGATCCCTGAAAAATGCCCGCGTATGCTGCCGCCGGACAAGCACAACTGCAGCAAGCACGGCAACCATAGTGATAAGGATTTCTTTCCAAATACGAAATACGTCAATGTAACCAAATTCCACGCCCAACCAGGTAGTAAACAGCGCGTGGAACGGTACGAGCACAAGAATGCTCACTATGCCCGCCTCCATCAGCCGGGTGAGTCGCGAGGGTTTTTCTGACAACTGCTCTGTCTCTGATTGCTTCATAAATGGTATATTCAATAGTATAGATGAAGAATAGCGCTTCGCTGGTTTATAGTTTCTTTCTTCTGGTTGGCGACTTCTTGGCGCTCGTCGCTGCATTTGGTGGCGCTTACCTGCTGCGGGTCACGTTTGACGCCCGCCCGCTTATTGAGCAAATCCCTGCCCTCACCTACTTAAGTATCTTTTTGGTGTTGTTGCCGTTCTGGCTGGTGGTCTTTGGTCTCCTGGGGCTCTACAACAGTTCAATTTACGAAAAGCGTTTCTCAGAAATTGGCCGCCTGCTGGTCGGGTCCTTTATCGGCTTGCTGTTCGTCATTTTTTATGACTTTGCAGTTGATCCCGACAGCACCATCTTCCCTGCTCGGCTCGTACCAGTCTATGGCTTCGCCCTGGCGTTTACGTTCCTCGTTGCCTTCCGCAACATTGCCCGCTCGCTCCGTACTATTTTGTTTGCCTATAACATAGGCCTCAGCAATGTGCTGATTGTCGGCAATACCAACGCTTCACTAGAGCTGGTCGGACAACTCATTGACAGCCGCCACTCCGGCTACCGAGTGCTTGGCGTTGTGAGCAAGAAACACCGCTCGTATGAGCGCTACCCGAATTTAGCGGTTTTCGGCAGTTTCGAAGAAGCAGTGAAGAAAATAGGCGAGGACAGCATACACAGCATCGTCCAAACCGAGCTGTTTGCCGACCCCGCCAAAAACAATGAAATCTTAAGTTTCGCGCAAACCCACCACGCAGCCTACCGGTTCGTGCCCGGCAACAGCGAATTGTTCGTTGGTAATATCGATGTCGAGCTGTTCCGCTCCATCCCGGTCATAGCCGTCCACCAAACCGCGCTCACCGGCTGGGGCCGGATCGTCAAGCGATTGTTTGACTTCGTCATGGCGAGCTTGATGCTTGTCGTTGCCGCGCCGCTCATGCTGCTGATAGCTTTTGTCATCAAGTTAGCAGATCCCAAAGGCGCAGTATTTTTCCGTCAAGTGCGCCTCACCCGTTATAACCACAGATTCAAAGTATTCAAATTCCGCACCGTCAAGGCCGCCTACAACGGTCTCAGCCCTGAAGAAGCGTTCAGAAAAATGGGGCGGCCAGAGCTTATCAAGCAGTACCGCGAGAACGGCGACCAAATCCCCCATGACCCACGGTTTGGTTTGCTAGGTCGTGTGCTACGTAAAACCAGCCTTGATGAGCTTCCACAACTTTTTAATGTCCTTAAGGGTGACTTGAGTTTGGTGGGACCACGCGCGCTGGTGCCCGAAGAGCTCGATCTCTATGAGAAACGCCATGCCATCCTCGCGGTCAAATCCGGCCTGACTGGTCTGGCGCAAGTATCAGGGCGTCGGGCCATCAGTTTCGATGAGCGCCGCAAGCTTGATGTTTACTACGTGCAGAACTGGAGCTTTTGGTTTGACCTTGTAATCCTGCTCAAAACATTCCGGGCAGTCATTAACGGCCGCGGAGCGGAATAGCCTCATGAAGGTTGCTATAGTCCATGACTGGCTGGTCGGCGGCGGCGCGGAACGGGTCGTGCTGGAACTGCACCGCATGTTTCCGGACGCACCGATATATACTTCATACTGTACCGACGAATGGCGCGAGAAGCTGGATGGCAAAGTCGTTACGGGATTTTTACAAAAATGGCCTTTTTCACGCCTCCGGAAATTCTTGCCGGTCTTGCGCATCTGGTGGTTTTCGCGGCTGAAGCTCGACGGCTACGATGTGATCATCAGCAGCTCAGGCAACGGCGAAGCCAAAGGCATCAGAGTGCCCAAAAGTACCATCCATATCTGCTACTGCCACTCCCCGACCCACTTCTACTGGCGCCACTATGATAATTACCTCAAGAATCCGGGCTTTGGCGCGCTTAACCCGCTGGCCCGCTTAGGCCTCAAACTTCTCGTCGGCCCGTTGCGGAAGTGGGATTACCAGGCGGCACAGCGGCCGGATTATTTCATTGCCAATTCCACGCACATTAAAAATGACGTTGAGAAGTTTTATGGCCGTGAAGCCGTAGTAATCTTTCCCCCGGTAGATATTGAGCGGTTCTCTGCCGTCAAGGCAGCAGAGCGTAACGGCTTCGTAACTGTCGGGCGGCTTGTGCCGAATAAGCGCCCAGACATCATCGTTGCCGCCTGCACGCAGCTCGGCCTGCCACTGACCGTCGTCGGCCGCGGACCGGAGCTTACCCGGCTGCAAAAACTTGCCGGTCCAACCATACAGTTCGACACCAATGCCAGCGACGAAGACGTCGCCCGTTATCTTGCAAGCGCTGAAGGTTTTATCTTCGCTGGCTTCGAGGATTTTGGTATTGCTCCCGTAGAGGCCATGGCCGCCGGCACCCCGGTCATTGCTTACCGAGCAGGCGGCGCGCTGGACTACGTAAACGATACAACCGGCATGTTTTTCGACGAGCAGACACCGGAATCATTGGCTGAAATACTGCAACAATTCAATACTTCAAATTATTCATCTGGTGAGATAAAAAATACTGCTCAGCGATTCTCAAGTAACAATTTCCAAAATAATTTGCGCCAATTCATACAATCCGTTCTACAATAGGACATACCTAAATTAGACAGGAGATACAGTTCCTATGTGCGGCATTGTCGGTTATGTTGGCAAAAAACAAGCTGTTGATTTCGTCATTGAAGGCTTAGAGGCATTGGAATATCGCGGCTATGACTCGGCTGGCATGGTAGCCATTCGAGATACTAAGGCGCACGTCACCAAACAAGTCGGGCGCGTTGACGCCCTCAAGGATGAGCTTCAGGCCAATGGCAGCACCAAAGCCGCCGATATCGCCATCGGGCATACCCGCTGGGCCACGCACGGTGAGCCTACCCTCACCAACGCCCACCCGCATAGCAATGAAAGCGGCAGTATTTTCGCCGTACACAACGGCATTATTGAAAATTACCAGGAGCTGAAAGGCCGCCTCCAGCAATCCGGCTACACCTTTGTATCGCAGACAGATACCGAGGTCATCCCTCACCTCATTGATTATTACCTGAAAGAAAAGAAAGACTTCAAGAACGCGCTCATAGCAGCTCTCAAGGATTTGCGCGGCGCGTACGCTATTGCTGCCTTACACACCAGCGAGCCGGAGACGTTGTATGTCGCCCGCCTTTCCAGCCCCCTGGTTATCGGCGTCGGCAGCAAAGAGCACTTCATCGCCTCGGATGCCACCGCGCTGCTGAGCAAGACCAAGAAGGTTATTTACTTGGATGATTACGAACTGGCCGCCATTACACCACAAGGTGTAAAAATCCATAACTACAAGCAGGCGCACGACGTCCAGCGCACCGCCGAAGAACTGGACTATGATGCGGAGAAAGCAGCGCTCGGTGACTTCCCGAATTTTATGCTGAAAGAAATCCACGAAGCGCCGCAGACCGTCCAGGCCGCCAGCCGCGGCCGTATCAAAGTCGAAACTAATACTGTCAAGCTGGGCGGATTGGAGAGCGTCGCCGAACAGCTGCGCTACATAGACCGCATTGTCATTGTCGCCTGCGGCACGTCGTACTACGCCGGCTTGGTCGGCGAGTACCTCATTGAAGAACTGGCCGGCCTGCCGGTCGAAGTCCAGCTCGCCAGCGAGTTCAAGTACCGCAACGAACCGTTCTCGCGCAGCACGGCCTTGCTGGCAATTTCGCAGTCCGGCGAGACCGCCGATACCATCGCCGCCATTAAGAAAGTTGAGAACTATGGCGTCCTCAAGCTCGGCATCGTCAATGCGGTTGGCTCGACTATTGCGCGGATAACTGACGCTGGCGTGTATTGCCACGCTGGCCCCGAACAATCTGTTGCCAGCACTAAGGCATTTGTAGCCCAAGTCACCGTGCTCACCGAAATCGCCCTGCACTTAAGCCAAGGACGCTCGCCGCTCTATAAGCCGCTGCTGCACGAGCTGGCCGCATTGCCAGAAAAAATTAACCAGCTCCTCAAAACCGCGCCACAGATCGAGAAGCTGGCCGCAAAATATGCGCACTACCGCGACTTCCTGTACATTGGCCGCAATTATGCCTACCCGTGTGCGCTTGAGGGTGCCTTGAAGCTGAAGGAGCTATCCTACATTCATGCCGAAGGCTATGCCGCCGGCGAGATGAAGCATGGCCCCCTGGCCATGATTGACGAGCAGTTCCCGACGTTCGCCATTGCCCTCAACAGTCCCTTGCTTGAAAAAACCATATCGAACATCGAAGAGATCAAGGCCCGTAAAGGGCCGGTGCTGGCGCTCGTGACAGAAGGCAACCAGTCATTCAAGAAACTGGCTGATGACGTTATCACCATTCCCGATACGCTCGAGCAAACCCAACCCATACTGGCGGCCGTTGCTCTGCAGCTGTTTGCCTACTACGTCGCCACGCACAAGGGCCTCAACGTCGACCGTCCCCGCAACCTGGCAAAATCAGTTACGGTAGAATAGAGATATGAAAAACATTTTAGTAACCGGCGGCGCGGGGTTTATCGGCTCCCACACCGTCGTAGAACTTATTTCCGCAGGATACCGACCAGTTATTGTTGATAATCTGTCTAACTCAGACCAGGACGTACTGAAGGGCATTAAACACATTACCGATCAAGACGTCGCTTTTTATGAGCACGACTACCGCGATAAAGAATTTATCCGTGATCTCATCCAGAAAGAAGCTATCAGCGGCGTCATCCACTTCGCTGCCTATAAAGCCGTCGGAGAATCAGTCGAACAGCCGCTGAAGTATTACCAAAATAACGTCACCGGATTTACCGAATTCCTCGAAGTACTTGTCGAATCCGGTATAGATACCATTGTATTTTCATCGAGTGCCGCCGTATATGGCAATCCGCCAACAGATAAAGTCACCGAAGAGACCGTATGCGCACCACTCTCTCCCTATGGCTGGAGTAAGTATATGGACGAAATTATTTTACGTGACACCTGCACGGCCAATACCAGCCTGAAAGGCGTGGCGCTCCGTTACTTTAACGTCGTCGGCTCACATGACTCAGCCATGATTGGCGAGCTACCAAAGGGCAAGCCACAGAATCTCTTGCCGATCATTGTCCAAGCAACGAGCGGGCAGATCCCACCGCTCACCGTGTTTGGAACTGACTATCCAACGCCTGATGGCACGTGCCTTCGCGACTACATTCATGTCGTAGACTTAGCGCGGGCGCATGTGGCCGCGCTAAAGAAAATCCTGGCTGATACTACTGGATCATATACCGTCTACAACCTCGGCACAGGCAAACCCACCAGTGTTTTAGAGCTCATACAAACGTTTGAGAAAGTGAACCAGGTCAAGGTTCCCTATGAGCTTGGCCCGAGACGCGAAGGCGACCCAGTTTCTTACTATGCTATCGCTGCCAAAGCCGAACAGGAGCTCGGCTGGAAGGCAGTCAAAACCGTTGAAGACGCCGTCCGCGATGCTTGGCGCTGGCAGCAACACTTACATCAACAGACTAAATAACGTGCAGTACCGTGTTAATAGCCACAGCTGTTTCGCGCCAGTTTGATATCTCGATCGAATCTACGCCCATGGCCTTGACCGGATAATCATTGCCTCCTTCGGCAAGCCGGTCACCAATGAACAAAATGTCATCTTTTGACAAATCAAGCATGTCCATCAGCTTTTGCATGCCATAGGCCTTGTCTATCCCTGGCTTCGTCACATCAATGGATGTCTCGCCGCCGACGCGTACTTCAAAGTCAGGAATAAGCTCAGCCACGTAATCCCGCAGCTTCAGTTTTTTCGCGCCGGTGGGGTCCCACTTTTCTTTCAGCCGCACACCCTCGTCGCCCAGCTCAGCCACCACGTCCTGACCAAGTGCCGAGAACGTCACTTGGCTGCCGCGGTCTTCGATGATTTCTCCCCACACCTTCTTTTCTCGCAAGCCCAAATCATCCATGCCTTTATTAAGCGCATCGATGATTTTTTTCTTCTCAGCTTCCGTAAAATCTTCGGCATAGATTTGGCTCCAAGCGCCATCAGCGGCATTAAACCGGTAGTAGCGCGTCCCACAGGTTGGCATCAAATGCAATCGCTCCAACCTATCCGGGTCCGCCTTCAGGTTGGCAATCAGTTGCTTCTCAAACTGTTCAAACTTTCCACCCGACATCACACAGACATGAAAGCGCTCCAGTAGCTCGTTGAGCAGCTCGGCCATGCGGTCCGCAATCGGCGACTTGCTGTCTGCCAATGTCCCGTCCAAATCAAATGCTATTACACGTTTTGTCATCAATAACCCCCTTATTTACTCGTGAAGCGCTTGCTGACGTCGCCGACCTTTTGCGACAGATCTTTGCGGGCAACTAGAATACCGTTTTCCGTATTGATAACCACCACGTTATCAAGGCCTATGACCGCGAGCGGCTTGTCTTCATGGTTCTGGATAAAAGAGTTTTCCACCCCTTCAACCTCTACCCGGTCACCATGCACATGATTCCGCAGCTCATTGGTCTCGACCGCCTTATGCATATCGTCATAAGAGCCCAAATCCATCCAGTCAAAGGCCGCTGGCGTTACCAGCAGATCTTTAACCTTTTCAATAAGCGCGTAATCGATTGCAATACTCTCAAAGCTCAAATATACCTCGCGATACGCCTCTGGCGACTTCGCTGCCGCCAGCCGCTTGTAGTTATCAGCAAGCTCCGGCGCGTACTGCTTCATCTTATTGAGGAACGTATCAATTGAGGCCACGAAATAACCGCAATTCCATAGGTACTGGCCGCTCTTAAAGTACTTCCTGGCAAGCTCAAATTCCGGCTTTTCCTTAAAGGCCTCAACCTCGAACACAAATGTTTCATCATCAAACACTCTACCCTTCTCAATGTAGCCGAATCCTGTTGCAGGATGGTCAGGCTCAACGCCCACCAGCACAATACGGCCTTCGCGTTTACTGACATCACTGGCAATCTTGAAAGAATGTTTGAAGCCTTCCAGGTCACGGATGTAGTGATCGGCTGCCACAAAAGCCACCGGTTCATCATGATCATGCCGCTTACTAATATGCTCCAGCCCCGCCACGATACAACTGGCGGTGCCACGCCGGGCCGGCTCGATGATAAAGTTGCCTTCCTTGAGCTCTGGCAGTTGTTGTCGTACATGATGCGCATGCGATGCATCAGTTATAACGTACACTTCAGTGCTGATGTCTTTGACCCGATCATAGGTATTCTGGACAAGCGACTTCTGGTGGCCATTAATCTTCAGTAGGTGCTTGGGATAGTCCGGTGTCGACAACGGCCACAAACGAGTTCCCGACCCCCCGGCGATAATTACGGTTATCATCCTACTCATCATACCAGAAGAAACTAAAGCCTTCACATTACCGCGTCATACGCAACTGGTACCTTTCGGGTCTTTTCTGTTAGAATATGCAAAATGCCGAAGGTCAAGAGCAAAAACACGAAGAGGCTTATTAGCTATGTCTTCCCTATATATAACGAAGAGGGAAACGTTGAGCTACTATTCAAAACTATTTCTAATATCCTTACGCCGAAACTATCTCAATATCAGTTTGAAATTATCTTTGTCAACGACGGCAGTAAAGATAAATCCTTAGAAAAGCTGCTGGCTCTACGCTCCAAGGATCTCCATGTCAAAATTATTAATCTTTCGAGGAACTTTGGACACCAGCTGGCCGTCACTGCCGGCCTTGATAATGCCCGAGGCGATGCAGTCATTATTATGGATAGTGACATGCAGGACCCGCCACGGGTCAGCTTAAAGCTCATAGAGAAATGGGAAGCCGGGAACCATGTCGTCTACGCACAGCGGCGCACCAGGAAGGACGCCGCCTTCAAGCGTTTGACTGCTTATGGTTTTTACTGGTTACTCGACAAACTTGCAGATATTCAGATACCTCGCAACACTGGCGACTTTCGACTTCTTGATCGTAAGGCGTTGGATTCCCTTAATCAGTTTCGGGAACATAATCGCTTCCTGCGCGGCATGGTTAGCTATATTGGCTTTAAGCAAACTTCTGTGCTCTTTGACCGCGACGAAAGATATGCTGGTGTGACGGGCTACCCCATGAAGAAGATGTTGAAGTTTGCTACTGACGGTATTCTGAGCTTTTCATGGACGCCAATTAAACTAATCAGCCGCATCGGCTACTTCTTCTCCCTATTGAGCTTGGTTGGCATCATCTATGCAATCGTCATGAAGCTCGCCTACCCACACGTGACGGTGCCTGGGTGGACTCTAATGATTATTACAATCCTGCTCATTGGCGGTATCCAGCTTGTTATGCTTGGTATACTTGGTAGTTACATTGGCCGTATTTACACTGAGGTGCAAGGTCGACCGCTCTATATCATTGAATCAATCACCGATTCTGATGAACCTGCCTAAAATTTTCCACGATCATGAATCTTTTATCCGATATTCTCTTATTGGCATCAGTGGCGTTGCGATTGACTACATTTCATTTTTAACGCTCTTTAATATTTTTGGTGTTAATGTCCTGTTGGCAAACTTTTGTTCTACTTCGCTCGGGATCACCAACAACTTTATACTCAACCGCTCGTTCAACTTTAAGAAATACGACCTCGCCCTGCTCCGCTTCGTGTTTTTTTATGCAACCGGCGTAGTCGGTATTCTCTTAAGCTCAATGCTTCTGCGCACCTTCTACGGTTACGCTGGCTTCAACGCAAACCTCGTAAAAGCAGCCAGCCTCGTGGTAGTCGTAATAGTCCAGTACACCCTAAACAGGAATTTGGCATTTAGGACATTTAGGACAAAGGAAACAAATAGCCTGCAGATCATTTACCGCTGGTTGCGTAAGTATTGGGTAGAAGCTGTAGCCGTATCCAGCTCGGCACTGATGTTCTTTGCGGCAACGTCTTATCTATTCTCTCCTGATGAAATTGATAACATGCTAGGGGCAAAACTAATACTTTCCGGCGAGCTACCTTACAAAGATTTTTTCTCACACCACATGCCGGGAATGTACTTCATATCAATACCGATTTATCTTGCAAGCCTTGATAACATTTTCTACTTCAGGCTTGTGTTCAATATATTGTCCTTTACTGCCCTCACCGGGCTGTTCCTGAAAGTCCGCGTTCATACGGGGCGATGGTTGGCAGCTAGCCTTCTGTTGCTCATGGCGCTCTCGCACATAGTGTTTTGGCGGCACCTAGCACTCGCCGAATCAGTAATATCTCTTATATTTGCCGCTGGTTTCGCGCTCTGGTTTCTGACAGATTATCGCGAGAGGTTCCTTGAGGGTAAATTTTTGTGGACGACGGCTTTTATGCTCTTTTTTGTCTTTTGGCTCGGCTTGGCATATGTTTACGTACTGGCGCTTACCTATCTCTGCCTTGTCATTGTTCTCTACAAACACTCAAGAACACTACGAGCATTGCTACGGCCACTTGCAATATTTGCTTTTCCGTACCTCTTATTTGGCACTTACCTACTGTTAACAGCCAGCCTCAGGCCCTTTCTCTTCCAGAATTTCACGTTTAATGCTGAGTATTACGCGCCATATTTTGGCGACATGGGAAACAACCCTCTCACTATGGCCTGGGACATCTTTATACAGTCTCTTCGACAAATCATAGATGTCCTTCGCGGCCCATGGACAAGCTCCAATCTGCAAGCCTTCGCAGTGCTTGTTTCTTATCTCTCGCTCCCTTTCATGCTTTTGTATCGGCGGCGATACTTGGAAAGCTTTTTCTGTCTTATGATACTTGGGTTTGTAAATTCACGCGTTGGCCTGTTTGGACCGCCTGCTATTGCCACAGGCTTTGGGTCCGTTTCTCAACATGCACTTGTCTATCGTACATTGGCATTTGTCTTCCTGATAAGCGCCCTGCGCCTCGCACACCAGACCAGACGCCACTCCTGGGCAACTTCGCAAAGACTCTTCACGGCAGTGGGGGTCAGTGCCGTAATAGTTATCGTCTTTGGATTAGTGCCACGCCTTGACAGCGCCGTTCGAACTGCCGCTAAGCCCATCGACACTACTAGCATCCTAACGTATACGAGGGGTTCTCCTTCCGCACACCTTAGAGCAATCAATGAAGTTACCCTGCCCAATGACAAAATATGGATTGGCCCGTTTGATTTTGTTAGCCAGCTGCACGCCAAACCTAAGCGTGCTACAAACTACACTTTCTTTATCGCCTGGCATAATGATTGTCCCAAATGTCGCCAGGAGCTAGAGAACCAACTTAGAGCGGAGCAGCCGAAATTCATCATATGGTATGGGAGCTATAACCTTCAGGAATCAGACAAGGATCGGCCAGCACACTTTATAGAGAATCTGCTGTCTGAATCGTATACTCGGCTCAAGGGCGATTGGCGCGTAGGCAATATCTATGTTCGAATAGATGACAAAGATCAGGTAAAACAAGATTTAAGGGCAAGGGGGTACCGTGTTGAGTAAGCGAATTGTGATTATTGGTGCCGGATATACCGGACTCGTCGCCGCCTTGCGGCTCGCGAAAAAGGGTCATCAGGTGAAAATTCTAGAGCGAGGGCCAGTAGTCGGCGGACTAGCAAGTGATTTTACTGTTGAGGGCGCGTCACTTGAGCGGGCATACCACCACCTTTTCAAGACCGACACCCATATTATCAACCTGGCGCAAGAACTGGGCGTAGGCGACAAACTACTCTGGCACGATAGTTCCGTTTCGTTGTACTACGATGGAGTTTTATATCCCTTTAAGGGGGCGCTCGATCTCATCCGCTTCAAACCCCTGCACTTCCATAACCGAATTCGGGCAGGATTGGCTGTTCTATATCTGCAAAAAACTAAAAATTGGCAGAAACTCCAGAACGTCAGCGCCTATAACTGGATGCGTAAGGCGGCTGGCAAGCAGGTGACCCGCGTCATTTGGGAACCGCTCCTGAAAGGCAAGTTTGATAAATACTACGACAAGGTTTCCATGGCATGGCTGTGGGCACGTATCCATATCCGCGCGCAGTCACGGGAAGCTGGCGGCGAAAAACTCGGTTATTTCGAGGGTGGGTTTCAGACCTTCACCGACGCCCTTGTGCGACAACTACAAGAGCTCGGCGTAGCCATAGAGACAAGCGTTGAGATTGCCCGTATTTCCAACACACCGCGCCAAAAAGTTAAGATAATCTTTGCGAACGGCAGCAGTCGGACATTCGACGACTGTGTCGCTACCATTCCATCTTATGTTTTTGCGAATCTTATCGAGAAGAACACAAACGTAAAGCCCACCTACCTAAAAAGCCTGAAAAGCATTAAGTACTTGGGTGCACGCCTACTCATTTTCTCCTCGACACAAAACCTTAGTCCATATTATTGGCACAATATTAATGATTTAGATCTTCCCTTTCTGGTCTTCATAAACCACACCAAGCTCATAGATAAGACCAGTTACAACAACAAATATATCTACTATATTGCAACCTACGTACCTCATGAACACCGTCTATTTACCTGCTCGGACAAAGAGCTGGAAGCGCTCTGGTTTGAGCACCTAAAACAGATTTTTCCAAACTTTGACGCCAAAAAAGTCCGCGAAAAACACTTCTTCCGCTTCGCCAATGCCCAGCATATCGTTGAAAAAAACTACACCAAAATAAAACCGTCGCACAAAACTCCGCTCGCCAACGTCTACCTATCAAACTTTTCTCAAATCTACCCAGAAGACAGAGGCACGAATTATGCCGTTCGAGAAGGCGAAACTGTCGCAGCCCTGATTGATGAGATCAACTCGGCAGCTTCTCGGAAGCGATAATAAATTCTGGACGCTGCTTTTGGATACGAATTGATTGCGCGAGATAACTGCCAATAATTCCCATAAGAATAAAGTTAATGCCAAAGCAGAAAAGCATTATTACCATCAACGATGTCCAGCCACTAACACTATAATCACCCAAAAGATAGCGAACTATCAGGAACAGTCCGTACAAAAAAGAAAGAAGCGCGAGCCCAATACCAACAGACATGGCTAGCTGCAATGGTTTTTCGCTAAACTGCAACACACCCTTCTGGGCCAAATCAATCATTTTACGGACGCTGTACTTGCTCTTCCCGGCAATCCGTTTATGTGACTTATAGGGAATGGTCACCCGCGAAACGGGCAGCCAAGAAAAATACCCGCGCAGGAAAAGATCCTGTTCTTTGCTAGAAGTAACTGCTTGGACAACCGAACGATCGATGAGTCGAAAGTCCGATGCGCCATACTCCAACTGCAAGTTTGTAATTCGATTGATGAATTGGTAATAGGCTCTTGAAGTTAGGTACTTGAAAAAGCCTGCCTCCTTGCTTGAATCTCGGCGAACCATCTGTACTATCTTGGCACCTTGCTCCCATGCCTCCAAAAGCTGAGGGACAAGCTCAGGAGGATGCTGCATGTCCGCATCCATCATGATTGCGGCGTCATAATCGCCAGCGGCCGCTATACCCGCTCGCAAGGCAGACTGGTGTCCGGCATTACGAGCGAATTCGCGGTAGTACACGAATGACTTTTCTTTGCTCAAGATCTCCAGAAGTTCTTGAGTTTTGTCTGAACTTCCATCATTTATAAGCAGGAGATCAAGCTGATAGCGCCTGGTAAGCTTTGCCCGCATTTTTTCGATCGCATCCACTAGATACGGCAGTGAATCCTCTTCGTTATAACACGGCACAATGATAATTATTTTTTTCTCTCGTTTCACAATTCTCTCTAACTATTACTAGGGCTATTGTACAATATCTTTAACAGATGAAGCATAAACTCATTTCTTCCTCTTTGGTGCGCTATGTGGGCATTGGTGCCCTGTCATATGCGCTAGAGCTCGCCGTACTCTTGGCGCTCCATCGTATTTTCGGCTTTTCAGCGGGGGCAGCAACCGCCGTAGCTTTTTGGGTTGGCCTGCTCGTCGCATTCTACCTCCAAAAAATCCTAGCCTTTCAGAATTACCAGAAGGAGTTAAGAGCACTAAGCAAACAGTGGGGGCTTTACGCCCTCCTTGTCGGTTTCAATTATTTTTTTACAATCGCAGTGGTCAGCATCCTGCCAGAACAATACGTAGCGTTCTCGCGAACAGGAGCGTTGCTTATAACAACTGCCTGGAACTACGTCCTATACAAGCATGTCATCTTTTCCCAAAATAGCTTCAGAGAACCCTATCGCCACGTCCTTGCGTATTACCGAACCAACTGGATATACAGCAGTGTAACAGCAGCTGCATTATTATTGCTTGTCAGCTGTACCGCATATGGCACACTCCAGGTAAGCTACGTTGCCGAAACAAACGCTGACGCACTCGTTAACACATACCTAGTGGGAGATGGTGTACGCCATGCCCAAATTAACCTGCAGCCAGAGCATACCAATATCCTAAAGTTCCCGCTTTTTTATCTTCAGTCTCTCTTCCCCTACACAACCACAAGCTTTGCTACCCTTAATCTCTTTTTGAGCATCAGTGCGGTACTTGGTTGGGTCTATCTGCTTCGAAAGATATTAGGCAAGCACTATACATTATTGATTACCCTTACCCTTACCACATTTGTTTTTGGTTCATTGACGTTTAATAACGATTTCGTATGGACTACGATTAGAAATATCGAGTTTCCTCTTGCTCTCCTGTACATATATCTTTTAACAACCTACCTTGGCCGCAAAACTGTGCCCACAAGACGTGAACATGTCCTGCTTGCACTGATAACGTTCGGCTATGCCATTCTGGTGGCAAGTGACGTGTATTTTCAGTACACGGTATCACTTGCGATTCTTGCCTTCCTCGCCTTGGTCTTCGCGCAGACACGACGCCTCACAAACCGCATGGTGATTGCCGGCGTTTCTGTTCTTAGCGCCAGCTTGCTCGCGAAGGCTATCTTAGCCTTCCTGGTATATGCTGACTACATTGCCCTTCACTCTTCCGGAAGCTTCGCACATAAAATCGTATCTCTTGAGCATCTCGGCATATCAATACAAACTGCCTTTTCTCAATTACTGACACTGACGGGAGCAAATATATTTGGACAAGCTCTCGCTCCTCGCAGCACTAGTATGTTTATAAACGCTTTCCTGCTTATCATAGCTATTGGCGGAGGCATACTGTTGCTACAGCGTACCAACCGAGAGCTTTTGCAAAAGCGCAGCCTCATCGCCGAACTCCAGACACACAGCAGCATTGTCATAGTAGCCATCTGCTTCTTCCTGACTTTCTTCATGTATGTCTTCTCCGGCCAAGCGGCACACCCTGTTGACGGTAAACTAATCACCGGCCCAGCAAGATACATCACCTTTATGGTCTTTTTGGCCGTACCATTATTTGTGTGGACAATAAAGCACTACTACGACGACCATCGTATTTTGAAGATCGGCTTGGTATTACTCATAGTCCTTGGCATCCTCGCTAATGCGCCTATCATGCCGGAGAGATATGCGAAACTAAAGCAAATCGAAGAACCGACCCGTGCCCGCTATGATTTGGTCGCTCAAACCCTAAAAGAGCATGATGTAGACATCGTGCTTTCCGGTCACTGGCTGGGGGCTACGACACGCTTCTGGTCCCAGGACAACGTCAAGTTTGCTCCTATCATTGGCTGTGACGATGCCTTTCTCGCCCTCTCGCGAGGTGATTGGTTCTCACCGGAAAACAACAAGAGAAGTGCCCTTCTTATCGAACGAGCAGGTAATGATGCCATGTTCTGGGGTGGCTGCACAAATGAACGACTTCGAGATATTTACGGTACGCCGGCTAACATAATACAACTAGATAATGCACGATACATATGGACATATGAGTACGATGTCCGCAACAAAATCGACTAGCTAACGACGCCCATCCAGAAATCGCCAACCCTTGCTTCAAGAGAAACGAATCTTTATAATAGAGTTCCTTTATGGTTATGTTTTTACTATTGCCCCAATCAAAGAACCATGACATGATATATATAGATTTTGTTCATTCAAAAACACAAAAGTAGGATGCGTATGAAATTGCACTCCACATCAAAACACAAAAAGACAAAATGGCTTGCCATAGTAATACTCGTGGCCTTGTTAGGCGCTAGCTCATTTTTACTGTATAGAACATTACAGGACAGAGACAGCGCACCGGAATCTGAATCGGTTATTGACAGCGGCGGCGGCACAACCAATCTTGCCCCAGCAACCGACGAAGATAAGGAACGAGTTGAACGCCATAAACAGCAGTTGAGCGAAAACTCTGAAAACCCGCAGCAAGACGAGGGCGATACACCAGACACAACAGAACCCAAACAGGCAGTAACCCCCATCATTGGCTATATCCAGCAGGCTAGCAATGGTGATGTAGAGGCCAACGGATACGTACCAGGTATTGTAGAAACCGAAGGCACATGCAAGCTCATCCTACAGAAAGCCGGCACCACAACTTCTGAAGCCAAACGTGCTATCCCTGATGCGCAGAGTACCGTTTGTGGCCGCATTGCTATCAGCAGAAGTCAATTAGATGCTGGCGAATGGAGAGCAGTTATACAATACTCCTCTCCCCGCC
This sequence comes from uncultured Candidatus Saccharibacteria bacterium, assembly GCA_964507855.1. Taxonomy (GTDB): domain Bacteria; phylum Patescibacteriota; class Saccharimonadia; order Saccharimonadales; family CAZDQS01; genus CAZDQS01. Next base: position 141,681 of record CAZDQS010000001.1, on the reverse strand, counting down.
ACGAAGGTAATTCAGAAGCAATGGTAATAAGTATCAAGTAGCTATGCGGAAAATATTTTCAATACAAAATTTACTCCTCCTTGCGGCAGCAACGCTTTCGTCGCTAACGGTGGTCATGACCGTAGCAAACCCGCATGCTTCCGCACTTTCAGGTAGTGATTTTGTCGCCAATCGGATCATTGATGATGCCGTATTCTATAACGGCAATGCTTTGACGGCAGCTGAGATCCAGAATTTCCTCAACTCAAAAGTACCCTCGTGCGACACCCAAGGTAATAAACTAGTCTTTGACCCCACGCACAACGATACCGTAACGCGAAAGGTATACAGCCAGCGGCGGGGCATTTCGACACCCTTCACCTGCCTAAAAGATTATGTGGGTAGCTACAACGCTCGATCAGACTCAGGGCTATGTTCACACATTAGCGCAGCTAGTAACCGCAGCGCGGCGCAAATTATCGACACCGTTGCTAGGGCATGCAACATCAGCCAAAAAGCCCTCATTGTCATGCTCGAAAAGGAACAAAGCCTAGTGACTGACGATTGGCCATGGCCTGTGCAGTACGAAAAAGCCATGGGATACTACTGCCCCGATGATCCAAACAATCCCGGATGGTGCCACCCTGACTATGCGGGCTTTTTCAATCAGGTCTACAATGCAGCTAAACAATTCCAAAGATACAAACTGTTCCCAGAAGATTTTAACCATGCACTCGGGAGAACTAGTTTTGTCGCATATCAGGCCAATGCCCCCGGGTGCGGAGGCACTAACCTCACCATGCAAACTGCCGCTACCGCCGGTCTATACAACTACACCCCTTATCAGCCAAACGCCGCTGCCCTCCAGCATCTCTATGGAACCGGTGATGCTTGTAGCGCCTACGGTAACCGTAACTTTTGGCGCCTCTTTAACGACTGGTTTGGCTCTACCTATGCACCGAATTACTCATGGTGGAGAGTCAATCAACAAGTTTATGTCGATGAAGCCCGGACCAAGCCAGTCAACCCAGGCTTGCTATCTCCTGATACAACATACTATGCGCGTGTAACTGCCAAAAACACTGGCAACAGGACATGGAAGAACAGCGGCGCCAACCCCGTCATGCTCGGAACGAGCCATCCGGGAGAGCGCGCAAGTATCTTTTGTGACAAATCATGGTTCGGCTGCAATCGGGCTGCCAAACTCAAAGAAGCTGAAGTACTCCCTGGTGGCACCGGAACCTTTGAATTCTCGATTAAAACACCGTCAAATCACGGTACTCACCACGAATATTTCAACCTGCTAGCAGAGGGTGAGGCCTGGATGAACGATATCGGCTTTCACTGGAGCTTCGGCATCAAACCATCAACCTATCAATGGAGCTTTGCCGGACAATCGATTCATGCCGACAGTGACCGTACTGTACCCGTAAACCCAAAGCTGCTAGCCCCCAATACCACGTACCACCTCCAGCTTAAAGCTCGCAATACCGGCAACGTCACATGGCAAAAGAGCGGGTCGAACCCAGTCCGGTTGGGCACGAATGTACCGATTGACCGAAACAGTGCCTTCTGTAATGGCTCCTGGGGAAGCTGCAATCGCCCTACCGCTCTCCAAGAATCCAGTGTTGAACCCGGCGGGATTGGAACCTTTAATTTCTCTATCACGACTCCAAATCGTCACGGCGAATTTAAGGAGTACTTCAGGCTAGTTGCTGAAGGCAAGGCCTGGATGAACGACCTGGGCCAGCACTGGGCGCTATCAGTCAAACCTCCGACTTATGCCTGGAAGTTCGCCGGACAAGCAGTCTACACAGATAGCACAAAAGCCGAGGCTGCCAATATCAATGCTATAAGCGGCAACCAGCGGGTCTACGTTGTGATCCGCGCCCAAAACACCGGCAACGTCACGTGGCAAAAGAGTGGATCGAATCCAGTCCGGCTGGGCACGAACGTGCCAATTGACCGACCAAGTAAATTCTGTGACCCCTCATGGGGAAGCTGTAACCGCCCTACCGCAATTACCGAAACATCTGTCGCTCCAGGAGAAATCGGCACATTTGAATTCTGGGCCAAGGCGCCGTACGCACTCGACGGCACCAGTTTCAGCGAATACTTCCGGCCGGTTGCGGAAGGTAAAATGTGGATGAACGACCTGGGCCAGCACATTACCTTTAAGATGGATTCTCCTGATTTCGTCTGGGAGTACCAAGGGCAGCAGACCTTCCTCGATAGCAATCGCACGCAAGCAGCCAATCTTAATGATGCAAAACCGAATACAACGTATTACCTGCGCCTACGGGCAAAGAACATCAGCGGCCGGAACTGGTCAAGCAGCACCCGGCTCGGCACCAGCAACCCAGTGGATCGAATAAGTAGCTTCTGTGACAATTCCTGGATTAATTGCAACCGCGCCGCTCGGTTGAAAGAATCAAAAGTAAGACCAGGCGAGATAGGCACGTTCGAGTTCTCTGTTAAAACTCCAGCCTCAACAGGAACATATAATGAATACTTCCGGCCTGTAATAGACGGTGTCGCTTGGCTCAATGACGTTGGCCTTCACTGGAAATTCGTCGTCAAGCCCTAGGCTATAAGCTGCTGGTAGATATCAATGAACTTTTCGCCTTCTTTATCGTAGGCATGAAGTTGTGCGTACTGCTTGGATTTTTCGTGTCGAGAAGGCACATCAATTGCCCGTATCTCCCGGGCAAGCTCGTAATAATTAAATGACTTCGTAAGAGCCAGCACATCCATTTCAGAATTTACCTCACGGAAAGAAGCGGTCGGGTAAGCTACCGTAGGCTTATGATTTGCGAGGGCATTGCTCAAAGATGCTGACGACACATAAGAGTAATATTCTCTGTCGTACGGGTAAACACATATATCACACTCTCGTATAGCAGCATTGAGCTCCTCATCGTCTGCCAAGAAGCCCGTAATATATACCCTGTCCTGCAACCCATACTCCGCAATTATGTCGCATAGTTTATCCAAGTATTTGTCATTCCTGCCCTCAGGATGCATGCCCCCGATGATGGCCAATTTGTAATTTTTCGGCAGGAAATTGAGTGCTTTTACAGCATGGTCAAACCCTTTGGTTTTCGACACGAAGCCGACAGCACAAAACAAAACATCACCGGACCGATAATCAAGCGCCTTCTTGATGACTGTCGATGTACGTTCAAAGGAGATGTTTGGCACCGGCATATCGATAATCCGTATGCGATCTTCCTTGACCCCATGCTTCATGAGATTCTTTTTGGTAACCGTATTGTGAACAATTACCAGATCAACTTCGCGCATAGGACGGATATGAACATCCGTGAATTCACGTGCAGCCTTCATCGCTCGGAGATATTTCAACCAGCTGCGAGGGCCATACCCTTCCAGCTTCGGCTCCTTATACATCGCGTCGGGAGCCGTGTGGACAGTCATCATGACTTTCTTGCGCATCCTGCGCACAGCTTTGACGACCCGGTAAAGTTCATTCTTCTTAAAGAAAGAGATCTCGTGCTGAATGTGCAAAATGTCTTGATCACGCATTTGGGCAACCAGCTGCTTGAGCACGGGGGTAAATTCAGCCTCGCTCATGTGCTTGGTGACGTTTGGCGAATACTCAAAAACTGTATGTTCTACGCCGCCAACCGTATGCATAGCAGCAATAAACTGCTCTTGATACTTGGCGATACCACAATCTTCATTGTGAGTAGTAAAATGCAAAATCTTCATAATTTCAGATGCGAACGACTTCGTTTCCCCGGCGCGCTTGTCCCGGACTATACTGTTCGTGCCTATTGGGCTAATGCCTTACATAATCATACACTACTCCTGCCCTAACTAGCTACTGCTGCACCTCTTATTTGACATGCGGTACAATAGATACAATTCCTCATGACAGTTTCACATAGTCCTGATAAAACCATTACTGTACTAGGTGCCGGCTATGTCGGCCTAACCACCGCCGCTGTGTTTGCAAATAGCGGGTTTAGGGTCTACCTCATAGACCCGAATCAACAGCGCCTGAATGTTATCAAAAACGGGAAGGCCTGGTTTTACGAACCGGGCATCAACAACCTCGTCCGCAAAGCTGTTGACTCCACCATGCTACTCCCGACACGTTCCTACGCTACCGCCATACCCGAAAGCAAATTTATATTCTCCTGCGTCGGGACACCAGACAACCCAGACGGCAGTCCAAACCTGACCTACGTATTCGAAGCTTTTCAGTCATGCCTCCCCCTTGTCAGGGAAGACGCAATCTTTATCCAAAAAAGCACCGTCCCGGTCGGAACCGGCCAGCAGCTCGAGGACCTGGCCCGCCAGCATGGCACAACCATAACCTATGTTTCAAATCCCGAGTTCTTGCGTGAAGGCAGCGCCCTGGCCGACACCATTTGGTTCGACCGTGTCGTCTGCGGCAGCGAGGATGGTCGCGCCGCCACGATGGTAAGCGAACTGTACAAAGCAATCGAGCACCACAAGGCCGATCTTTCACAATTAAGCGGTGCCTCTAAACCAACCGCTGCCGCAGCAGCAGGCACGTACTTCATCACCACACGAAACAGCGCAGAGCTAATAAAAGTTACCGCCAATGCCTTTTTGGCCCTTAAAATCTCCTTTGCCAATACCATCGCCAAGCTTGCCGACAGCACCAACGCGGACGTTAACGAGGTCATGGATGCTGTTGGCGCCGACCGTCGCATCGGCAGAGCATTTCTCAATGCCGGCCGGGGGTATGGCGGCGGCTGTTTCCCTAAGGATGTCAGCGGACTGATCGACAGCGCAACCAAACATGGGATCGATATGCAGATCTTACGAGCCGCAACCGAAGTCAACGAAACCATGCCCGGCTACATTGTCAATAAGGCAAAAGACGTTTTGGGCGAACTGAAAGATAAAAAATGCGCTGTGCTCGGTCTGGCATTTAAGGCAAATACGAGTGATGCCCGGAAATCGCCAGCAGTTTTCCTGGCAAACATCCTTGCCAAGAATAAGGCGCAGGTGCGTGCCTATGACCCTAAAGCTTCAGAAGAAGCAGGCCCCGAGCTACGCCGCGAGGTCAAATTATGTAAAACGGCCCAAGAGGCGCTTACGGATGCGGATGCTGTCTTTGTGGCCACTGCATGGGATGAGTTTCTCAAGCTTGATCTTACGGCAGTTCGCAAAAACATGTCCGGCAAGCTTTTCGTTGATTGCATGAATTCGTTTAATATTTCAGAGGTAGAAAAGAGTGGGTTACAATATCTTGGAGTAGGAAGAAACGGAAGTAAGAACGGAAACTAATAATGAAGCTTGTTGTACAAATCCCCTGCCTCAATGAGGAGAAAACGCTCCCTTTAGTGTTAGAGTCTATTCCTAAGAAAATTAAAGGCATTAATGAGATTGTCGTCCTTATTATTGATGACGGCTCGACCGATAAGACCATAGAGGTCGCCAAGCACTATGGTGTCAAACACTTTGTCCGACACCCAAAGAACATGGGCTTAGCACGCTCATTCCATGATGGCATTAATTACGCACTAGGCATTGGTGCCGACATCGTAGTAAACACCGATGGCGACAATCAGTATCCCCAAGAGCGTATCGGTGACCTCGTGCAGCCGATATTAAACGGCGAAGCTGAGATTGTTGTTGGCGACCGACAAACCGCCACCATTGCACACTTCTCGGGCTTCAAGAAGCTCATGCAGCGCTTCGGCAGCTGGGTCGTCAACAAAGCAGCGCGTACGAATATTCCGGATGCAGCCAGCGGCTTTCGTGCCTATTCCAAAGAAGCGCTCCTGCGGATTAACATCATTACGCAGTTTAGCTACTGCATGGAAACAATTATCCAGGCTGGCAACAAACGTATTCCAATTACCAGCATAAAAATAGAAACCAACCCAAAAACTCGTGAATCACGTCTGTTTAAAAATATTTGGCAGCACATGTACAAATCCAGCGCAGCGATTATCCGCAGCTATATCATGTACCGCCCTCACCTACTCTTCTTTAGCCTTGGTACTCTATTGCTTGTCGGTGGCCTGGCACCATTTGCACGTTACGCTATCATCTACATACAGGGTGATCGTGGCGATCACATCCAGTCCCTGCTCCTTGGAGCCGTCTTACTCTTCGCATCCATCATCGCCTTCACACTAGCCATCATTGCAGATCTCATCCGCACCAATCGCACATTGGCAGAAGACGCCCTGGAGCGGCTAAAGAGACTTCAGTATAAATAAGCTACGAGGCAAAATCTTTTAGCTCGTTACGAAAGACTTGAAACCATTCATCATTCCCCGTCGACACAACAAAAAAGGGATTCTTCTGAGCATGGGGATGGTACCGTAACGGCTGACCATATAAATCTTGTACCTTTCCTCCAGCAGCACGGACGACACAATCGCCGGCTGCAGTATCCCACTCGTAAGTTGGCGCCAGGCGGGGATAAAGGGCTGCGCGTCCTTCGGCCACCAGGCAAAGCTTTAGTGACGATCCGCTGCTTGCCTCCTCGTATTCCCCGATCTTTTGTAGTAACGTTTCAGTCAACGCATCCCGGTGTGACCTACTGACAAGAATCTTTGGTGTCGCACCAGTAAACACAGAGGTAATCTCTTGACGCTTGCCTGCCACAATCTTATAGGCGCCTCGAGAAACTATGCCAGCATACAATAATTCTTTGGCAGGCGCGTAAACCACGCCCAGCACTGGCACCTCATCTTTGATGAGCGCAATGTTGACCGTGAATTCGCCATTTCTCTTCAGAAACTCTTTGGTACCATCAAGCGGATCAATTAACCAAAAGACAGCTGCCTCTCTGGCATCATGGCGTCCTTCTTCAGAAATAACCGGAAAGTCGCTAATTGCCTGAAGCTTCCTTTCAATAATTGAATGAGCGGTCTTGTCTGCCTTCGTTAAGGGCGAATTGTCATCTTTGATTGAGACTTCAGCATCAGACGTCTCATATACTTCCAGAATAGCTGCCCCGGCAATTTGTGCGATCTCGATTACGCGCTCAAGTAATTCCTGCAAGAGTTCGCTATCATCAAGTTCTTTCATTTACTAACTAGGCTTGCGCCTTAATAAATCCTTCTTTTTCTAAGAACAGCAGCATCTGGTTAGCCAGCTCATCCGCCGTATAGGTAACTGTATCAAGCACGATATCAGCATCGCTTGGCTCCTCATACGGATCGGAAATGCCCGTAAACTCCTTTATCTTGCCCGCCCGGGCGGCAGCATAAAGCCCTTTACGGTCACGCTTCTCACATTCTTCTAGCGGCGTCGCAACATGTACCAATATAAATCCCCCACCATTGGCGCGCACCATGTTCCGCACTTCTTTTCTTATACTGTCGTAAGGAGCAATAGGCGCACACACTGCAATACCTCCATGCCGAGATATTTCGGAGGCGACATAGCCTATACGCTTGACGTTCAAATCACGATGCTCTTTGCTAAAGCCAAGCTCGGAAGATAGGTGACTACGCACCACATCACCATCCAGTAAGGTTACTGTACGCCGCCCCTGCTCAAGCAACTTGATCATGAGCGCATTTGCTATGGTTGATTTACCAGCCCCAGAAAGCCCGGTAAAGAATATTGTGAGGCCCTGTTCATGACGCGGTTTGTGGGTTTTTTGGAGCTCCTCCGCCACCTCGGGATAGGTAAACCACTCTGGCAAGCCTCTTCCTTCTTTCAGCATGCCCCTCAATTGCGTACCTGAGATAGTCATCGGCTCTATGCCTTTAGGCACATCATCGATAGGCATATATTTATTCTGATCCTGAACATAAACCATCATCTGGAACGGAACAACTTCAACACCAATTTCAGCCGCATGTTTTTGCGCCATCTCTTGCGCATCATATGGCCCGTAGAAATTTTCGCCATTTGAGTTGTTGCCGGGCCCCGCATGGTCACGCCCAACAATAAAATGCGTCACCCCATAGTTCTTGCGAATAATCATGTGCCACAGCACCTCACGGGGACCGCCCATACGCATGGCAAGCGGCAAGAGTGAAATCATAGCAGTTGATTCAGGGTACCGCTCCAGCACAGCCTTATAGACACGAACTCGGGTATGGTGATCAATGTCTCCCGGCTTAGTCATTCCCACGACGGGATGAATAAGCAAATTAGCCTCTGTTTGTTTGGCGGCACGCAGCGTCAACTCAACATGAGCCCGGTGCATAGGATTGCGCGTCTGAAAAGCAACCACCTTGGTCCAGCCTAGCTTTGCAAAATGCTCACGAAGCTCTTTGGGTGTCCGACGTAAATCCCGATAATCATAATGTGTCGGTAGTTCCAGCCCTATCAGCTTTCCGCCGACATAGTAATCACCAGCTTTCTCATGAAGATATGCAACAGTTGGATGGGCCTTGTCATCTGCCCCAAAAACAAGCTCAGCCTCTTTATGTTTATTCGGCTTCCATACGTCACCAACCTCCAGGATTGCCAGCACCACTCCTTCTTGATCACGTAAGGCAACTCGCTCGCCTTTCTTCAAGCTTTTCGCAAAAGCTTCGTCTACATCCAGCGTGACTGGCATAGGCCATAGCGTGCCATCCTTAAGCCGCATGTCTTTGCAAACTGACTCATAGTCATCTTTGTTTAAGAATCCTTCAAGCGGAGAGAAGCCTCCATTAAGAATCATCTCTACATCACAGAGTTGCCTATGCGTAAGATTCCAGGACTTATAGCCTGCTGCCTTTTTCTTAAGCTTGCCTGCTTTCTCTTTGCCTGCAAGTAGGTTTACCAACTTACCGCCATGCGCCTCATTCAGATGTGTTGTCATCCAGCCTCCTTATGTCCATATCAAATGTACCACGCTCAAGCTCGTAGGGTTGTTGTGATTAAATCTGAATATCACGTGACGTGAAAAGCCTTTTTAACTTTTTGCTCCTCGTCGTCACAAATAGTACGAGTAAGAGACCGAATGTTATAGCGCGATCAATCACCGCAACCTGAAGTATTTGCTGGTTAGTAACTCCCATCGTCGCGCCTACCACAAGAAGTATCGACTCACGGACACCAATTGCTCCTGGCGTAAAGCTAATAAGTAGAGCGACTGTGGTTAGCACTGAAAACATTATTGCACCAGGTAGTGAAATCGATGATCCTATCGCATCAAATTCCAAGAAAGTAATAATAACCGTTGCTACAAAAATGCCAAGGGCAAGCATCAGGAGCCTTAAGACGAGCCGACGGTTCCTCAAGATTAACTTCCATCCGTCCTCTATTTCATAAATTATGTTCACAATTTTAGCAATGTACTTATTGCTGGCCACAAAAGTAAGCTTATTTTTGGCCGGCAAACGTATTACCGAGAATGCCAGCATCATGACCAGCCAAAGGCCAAAGAATAAAATAAGAAGATTTGTCTGTTGTGTGGTTGGCAGAACGAAAAGTGCCCCAAGCGCCATAATGCAGGTAGTTGTGAACAGCACCAGGTAATAGCCGATGAGCGTTGAGGTGAACTTACTATAGGAAAGTTTATGAACCTTCTTCAAATAGACGGCCCGAATGCTAGTCCCTCCTAAAATAGGACCAAAAAAATTTCCTAATGCCGTTAGCACACCTACATAATAACTCTCTCCTAGTGTAAGCTTGCTCGGGGTGAAGTGCTCCGCTGTCCACTTGGTGAACAATCCGTTACCCACATGAAATGCAGATTTGGCGACCCCTATAAGCACAATCGTGCTTATAGAAATATCTTTGAGTGGTGAAAAGATTGTTGGATTTTTATACCAAAACCAGCCAAAAGCCGCTAAAAACCCAACCGTCAGCAGCTTCGGCAGAACTCTCTTATACATAACTACCAATTATGGCATAGGTAGCCTTTGGGTTAAACTGTTACCATGAAACAGTTGGACTTTCTTGTGATTGGTGCCGCAAAATCCGCCACCACAACACTCTACGAGCTTATAAAATCCCACCCTGAGATATACATTCCGAGCGCCAAAGAGGTACCATACTTTAGTGATAATAAAGTCTATAAAAAAGGCATGGAGCGCTACTTAAAGGCCTACTTCCCAGATGCTGACGAAAAGAAACTGTGGGGGACTGTGACTCCTCAATACATGCTCGGCGAAGGGGATACTAACCCCCAGATTGTTGCCGAAAGAATAAAAAAAGAACTACCAAATGTCAAGCTTGTGGCCCTCTTAAGAAATCCTGCAGAACGCGCATTTTCGCACTATAAGATGATGGTACAGAGAGGACATGAACATAAAGAGTTTGAAGAGATCGTTAAACAGTCCCTGACTAACCCATCTGCTTATAGACAAAAGGTCAAGCCGCAATTTAACTATATTTTCGGCAGTGAGTATGGTCGGATATTAAAGACCTACTATAGTTTGTTCCCCGCAAAAAATATTCTCGTACTTACAACCGACGAACTGCGGGATGATCCCGTTAAGACCATACGTACGCTTTGTAAATTCCTAGAAATCAACCATAACTACACCCCAGCAAACACCAATAAAAAGTACCGTCAAGGTGGCGCAAGACCACGCTATAAAATGCTAACGCCCGGCTTCTTGTTTAAGGTCCCGCTGGTAAAGTTTTTTTGGAAAAATCTTACACCCCAGCCTATACGGAAGCGAGTTGAGTACTCCATCAATTTGTGGAATACCAAGGCAGATGACACTAAGCTTAATAAAGATGACCTGCTGTATGAGCAGCTCTTGGAATTCTATGCAAGTGACATGGAACTTCTTGAGTCATTGACCGCCAGAAGCCTAGCATATAGACAGACATCAGGACATGACTAAGAGGACAAAAATAGCACTCATCGGACCCGTTGCCCCATATCGTGGCGGTATCTCACAGTACACCACACAGCTGCACCACGTACTTGCTAACTACACCACTCTCCATACCATCTCTTTCAAGCGGCAATATCCTCGTTTTCTATATCCGGGCAAAAGTGATATTGACGAGAGAGCAGCCAAGCATCGAGAAAAGAATGTCACCTATATTCTAGACGCTTACTCACCATTGAGTCTGTGGCGCACTGTCCGCCACATTTCCCATTCTGATTGTGAGGTTGCAATCATTAGTTGGTGGACATTGTTCTGGCAGCCGGGATTTGCTTTTATTGCGCGGCGCCTGCGTAAGCGCGGCATTAAAACAGTTTTTCTCTGCCACAACCTGGTAGACCATGACACCTCCGGCCTGAAACGACGCCTCAGCGAATGGTTCCTAAAACAAGCTGACGGCTATATTGTGCATTCATCCGAAGAGGCGAAGGCTCTTGAGCAGCTCAAGCCTGGGACTAAAATTCTCATGCGCCCCCATCCCATTTACACTCACTTTCCTGCTCCCAATAAAACACTGGCGCAACGCGGGCGTCTCGAGTTATTGTTTTTCGGTTTTATCCGACCGTACAAGGGTCTTGATGTACTGCTGGAAGCGCTCGCGCAGTTGGATGATAAGGAGGTCCACTTAACTATCGTCGGCGAGACATGGGACAATGAGCAAGTTTTGCGCAGCCGCCTTGCTGCCATACCGAATGTCGAAGCGCATTTGAAGTACGTCAGCGAGCAAGAAGCAGCAAACTACTTTGCCCGAGCTGACGTCGTAGTCCTTCCCTATCTCTCGGCTACCGGTAGTGGCGTGGTTACGCTTGCTTACAACTATCAAAAGCCAGTCATTGCCAGTCGCGTTGGTGGGTTGCAGGACGCAGTTATTGAGGATAAGACCGGGTGGCTCGTACCTCCCGACTCCCCCGCAGATCTTGCAGCAGCAATAAAGAATATTGACCGCAAGCAGCTACAATCCATGAAACCCGCCATCAAAAAATTCTGCCAGGAAAACAGCTGGGATGCTATGGCTGAAAAAATCGCTACATTTACTCGTCACACAGTAGGGCGCACAGATTAATTTACTCTACTGCTGTACCTCTATATAGTATTCTTTGAACGAGATATCGCTCTCTTCGCTCACCGCTAAACGAATTTCTATATTACTTATGTCTTCCTTAAGAGAAAAAGGCACTTTTATGGTGCTCTCGCCCTCTCCCGTAAGTTTCTTTACAAAAAATGGTTCGGCGTCAACACCACCCTTAAGATCAATAAAGACGCCCTTAAGATTGTGTAGTTCGCCCTCAATAGTAAGTATGTAATCACCCTGCGCCAGACCAACATAAGGACCGGAGAAGAGAAAACCTGCAACACCTTGCGTTACGATCGCACCATTATCATAACGCCCTACACCCAGGAATGGCTCCAGCTGCCGAGCACCCCTGCCAAAGCACCCCTTCACGAGGCATAATTCACTGTCCTCTGAAAGGGTATTGATATAAAAGTCATTTGCTCTACTTTCAACCCCCTTAAGTTCAGCTAGTTCAGCGGCCTTGACCACTAGATAAAGACCGTTGGACTCCTCTTTTCCAACAACTGTTGCGCTCTGATTATCGATAAATACATCTGAATCATAGGTCAGGTAGTAATCACAACTACTCTGGAGCCACTCTTCCGCTGACATCCTCTGAGGCATAAACTCATACAAATAGAATGAATACATTTTGACTCTCTCTCTAAGATGACGTCCGGACGGCATCTTAGGGTCGAAGCCAATACAAGCATCCTCTGCCCCCTGAGACCTCATGGCCGACACTAATCCTGAGGGATTGCTATAGTAGGTCAGAATGTCACTGTGCCATTTACCCTGCCAGTTAATCGCAATGATATAAATCGGCACGATTGCAAGAAGAGCAAACCGCTTCCCTAAGACTTTAACAAGCAAGATGCCACCCACACCCATCACGAACCATAATAAAAACCGAACATCGTGAATAAATGCCTGCGGCCACAAGGACTGTACATTTACCAGATTATTATCAGCAAGATTGGTGTTAGCTCCGTTAACAGAAACGCGGAGAGCAAGACCAGTTATCAACACCACAGTTATTGCCGTGAAGAATTGCTTAAATCGCCACCACGCTAGTATGCCGATTCCAATGAGGGGCAGAATTACCATCTCCGCATACCTTCCGTATATCCAGTGGTCAGGCCTTATCCTTTTTCCTTGAGTGAAGCTAAGCGATCCAATAATCAATATACCTAGAAGAGACAAAATCATTACGAGCAATATCATAGATCTCTCATCATTGGTGATGGATTTTATAAAGTCTTTGTTTCTTATCTCTCTCTTGATCCTCGTGATCACTTCCCATACCCCAACAGCAATGACGCCGAATGTTGCAATTAGCAAGTATGAAGCCTGTCCAAAAAATATGGTTGCCCAACGTCTCCAAAACTCAACTTCACCAACCCTGCGAGTAAAGCTCGACGGATCCCTATAGTGAGCGCTTGCCTCATAATTGTCAGGTGTCATCAGGTCGGATAACCCCGGGTGCACGGTGAGGCTATACGCAGCAACCATGAGTACGGGTATGCACACATATGGAAGTTGGCCCCATACATTTCGCTCTTTAATCATTTTGATGACAAAAATTCCCACCGAGGCAGCCACAGCAGCTATACCTACCGGATGTATCCAATATAGGTAGCCTATTAATACCGAATGAAGTAAGAGGTATGGAGTTTTCTTTAGTTCGCTTTTTAGTAAAGCAGCGAGCGCCAGCATAAACACCACCACAAACGCCGATGTCGAAAATGCATACCCGCTCATGACCACCCAACTAGGATAGATTGCTGAAACCGCTACCGCCCCCAAGATTGCCTCGAAGGGCTTCTGTGCAAATAACCGACGCAAGATGTAGAAAAGTGCCATGAAACTAACGGTCCACATTGCTGTATTCGCAACCATAATGGCCTTCCAGATGAGAAAAGGGTCAGAGAATAGAGCGAAGATCGGGGCAATCAAAAAAGAATAGCCAGCATGCCAGCTACTTGCCATATCAGAGGGATATCCCGCAATTGCCGCCGCTTTGCTGAGGTATCCCATCTCATCACTCAAATACGCCGGCCCACTATACCGAAGACTAACTAAAAGGTACGTAAAGAAAATAGCGGCGTGTACACCAATATAAGCTATTGTTTGTGCTCTGCTTATAGTACCAATTGAGGCAGAAATATTTGGTCTGTAGCTCTTAATTTTCTTAAGCATGAACTTTCTCAATGTGGCCCTTTACGGAATCATAGGTTTCATCCCACGACCGCGGTTGATATTTGCTGAGCTTAGTTGTGGCCCGCTTTAGAGCCGCAGGATCAAGCAATTGCTGTATCGCTGCAAGACACTCATCAGTTGAAGTAGGACTGAAGTATGTTATAAGCTCACCGGCTATTTCTACCATGCTGCTGGTGTTGCTTGCTATACATGGTACTCCATGCGCGATACTTTCGGCAATTGGCAGCCCCCAACCTTCGTAGAAACTCGCATACACACTAAACAAACAATGTTGATAAAGCCAGCTCAGCTCCTCATCTGTCGCATTGTGCAGGAAAATAAATTTGTCTTTCGTTACTGGATCGGTCGTAATAATCTCGTAAATATTCTCTGTCATCCAGCCTCTTCGGCCAACTACGACAAGTGGCGGCAACTCTATCCCCCGCTCATGGCCAAGCTTATAGGTATAGTACAGTAACGTATGATTTTTCCGCGCCTCGACCGTACCGACGCAGAGCAGGAAGTCCTTGGTGCGCTTGTATACCTCATTAAACCTTTCGTCAGTAGGCTTCTGCGGAGTAGCAAGCGCAAAATCGTCACCCAGCCGCATTACCTCTATAGGCGGCACCCGCAATCCCTGCTGCTTCAACCACGTGATAATATCTTGTTTGGTATATTCGGAGATGGCAAATATGATATCGCACAAAGGATACACCGTGGTGGTATAGCGTTTGAGTGTGTCGGTAGAATGCCCCGAATACTGGGGAGCGACTACTGGCAACAAGTCATACGAAATTTGCGCCAGTTTAACACCAGCTTTCTTCAGTGCCACCACCCGTTCAACAAATACCGGGTCGCTACTGTGCCAGTCAGCAAGGATAAACAACGTATCACCTTTTACAGGCACTATCTTCTCTTTGTTGTTTTCACGTGTCGGAACAAGTACGCGTCGCGCTGCTCGTTCAGGAATCACCATGAGTTTGCGAGCAATCCTTGAGCGGTTCTTGATTTTTTTCGCAACCGCAATCGCACGTGCGCCTTTTTGCTTGAACTGCTGGATGGATGTTGGAGCGGTTGTGTGATGGGATTCATCGGCAGCCCTATACTCAACAGGAAAATATTCTCTAGCCAGTTGGTCCCAGGCAACAAAGCTCACGTCATCCTGCGACGCAAACCGTGAAGCCAGCTCGTCCATCACCCGTGGCACTCCGGTCAACTTACCTTGCCACGCCGCAAGCTCAGTAATATCAACGATTATCCGTGTCATGTGTTATTGCCCCTCCTTTAGTCCTGTCGCCTCATAAAGCTTACCTACATACACCGCGTATGAGTAGCGGTTGGCCGTGCGTGATGGTTGAGCATCCCCCGCGGATTGTAATGCGTAATCCTGCACCTGTTGTGGTGAACTAAATTGTACACCTTCCTCGGGCATTGCATCGGGCTTGTTGTCACCTACTACGACCGGGGCTGCCCCCATTCGAATCGCTTCTCGTACATGTATCATAAGTTGGCTCGCAGCAATCTCTGCATCAATAGCCATTATTCTCGAATTTTCCAGCATCGTAAGATACTCCATATCTGTGAGTAAGCCCTTCTCGCCACCATCAGAGGAGTCAAAGGTATAGTCCGCATTAATGAGATGCTTCTCTGGAATAGTCTTGATACTCTCGTATGTACTCCTTAGTTCGCCGCCAGGACCGTCCACAACAAACATGACTTGGTCTCTATCAGGTGTCAACACATCCTGGAATACGAGATCGGCTACTGGCAGATCAGCCACGATAACCTTTGTTGGCCGGTCAACTTTCTTTGCAATCTGAGCAACCAGCTTCGCTGCCGATTCGCTATGGACAACGACTGTCGGATGACGAGCGATTAGCGTCACCAGTAAGCTAGCCCCCTCTACGCCAAAAGTCTCATCCAGCCGCCGTTCTACTTCTAGACGACTTTTGTCTATGATGCCCTCCTGGACCGCCGCTTCCCACAATGTATGTAAAGTTGTATCGTGCAACAGCAACACGCCAGGTACTGACAGTGCCGCCATCAATACAGCCGCACAATCTCCTTGGTCCGCAATGTTGAACCAGTGTGCTGCATACTTTTCTAAATCCTGCGGCGCACTTCGAGCCAAGTTGTGCACGTGTGTAATATGGGGCAGGTAATTAATGCGAGATAGTGGCTCGGTTGGCTGGGGCAGAGCCATAAAATAGCTCGGCTTACAGTGGCGGCTAAGTTCAGCATGGCAATGCTGGACCAGTTTGCCAACAAGAGATCGTTCGGGGCTAGGAGAATATATCGCTATTTCCTGGCGTTTGTCATCTTGATCGGCGGAACTGTTCGCTTCTTTCGAGGCAGCCTGCAGAGCGCTAATCATCCTTTTAGCGGTCTTTTCCCATGTAAAGTGTTCTAGAACATTACGGTAAGCCTGCCTGTCAATCTTTGGATCCTGCGTAACTCGCTCTAGAGAATCAGCGATAGATTGTATACTCAAGGGATCGAAGTATGCAAATGCGGTCTTAGACATCTCTCTGAACACTGATATGTTAGAGCACGCAACTGGGCGCTGCTTTTCGAGTGCCTCCAGAATAGGCATGCCCAACC
This sequence comes from uncultured Candidatus Saccharibacteria bacterium, assembly GCA_964507855.1. Lineage (GTDB taxonomy): Bacteria > Patescibacteriota > Saccharimonadia > Saccharimonadales > CAZDQS01 > CAZDQS01. Next base: position 125,046 of record CAZDQS010000001.1, on the reverse strand, counting down.
CCTCATACTCAGCCGGAAAAAGTAACGCGGCTGTTTGACTATAGAGATAGTCAAGCTGTTCTCCGCTTATGTTGCCGGTAAATATAATGTTTTTGCTCAGCTTCTTAAGTTCAGCGATTTCATGATCCTGAAAAAACGATGTAATGACTAACGTATATTTATTGCCGTTCTTCTTATTAAACAGCTCAAATCCCTGCACCCCTCTTCGATTGTTCTTCCGTATATCGTTCCCTGTCGGCATAAGGATAAAGGGACGTGGAACCTCCAGGGGCTTTGCCTCTTCTGCATGCCGGATTGCCCCTCCGTCAATTGTATATATCCGGTTAGCGCTAATACCAAGATGAAGCGCTATATCGTTAGCAACTGTTTTTGAGATAGTTAAGTACAGATTCGCTCGCAGTAATTCAGCCAACTTGGATGTGTAGCCCTTGCGCGTCTGGGGGTCACCGAGATATACCCTGTGGAACATGAGTGGGATGAGATCATATGTCAAAAGCACGTTACGGACATAGGGGAGCGATGAAAAGGCAGGCGCGATTTCGCTCTGCATTAAAGAAAGAACCAGCAAATCTATCCCGCCCTCGCTCTCATTCTTACTCAGATACGCATCTATAGTCTTCCTATTCACATTGGCGACAGGCACATTGTTCGCATCGTTAGGCTCAAGCGCCAAACGCACAACTGCAATCTCCGGCAACCGTTCTTGAAGCGTATCAGCAACCTGACCCTTAACCTCTAGCCTGCTAGATAAAATGATTTCGATTTCATCCCAGTAGTGACTGTTTCGGTTCTGCTCACAAAGCGCGGACAACAACTCTATAGAGTACTTGCCCATACCACGATCCCATGCAGGCGTTTGGAAAACCTGCCCATCAATAATAAGCCTGCGTCCCATACCTATCCTGTCACTCTCCGTGCTATCCGCCTGACAGCCACACCCGCCGCGTCTCTACCGCGCTCGTACCATTTCAGAATAGTAAGTTCACGCGCTGTCTTTCGGTAACGGGCAAAGTTCTGTTCATCAATTTGCATGGCCTGCCGCAATAATGCTTCGCCCCCCTCAACGTCTCTTACGTCCATCCCTACCGGCTCGTACGTAGAGCCCCGGGACAACACGCCTACAATCTTCCTGTCCAGACGTCCTAGTATGCGAGCTGTGCACTTCCCGCCTAGCTTTATATAAAATTTCGCTTTGAGCATCACTTCCCGCAGCATAGCTATGGCCTATGCTCTTATTTTTTTTAATGCTGTGGCGGGGTTGCGCTCACCTTCCGCAACGATATTATAGAATTTTTGCGCCCGCGCAAACGGCTTAAACACGTCTTTTGGCGGCAGCGCGTTAACGTCACTGCCATCACGAACCTCTAAGCTACCGACTATGAAGCCATACAACGACCAGAGCAAGGAGACCATATCATCCTCCTTTTGCAAATGTGCGGCATCGCCATAATCAATTAGCTGCGCCCCGTCATGAGCAACAATGATGTTCCAGCTACGAATGTCGTTGTGGTATATGTTCTCAGTCCGCAAGTCCGCAAGCTGCCTAAGAACGTCGTGTAAAACTTTATCAACCACCTTAGCCATACTGGCATCGTCTGCTTTTATTTCTGCGTCAGTTGCCATATCGCTAAGCATCTGACCATCATACTTTCTTATAACCAGTCTCGACCAACGGGGCGTGATCTCAACATCAACCATCTCAGGATAGTCACACTGCAACCTACCGCTCTCTTTAAGCTTTCGCAGAATATTAAGGGCAGCTATTTCTTGTTGCATTTCAGGTAGGTTGAATAGCTTCTCTGGCTCAGATTCTAACTCGTATTCTTTGATAATTACGTCGTCACAAAAGTAATACTTGCGCCTGAAAGAACTGATGTGGCGCAAAGGTGACTTCGTGTACGCCGAGAGGCTTGCCTTGCTATAGACATACTGCTTACCATTCACCGATACCGTTTTCTTGGATTCTATTTTATAGAGCGGGCGCTTCTTTGAGGACAAGTGATTACCAAACGAGCCGATTTTAGTTATTTTGACATCCAAACCCTTAAATATCGCCAACTCATCTTCAGGCTGGGAAGCATCCCACGGCAGTGAAGGGTCCTCCCCCTTGCGAGCCAGCTCAACTATCATGACGGGGATTTTTTCCAGTAGCCCCTTGACCATCTCTTGCGTGGCTTCAAGTCCCTGAAAGCGAATAGTATGGTGAAATACACTTAAGATAAAAACCGCGTCGTACTTATTGCCAGGAATCTCGCTGACCGTAGCAGGGGTTAATTCTTTAACAAAAAAAGCCGCTGGTATACCGTTAATCTGTCCGGCCAGCCGCGCGACCTCGGCATTATTAGCATTGCTCTCCCACCCATCAACAGCCGCTCCACGATCAGTAAAGAAAAACGAAACATAACCAAGCGAAGATCCAACATCCAGGATGCGCATGCCAGCAACATCCCCCAAACTATCGAGTATCGTGTTGCAGCGATCCTGCGTATGGCGTGCTGGCGCTTCGACAATACCGGCAAGACCATATATAGGCTGGTACTGTTCTACCTTTTTTACTTTCTCCTTCAGCACATCAAGACTGAAGTCTTTGTGTTCAAGCTTTTCATTAACAGATCGTAGGTCTTCTTTAAGCTGGGTAATCTCCCGATAGAGTGGACCCTGTGCGGCCCGGAACACTTTAACGAGCGCGGACCTTATTATTTTTATCATTGCTTCGCCTTATCCATACTAAACGTAATATCGGGGTTATATACGATATAGGGGTTGCTTTCGTCTCTATATACTTTAATTGTAGCAGCATCGGGCCACCTGTCAGCTACGGACGTAGATTCATCATGTGAGACCGTACAATCTACATAGTGAACGCCTTCGTTCAATATATTTTGGAAGGTCCACTTTATCTTTCTTTTTTCACCCTTCTTAATGGGCTGTAGCTGGATATTTTTCCGGACGGTATTCGTACCCATAAGCTGCTGCAAGAGTTGGTTTTTTATTGAAAATCCAAAGATTGGGTTTTCAATATCATCGAGTGCCTCACACTCTGCTTCGATAATTATTTCCTTGTTATCGGCTGATATCATTGCTTCAACCGAGGTCAATCTAGCGCTGCCATCCCCCCACCTGTCTTCACCACTTGGACTTTTCTTCCCATTGTTCGCCTTGGCAATGTCTTTGTTTTCTTTTCCTTGGACAAAGAGGCGATTGTATTTTGAGGCCACAACGGCAGGCCTTCCCGAAAAAACCAATTCACTATTATCTAGCAGTATCGCCGTGTCGCAATATTGCTGCACCGCGTTCATGTCATGGCTGACGAACACGACTGTCTTCTTGTCTCTCTTTAGCTGGCGGAAGTAATCAAAACACTTGCGCTGGAAGTCAGCATCGCCGACCGCGAGGACTTCGTCAACCAGCAACACATCCGCTTGGGCTCTTATTGCCATAGAAAATGCCAGCCGAACCTGCATACCGCTTGAGTAGTTCTTGAGCTTCTGATCCATGAATTGCTCAAGCTCCGCAAAACCCACAATGTCATCGTACATTCCATCAATCTCAGCCTTACTGAAACCCAGCAACGCACCATTTAAATAAACGTTCTCTCGCCCTGTTAACTCTGGATTAAATCCAACACCTAGCTCAATAAAAGGCACGAGCTTTCCATTGACGTGTACACTGCCTTTCGTAGGCTGGTAGATGCCAGCAAGGATTTTTAGCAAGGTGCTCTTGCCGGATCCATTACGGCCCACAATCCCAAAAAACTCACCTTGCTTAATCTCAAAAGAAATATTCTTGAGGGCGTGCTGGGTCGTTACCGCCCTATTCTGCTTGCCCTTTAGTATATTGATTAATGTGCTTTTAAGGGTTGCTGCTTTCTCGTGTGGGAGCCGAAAATCCTTGTGGACTTTATCAACCTTTATTGCAACATCAGCCGGCATACTATACCTCCTCCGCAAAGAAGCGCGAGCGGCGCCGGAAATAAGTAGCAGCAATAACGACAGCCAACACCGTAATTCCTACAGGCAAAGCCCGCACTAGATGATTGCCACCGTACAGCCCACTTATTGTTACCGTTTCAGGAGTAACAAGCACGTACCGCGCGTCTTGAATAATTTGCGCCATTGGATTTAACATCATGATTTTCGCTACTAGCTCGGATTCCTTAATTATCAAGCTTAGTGGGTAGAGAATCGGTGTAGCATAAAAGGCGGCCTGGATAGCTACCTCCCATATATAACTGATATCCCGAAAGCGCACATAAGCTGCGCTTAAGAAAAATGCCAACGCCAGCGAAAAAACAAATAACTCAATGATAAATACAGGTAAGAAAATGGCTATTGGCCGCAGCTCAACTCCGGTCATAACCATAAAGCCAGCAATCACCATAAAGTTTAAGCATAAATTTATAAGCGCCGAGAAGGATCCTGCAAACACAATAACGTACTTCGGGAAATTAATTTTACGCATAATGTCGCCCTGCCCAACTATCGCGCTGACGCTACCGGTCGTAACTTCAACGAAGTAATTCCATAGCACTATGCCCAGTAGCAGGTAGACCGGAAAATGAGGCACTTGCTCGCCCACCCGTAAAAAGCGTGCAAAAACAAAGTACAGAATGACAAACAGGGCTAACGGTCGCAGCAATGACCAGATGTATCCCAGGACTGATCCTTGATAGCGTAGCTTGAAATCAGTTTTGACCAACTGCTTCAAGAGAATAATCGAGTACCGATAGCGTGCTTTCAACTTTTCCACTTTGTTATATTTTACGTGTTTTACTAACTAACGGCAATTCGGGGCGCTGCTTTAGTTTTTTATCCTGCTCATGTACGCTACTTCTATGCAGCATGTGATGGTTACTGGTGTTAACGGATTTGTGGGCAGACATGTAGCGCGAGAACTTCACCAGCGCGGGAGCGCTGTCATTGGGATTGGCCATAGTGGGCCGGCTCATCCAGAAATCCACCAGCTGCTTGCCGATTATCACCAATGCGACCTTACGGATGAAGAGGCGGTTGCGCAACTACCGCTCAAGAATATAAACGCTATCATTAATCTTGCCGGTCTCGCGAAGGTTGGCGAATCATTTGCCGACCCCGAGCGCTACACAATCACCAATGTTAACGTGTTAAATATTATCAGCAAAAAGCTCCTTGAAGTTAATCCCGAGGCGCGCGTTATTGCTGTCAGCACAGGCGCAGTCTATGACGCCAATCAACCTCTGCCGCTTCGTGAAGATTCCCGGCTTATTAGCGAGGGGTCGCCTTACGCGCTCAGTAAAATCCTCATGGAGCAAGCCGGCCAGGACCTAATACGACAAGGTCTGAAGTGCGCCATTGTCCGTCCGTTCAACCACATCGGCCCAGGTCAAGAGCCGGGCTTCTTGTTGCCGGATTTATATGAAAAGGCTATGGAAGCTCATCGTAAAGGCACTGTTGTTAAGACGGGCAATCTTACCACCAAGCGCGACTACACTGATGTGCGGGATATAACGCGAGCCTATGCCGACCTTGCGCTTGCCGACAACCTCAAACACGACACCTATAATGTGTGCAGCGGCCAAAGCCTCGCCGGCCAAGCACTTCTCGACCTGCTCCTGCAAGAGCTGAAACTTGAGAATAGAATTACTGTTGAGGTGGACGAGACGCTCATTCGGCCCAGCGACCCCACGGAACTATTTGGAAACTACCAGCGCCTTTATGAAGAAACAGGCTGGCGACCCACTATCCCCATTGAGCAAACCGTTCGAGACTTTGTTGCTTACAAGCAGGAGAAATTACGATTCTGATTCGAGCTTGAGGTCGTGCTCGACCATCATTTTGACAAGGCCCGGGAAGTCTACCTCGCGCTTCCAGCCAAGCTCCTTTTCGGCCTTTGACGGATCGCCGAGCAGCAAGTCTACTTCAGCTGGGCGCATGAACCGCGGGTCTTGCTTGACGTACGGCTTCCAGTCATCAATGCCGATTTCTTTGAATGCCAGCGTCAGAAAGTCTTCGATCGAATGCGTCTCGCCGGTCGCCAGGACGTAATCAACCGGCTTGTCCTGCTGCAGCATGAGCCACATGCCCTTCACATAGTCGCCAGCATAACCCCAGTCACGCTTTGGCCAGAGGTCACCGAGCACTATTTCGTCTTGTTTGCCAAGCTTAATCCTCGCGACGGCATTGCTAATCTTGCGTGTCACGAACTCCACGCCGCGCCGTGGCCCCTCGTGGTTAAACAATATGCCGGAAACAGCGAACATGTCGTAGCTCTCACGATAGTTCTTGGTAATCCAGTGGCCGTAGAGCTTCGCCACCCCGTACGGGCTGCGGGGATGGAACGTTGCTTCTTCGGTATAGCCAGACTTAGGCCGGTTATACTCGAGACCTCCAAACATTTCTGAAGTTGAAGCCTGATAGAACCGAACCGACTTCTCGCCACCGCTCAAGCGGATGGCTTCCAGCATGTTCAGTACACCCTTGCCGGTGACATCCATGGTCAATTGTGGGTTCTTAAACGAGTAGCCGACGTGGCTCACCGCCGCCAGGTTGTAGACTTCGTCCGGCTTGGCCACTTCCATAGCGCGAACCAATGAAGACTGGTCGAGCAAATCCGCCTCAATGAGCGTCACATAGGGAAATTCTTCCTCGGTCGCTTTCCTGCGCGGGTTGTGTTGGCCACGGATGATACCAAAGACCTCATACCCCTTCTCGTGTAGCAGTTCAGCAAGATGACCGCCATCCTGTCCAGTAATACCCGTAATCAACGCACGTTTTGCCATGTCGCTCCTCGATTAGTTTTGTTTCATTATACCTGAAAAGATTGTGTCACAAGCAGCAACACCCTCGCCACCAGCTAAAGCCCCTAACGCAATCTCAAACTATAGGATAGACTTAATTTAGCATTGTCATATGAGAAAAATACTTTTTATCACCGGATCGCTTCCGCCCATCAGGTGCGGCATAGGTTACTACAGTAACACGCTGCTGCCATACTTGCGTGAACATGTCGATGTTTCGGTCGTGACCACCGAAGGAACTAATCCGCTCGAGGGGCATCAAACTTACTCGCTTCCGGACTGGAAGATTCGGCGCATTCCTGCTCTGCTCCGCAAGGCCCGCGCCGAGCGCCCTGATGTCATACATATTCAATACCCGGCGGTAGGGTACAGACGCAATCTCGGCATCAACCTCCTGCCACTTTGTTTGCGGCTCTTTGGCCCGCGTGCGCCCATTGTTGTGACGCTGCACGAATACCACGGCTCGCCGCTGCTTGGCCGGATTCGCAACCTGGTTACTACCTGGTTCGCGCACCGCATACTGGTATCCAACCCGTACGATAAAGCTGCGCTACCTGCGCCCCTGAAACGCAAGACTTCTCTCGTTCCGATAGGCTCGAACATTTCACGAGTAGCTGCCAGTAGGAAAGTTTTTGAAAACATCATGGCGGCTGCAGGCCTGGACGCATCTCGACCGACTATTGCGTTTTTCGGCTTTGCCTTTCCCAGCAAGAAGCTAGAAAACCTGATTGCCGCCATGGAGCAATCGCCCGAACTACAGCTCCTCATTATGAGCGAACTCCGACCGCAAGACCCGTACCACGCGCAATTACTTGAAGAGGCATCAAGGATTAACACCCAACGAAAGGCAATAGGAATTACCGGCTTTTTGGACGATGAGACAGTTTCACAAGTAATTCAGGAGTGCCGCTACTTCGTGCAGCCACAAGAAATTCCGCTTACCGCCAAATCCGGCACCACCATCACGGCCGTCATCCACGGGCTGACCATTATCGGCAAAGCCGCACCAGACCCATCCTTGAACGAACCATACGCTGACCGGCAAAACGCCGCGTTGATACCGGACGTATCGGCAGAAAGCATCGCCACCGCTTTGCGTAAGCTTGAGCAGTCTCCTGATTTGCGAAATCAGCTCCAGGCAGGCACGCGCCAGTTGCAACAATATTTTTCGTGGGATGAAATTGTTAGACTACACCTAGAAACCTATGAACAACTCAGCCGCTAAACACATTGTCATTGACGCCCGCATGATAGACACCTCCAGCGGGACGTACCTGAAGGGCCTGCTGAAATATCTCAGCACGCTTGATTCACCATATCGCTACACCGTGCTTGTCCCGACCAGCTATCTGTCGCGCCTTCAGCTGCCGCTGAACTTCACGCTCGAGCCGTCTGATTACGCGCTCGGGAGTATCGGCGAGCAAACCGGTTTGCTGAGGCAGCTCCAGAGGCTCAAGCCCGATCTCGTCCATTTCGGATTTGTGCAGCAGCCGATACTGTACCGGGGGAGGGCGGTCACCACCATGCATGACCTTACGGCCATCCGCTTCGACAACCCGACCAAGAACAGACTCATGTTTAAAGCCAAGCAGGCCGTATACAAACGCGTCAATCTTATTGCCGCCCGGAAGTCCGCGGCCGTCATCACACCCACGGAATACGTGCGTCAAGATGTTGCACACTTTGCCGGCATAGATGAGGGCAAGATTACCGTCACGTACGAAGCCGCCGATCCGATAGCGGACGCACCGGAACCGGTCGAAGCGCTGCAGGGCAAGCAGTTCATCATGTATGTTGGCCGGCCACAGCCGCACAAGAACCTCGAGCGGTTAATTGAAGCGTTTAATATACTTAAGCAATCTCATCCTGGTCTGGTCCTTGCCTTTGCCGGCAAGAAAGATGCACTATACGAACAAATAGCGAACAGAGCTGAGAGGGCAGGGGTGAGGGATATTGTCTTCACCGGCTTTGTGTCCGACGGCCAGTTGCGCTGGATGTACGAGAATACGGCCGCCTATTGCTTCCCGTCTTTGAGCGAAGGCTTTGGCCTTCCCGGCCTCGAAGCCATGGTTCACGGCGCGCCGGTGGCCTCGAGCAACGCTACGTGCTTGCCGGAAGTGTACAAAGACGGCGCCCATTACTTCGACCCTCTCAATGTCCAGGACATGGCGGATAAAATCACCGAGATACTTGATAATGAAAAACTTAAAACAGAGTTAATTACCAAAGGCAAAAAAGTCGCCTCCCTCTACTCCTGGCGCCACTGCGCCGAACAAACACTCGAAGTCTACAGTAAGGCTCTCCGCTAGCCAATAAAACTAGCTCAGATATGCCCAATACCTAATAAGGGCTTTCTTTTACGGGATAAAATTCACCCCTCGCTTCTCCGCCAGCGCTTAATCCAACCTCTAGCCTGTCTCGGGAATCCTCCTCCAAGTAATAATTAAATGAAAGACTTAGCCCTAATAAACTCTCGTCTATAAAGTCGAATCCAGCAGACGCTTGCTGATGCCGACCAGAGAGCTCACGTGGAGAAAATCTTTTCTCTGGTCCAATAAAAAATATATTGCTACTCCTGGTCAGCACATCTGTCTGCTGCCCAACAAATTCATCTATTTGTCGCGCTTGTCTGTCGGCTACCTCATGATCAGTGACTTCGTATGATAGATAAACACGAACTCCACACCCTAGCGGCCCTTTCTCGAACTTACGTGATGCATACCCACACGACTTCTCTTCTCGCGTCGAGATGGGTTCGCCGAACTGGTTAATTATCCGCTGGCGCAGCTCTTTTTGGGCGGCAAAAGTATCCTCAAACTGCTCCTTGGTCTTTTGACCGGGATTGTGGCTGTTAAGATTGGCTACTAGAAGCCAAGTGCCGACGGCAAATAGAATAAAGAATAGTAAAACTTTTTTCTTGTTGGCTTTATATCTTCTCATATTCAAGAGAGCTTACCGTACCGGATAATATTCGCCTCTTGCGTAACCACCACACGAAATACTTGCATCTAAGTTGTTGCTTGAAGGGTCGGCTATGGTAAAGTGTGGCAATTCTGCACCTTTGGGTACATACCTGAAGTGTGCTGTACATCTCATAGAAGTTTGAGTATCATAGAATGTAAATCGCGTCTCCGCTAATTGGCTTCCTGTCGTCTGCTCAAACGCTTCGATTAAACTCTTTGGTTCACCCATTACAGATATCTGTGGTTTGTCCTTTAGTGTAGTACCTATTCGGTTTACCAACTTATCAGCCTCGTAAATATCTGATACAGCATATGCATAATCAATACCCACGCTACAGCTCAAATCTCCTTCGCCAGCCTTCAGATTTGGCCGACCGCAGCTCTCCGATTTTTCAGATACACCCACCCTCCCTAAGTCCTCCTCAATGGATGCGTGTAGGTGTATGAGCGTGATTCTTGCGCTTTCAAAACTCTCTTTAGGCCTATATTTACTATTAAATTGATGGGTCTTGTATGTAAAACCAGCAACAGCAGCTACAAAGACAAGAGCTGCAAGAAGTACGCACCTTCTGTCGACTTTATTCGATTTCATCTACAATAGTTTGTTTTTATTCAGATGGATAAATTTCATTTTTGGCACGAGCATTGCATCCTATATTAGTGTAGAGGCTGTTGTTGGCCACATCGGAGATGCCTTCATTTTTTGTACTGGGCAAAAATCTGAAAACTATAGAACAGGACATGTCTTGGGCTATCGAAAAACCACTTCGAGCTTCTATCGGCAAGCTGCTGCCAGGATATTTCTCCTCTTCTGCAGCTAACAAATTTGGGGTTTCGTCCGCTATATCGATGCCTTTCTGTAGGCCTGTCAATGCGTGTATCCGTTCTGCCAATTTCTGCGCGTCTTCAATATCTTCAGCCAGGAGTGTAAAGCTTATAGATGTACTACAAATTAGCGGACCCTGCTCTGACTTTAGATTGGCTCTTGTGCACTTATTGTTAGTTTGTTTTAAGTTCAGCTCACTAAGATCATGTTCGATAGCAGCATAGGCACCATTAATTATGTTTTCAGTACTTCTGAAGTCTTCCCTAGTACGATAATCTTTTTCGCCCTCAAAGACTTTCATCACAAAGTAGGCAGCAAACACTAAAAGCACGAAAACTATAATCATAGATAGCGTGCGCTTATGTTGTATGAAGTCTTTATTTTTCATGCTCATAATATTTTCATTGTACTCCTAATCTGCTGTTTGGTTCATATGTCTCTTAAGTATATTGAGGCCACCCATCAGTATTAATATGGTTAATGTAATTGATATAATTTTACGCCAATTCCATTACTTAGCCCTTCTCAATGTCCAGGACATGGCGGATAAAATCGCCGATATACTTGATGATGAAAAGCTTAAAACAGAGTTAATTACCAAAGGCAAAAAGTCGCTTCCCTCTACTCTTGGCAACACTGCGCCAAGCAAACGCTCGAAGTTAATAACAAAGCCCTGGATTAGTCGCACTGCCAGTCATTAGTCTAGGTGTAAGCTAGAAGTATTCAAAAAGAGTTTGCTTGGGGCAATAGATGCTATATTGCACGGATAGGCTATCGGTAGAAATAGTACCCATCTCCTCGGATTGATAAACTGCATAACAATTAAGGTTGGTATGATCATGTCTATAGCTATTTATAACCGTCATAAAATGATTATCTTTTACGATAGGTAGGTTTTGATTTCCGATAAGCACGAAGTCATTCGCTAAGGCTTGCTCGATATCTGAAATCTTGCTACCTACTTCACCCTCGACAGACTGAAATACTCCCTCTATACCCATTGAGCAACTTAAATTTCCTTCACCGAATACTTCATCCGGCCTGCCGCAACCTTTCTGTATGCTGCCAGAAACCCCTAAGGGTTGGATTTCGGCGAGTAAACTTTCCATACTCGCCTCTATCATCCCCAGATCAGTTTTTTCTTTATAAGCCCGCACACCAATTATAGCCGCAGGTATTACAAGCAACATAAATATAGCGATTAATGCTATTGGGGTTCTTTTGGTTTTCATCATTATCTCCTGCCTTATTTTACCTTGTTGTGCACTTTGTGAGTGATTTTATAGAACTTACCTATAAGTACAACTGCTACAAGGATTATAAGCATGACGGGTATGATGGCTGGCCATGCCCTACCCCACCAATGTCTCTCTTCAACAACAATCTCTCTGCGGGTATGTGTAGGCTGACTATCTACACTTCGGGCTTCAGCTGAAGTTATTTTCTTTGATTTTTGCATCACGACTGTAGTTGATGGTGAAGCGGCAAGAAGACTTCGGAGAGGCACACTAGCAGTTGTTAATAGGCTATCGCCTCCTCTAACTTCAGGCAGTGTGTCTGGTTGTCCTATGGATAAAGCAATTGATGGTAAGCCGATATAGCCATCACAAGCATCATCGATCCCATCCTTATCCCGATCTTGCCTTGAAGGCTCGGCAATAATGCAAGCATCATCGCTGTTCGATATACCATCGCCGTCATAGTCATCTTCGCTTGCCGCCACATATATCGTTCGGTATATGTCCACACTCTCTCCTGCGAGGTTCTCACCATACGCATGTAACGTATGGAAGCCAGGCGTTAGCGAGCCCGGCACCTTTGCTGCAATAACCAGATCGCCATTACCGTCCGCTACAAAATCACCCAAGTATGTTGGGGTCGAATTGATAAACACACTATATTTTTTGTGTGGTGCTGTATGGTTTTTAATTCCTTGCAAAGTCCACTCCAGCCACTGCTCCCGATAGACTACATTATTTTCTGTGTCATTATCGTAATTAAGCTTGTTGAGAGGCCTATTGGCTTTCGGTACATCCGCAAAGAAATCACTGAATTGATCGTCCGTGGTTAGAGGTGGAGAAATTGCGTAGTTATGAGTAGGCATAGGTCTAGTAAAGCTTTCTGTTTGGCCCAAGACCCTCTGAACATAGAGCTCGTGGCCACGATGATTAGGGTGGTAACTCTCATTACCCACTACTTCAAATTGGTCATTTCCAGCTGTTAATCCATTAACCGCAAGTTCACTGCTTGGGCCGGCGCAGAGCTCTTTACCCCTAAGCGCACTCTCCACGTCAACGTACATTACACCAGCATATTCCGCTGCCGACTCAATTACTGCGTTTAGGTAATGTACAAGCTCATTTGCAAACTTCAACTCGTGTTGGTTGAGGCGCACATTCACAGCGCAGTTACCATTTGGGTCCGCTAACCTTGGGTAACCTAGCACATAAATCTTTCCTTCTGTACCAGCAGCTTCTTTCAGCTGCTGGTACATAGCTGTCAGTACTTCGAATTTACTTTGAATCTCAAGCGCTATCTCTTTACGATCTTCATATGTGTTATAGCAAGTATCGGGTTCGAGGCAACGGATGAGCTTATCAGTAAAACCTATATTGTTTCCTATTGCCGAGATTGTAGTTACTTCTGGATTATATTTCTTCATAAACTCTATTTGAGCTATATACCCAGGCATCCAATCCCCTAAACCATTGACTTCCGGTACTTCAGAATATTGATTGTCTCTAGTGGGTATTGTGAGGGTAGGGTCAAACCCAGTGCCATTAAATATATTGGTGCTTCTTGCGCCGCTGCAGGCGATGCTGTGAAACGGGCTTTCGGGAGCGGGCGACTGGTTAATACCGCCGTGCCAGCCGAGTTGCGTGGCTATTAAGTAAGGGTAGCTGCGGCGGCTGAGGTGGCATTTGTTCTGGCTCGTATCCGTTCCCGGCTCGTACCACATACCGCCCTCCGTATCACCCTCACCGCTAGCAAACGAATCACCTAGCGCCAAGTACTGTAGCGAGGGCTCCACATACCCTTCCGGTGTAATCTTGATACGCCGCAGTCCGGTGGGCCGGTCCTCGCCCGGTTTGGTATACGACATGTAGCCCGTTAGCGTGTAACCATCGTGGTTAAACCGCATGCCAGATAACCCAAAGAACCCGCTCACCTGCTGACGCAACACCTGTCCGATATCCCGCCGCGTACAGCCCGGCGCTATTGCGTGTGGATATGAATATTCATACTCCTGGCTCGGCTGACAACCCCGCAAATCATATAGATGCTGCGACGGGACACTAAGCCCAAAACTTGCCCGCGAATACACATATTGCCCATCATTGCTTATTGCAAACTGGAATGACGTACTGCCAACCCCACCCTTGCCAATCGTCTGCATCGCCTTGGTCTTGACGTGAATGCGCATAATCACCCCGCGCACGTTTGCCACCATCCATTCGCCATTGCGCGAAAACGTGTAGTTGTCCACCTCCAGCGTGTTTCCATCTGCATCCCTAAATGGATCCGGAAATGAATTAACCCTGAACACTCGCTCGCCGCTCTCGATCACACTCTCGCCAACAGCGGCGATATTGTAATGAATCCGGGTCCGACGCGACGCATAGCTCGTGCTCGTGCCATCACGCGTCACCACCGTCCGCTGTCCCGGAACTGGATAAGCCCTGAGGCCTGAGGCGCCTACAAGCTTTTGCGCGTACGTGGTGCCGGTGAATTGGATATACGTCCCCTCAACAGTGTCAGCCACGAAACCTAGAGGAGTCTGCAGGGCACAAACCTGCATAACTCGATCTTCACGTGGTAACCAGTTATTATTGAAGCCCTGTGTATATCGCTGTACCCGCAACGTAGTCTGGTAACAATCGTGTGGGCCAGTGTTAACATCCGCCTGGTCTACTTCCTCGCCAAGCGAAGCAGCCAGACCTGACTGCATCCACCCCAACTCGTCCGCCGCATCAACGTGGCTGCCTGCCTGATTGGTCAAAAGACTCACTACCAGCAACATCACAACAACGGCCATCATTGTGACGAATTTCTGGAATATAGTTGTCCAGTGGTTATTGATCACCATATGCCACCAAGCTTTTTGATAGCATGACACGGTTAATACCATTAATCAATAAGTAGTAATGAAGTTTACAGCCCCTACTCTCAACTAGCGATACATTGTTGATTGTTATGAGCAGGCAGCGCGGTAAAATTCAGATTAAGTTTCTTTGGTGGCCGAGCATTATCCTCAGTATTCTGCTGACAATCTTGCTGACCCTCATATTGAACGTGATTTTCTGATAAAAAAGAATGCGCCTCGTTCAGCGAAACGCATACATTACCCTATCTTCTCATTGTATCATATTTTTTGATATAAGTCAAGTTAGTCTTCTGTTTCGGTAGTGTCGCCTGCGGTACCGGGCTTCAACACCACGTGGCGATCGCGACCTTCGCCTTCTGAGACAGTCTCTAGGCCCTCATCGCTTGCCAGCTTGTGGATAATGCGCCGGTCAGCGGCGTTCATAGGCTGGAGCGGCATCGGCTCGCCCGTTTCCTTGACTTCTTTAATCCACGCCTCAGCCTTCTGTGCCAAGCGGTCGGCGCGGGCCTTCTTGTAGTCAGCCACATCTATGTTGACGCGCGTAAGTTCATACTCGTTGTTGCGCAAGGCTGTTGACACCATAAACTGGAGTGCCCGCAGCGTATCGCCGCGCTGACCGATCAAAAAGCCATTAAGATGCGTAGACGGGATGTGCAGCTCGATGACATCCTCATCTGATGTCGCGTAGATGTCGGTGTTGAGCCCAAAGAATGACAGGATGTCCTCTAGGTACTTCTTGGCGTACTGGATTGACTCCTCGCGCCGCAGCTCCATGTTTTCCTCAGTGGTATCGACGTGCGTGCTGTGATCATTGTCAGCTTGTGCCATAGCTATCTCCTCCGCTTTTTCTTACGCTGCGTGGTTTTTTTAGCTTTTTTGGCACTTTTTGTTTTTGGTTTTTCATCAATGACTTCACCTTCAATCACGTCGGTACTGGCGGGCCGTGAGGCAATTGACTCAAGCTCCGTCTCGTCGCGACTCAAGACATGACGCTGCTGCAGATAGGCCACCACCCCACCGACGAACCAGTACAGCGGCAACGCAGCCGCAATGCCGAGCGAGATAAAGAAGATAAGCGCCGGCAGGAAGTACATCGACATACGCCCAATCGCCGCATTGACCTCTTCCTGGTCCGACTCTTTGCCCTGCCCAGCCTCACGCATAATTTGCCGTAAGCCCCGGGCGTCCTTATCCTGCGGTGTTAGCTGCTTGCTCTGGAAGTACTGCATGACCGCACTGGCGATGACAATCACCATCGCCGGCCAGTACACGCCGGCCTCACCGAGCGCGGTACGGGTCAGGTCGACGACGCCGAACAGTGTGCTGTCAAAGCGGGTGATGTCAACAGCCAACTCTTTGAGCGTGCCAAGGTTCCTGATAAACGGATAGGCGTTATCGACGATAACATTGGGGTTTTCGACAATATTGCGCAGGCCGAAAAACAGCCCAAAGAATATCGGCGCCTGGACCAGCACGAGGCCGAGCGGCGCGAACGGATTAATGTGCCGCTCCTTGTACAGCTCCATCATAAGGAGTTGCTGGCGCTGGCGGTCGCCTTTTGCCTCTTTTTTGATGCGCTTCAGCTCTGGCTGGAGTTTGCGCATTTCGCGCGTGTGATGCAGCTGCTTCTTAACCAGCGGCCACATCAGCAGCCGGACAACAATCGTAAAGATAATAATCGCCAGGCCAAAGTTATGTCCGGGAATCAGCGCATAAATGAGGACGAGCAGGTTAAAAATCGGTTGAACAATAAGGGTCTCAAACACAAGAAATCTCCCAGGTGCGTACAGTTTGTTACTGCACTTATAGTACCATCTATTAGCTCACCTGTCGCCTGTTCGTTGACAAGAAAATCAGCTGGCGCGGGACTTGGCGGGCGGAGTAATTATCTTGGCGCGGCGCAGCAATGTACGCACCATTCGCTCTAGCTCGGCAGCTGGCATCGCAGCAATCTGCTCACTAAAAACCGTAATAACAATGTCGTGGGACTGCTCTATCTGCCCTTCGTGGCGCCGCACAATCTCATATATTCGGCGACGGATACGGTTGCGCACAACGGCTGATTTGTGCACCTTGCGGCTCACCACAACAGCACAGCGATACGTCTTGCGACGCTCATTAATAATATGCTTGATTGACAAATGAGATCCACGCACCACCTTGCCGTGCTGGTACACGTAGCGCAATGAGTTGTGGCCATGAAAGCGGTGCGTCCTGGAGATCATAGTGCTAGAGATAAGTTTTAAATCCCAGCCGCAAGAAAACGTTGTTTTGCTGGATTAACGGCTCAGGAGTGTGCGGCCTTTGATGCGGCGACTTTTCAGCACGCGTCGACCGGCTTTTGTCGCCATGCGCGCCATGAAACCATGCTCGCGGGCACGCTTGCGCTTCTTTGGTTGATAAGTTCGTTTCGGCATAAACTATACAGTAACAGATACGGCAAAAAACCTCAACCCCTTATCGCTCGATATTGACACCGCGCCCTATCCCCTTCTTGTTGATGCGGGTGGGTGCAAGCGTTCTGCCGTAGCGTGAAATTCACAATACTAAACCACAGTTCCGGTCAGGGTTATCCACGCTTTGGTGGGTTTTATCCACAGAATCTTAGGTGTTATTTATGCTTGTGGATAATTTGTTCTCTGTTGAGATGGATTGTCTTGTGACTCTTACCTATTTTCTCCACGGGCTTGTGGAAAAGTAGCAAAGTTCGGTATAGTTATGGGCAACTCGTCAAAAACATGACGCCGAATCAGGAGAGGGTATGCAAGAAACCGCCACATGGCAAGCTGTCTTAGGGGAAATCGAGCTATCTGTCTCTCGTGGCAATTACATCACGTGGTTTAAGAATACCTGCCTGTTGCGCTATAAAGACGGTGTGGCCGTCATTGGGGTGCCAAACGTATTTATCAAGCAACAACTAGAGCGTAAATACAGCGACCTCATATCCGCCGTATTAGAAAAAAACGGCATCAAGCCGGAGCGGGTGGAGTTCAAGATCCACTCTTCTATTACCCTTCCAAAGAAAACCGAATCAGAAGAGCCGGTTATCCTGCGGCCGGCCGAGGAGCCGGTTGCAGTCGCGCCGCGAAAACACACCAGCACACTCACCCACTCATACCGCCAAGGACTCAATGAGCGATACACGTTCGAGACCTTTATCGTTGGTTCCGGCAACGAACTGGCTTATGCGGCCTGCCAAGCAATCGCCGCAAACCCGGGCACAAAATACAACCCCTTGTTTGTGTACGGCGGCGTCGGTATCGGCAAAACCCACCTCATCCAAGCGGTTGGCAATGCGGTCCTCGCCGGCAACCCTAGCGCACGGATTGTTTACGTATCCACCGAGCAGTTCGTACAGGAGTTTCTCGACGCTATCCGCTTCAAGAAGAATACCGATTTTGCCAGCTACTACCGTAATTGTGACGTGCTTATTATTGATGACGTCCAATTCATAGCCGGCAAAGAAAAGACCCAGGAAGAGTTCTTTCACACCTTCAATGCCCTTCACCAGGCCAACAAGCAGATTATTATTTCGAGCGACAAACCACCGAAAGACATCCCCACGCTCGAAGAGCGCCTGCGGTCGCGCTTCGCCTGGGGCATGAGTATTGATATGCAGGCGCCGGACTTTGAGACCCGCTGTGCCATCGTCCAAGCAAAGGCCCACAGCCATAACGTGACCCTCCCCCAGCCCGTCGTCGAGTATCTGGCAACTCATGTCCAAACCAATATCCGCGAACTCGAGGGTGCGCTTAACCAACTGTTGGCATTCTGCGAAATGCGCGGCCTGGAGCCGGACATTACTATCACCACCAGCCTCTTCGGCGCTGCCAAAACACGGCCAAAACACCTCAGCGCCAAGCAGGTTATAGAACGTACGGCCCGCCACTTCCAGATATCTGTCGAAGATATCCTCGGCCCAAAGCGTGACAAAGACATTGTTGTGCCGCGGCAAATCGCCATGTACATGCTCAGAAGCGAGCTGCACCTCAGCTTCCCTAAGATTGCCCGGGAGCTCGGCCGCAAAGACCACACCACCGCTATCCATTCGATCGAAAAAATCGAGCGCGAAGCAGGTTTCGACCCGCGCATCCGTCAGACCATCGCAGAGATCAAGGAGCGGCTGTATGCGTAAGCCATCTTCAAGCTGTGCAGCACTTGTGCATAACCATGTGAACAAGCTGCGGGAAGATACCCGCACCCATCCACAAGCCCCACCTCACCCACATGCCCTGGGGATAACGAACACAAGTTTTACTCAATCTACACCCACCTTTTCCGCACACTTTTCCACCCCGCTAGAGCCTAAACTACCTCTGTTTTTCTCCCACTTTTCCCCACCATCCACACACCTTACTAAAACTACTACTAATATATAAATAAGTTATTAAGGAGTAATACCATGAAGCTGCAAGTCACCCAGGAAAATCTCGCCAAAGCCCTTAACTCTGTCGCTCGGGTAGCGAGTAGCCGAAGCACGTTACCTATTCTTTCTAATGTGCTCCTTAAGACGGTCGACAATCGGCTCAGTATCGCAGCCACTAACCTCGACATTGCTATCACGCACTATATCGGATCGAAGGTTTCGAATGAAGGTTCAATCACCGTCCCTGCCCGGCTCATGCAGGATTTTGTCGGCAGCTTGCCTGGCGGCGTGATCCAACTTGAGCTGGATGACAGCAAACTACACATCAGCACCGACCAATACAACTCGGTCATTAATGGCGTGTCGGCAGAA
Source organism: uncultured Candidatus Saccharibacteria bacterium (assembly GCA_964507855.1). Lineage (GTDB taxonomy): Bacteria > Patescibacteriota > Saccharimonadia > Saccharimonadales > CAZDQS01 > CAZDQS01. Next base: position 105,639 of record CAZDQS010000001.1, on the reverse strand, counting down.
GACTTTCCGGTCATGCCGGCCATCAGTGACGGTAAGAGCTGGAAGGTCCCCGGCCCGCTCCTGAAGAAAGCGCTGCAACAGGTGGTGTTTGCGGCCTCGAGTGATGAGGCACGGCCGGTGCTTACAGGTGTCTATATCCATACCTTTGAAGGTAAGCTGCATATGGTAGCGACAGATAGCTACCGGCTAGCCGAAAAACAGCTTATTAACCTAAAGGATGAGGTTGGTATCTTGGTTCCGGCTACTGCAATGCAAGATTTGCTCCGCATCCTTTCGGACGCCGAAGAAGACGCTGAGGTTACCCACGATGACCAGCAGGTGTTGTTTAAGGTGGGAGATGTCGAGCTTGTCACCCGCCTCATTGAAGGAAACTACCCCGACTACCGTAAACTGATACCAAGCCAGTTTGCTACATCTGCCGTTGTAAAGCGGGCTGAATTCACGAACGTTACCAAGGTTTCTAGTCTCTTTGCGCGCGAAAGCGCCGGTAGTGTGACAATCCACGTCGACGACGAGGATCAATCAATCAGTATCCGCTCGATTGCCTCACAACTCGGTGAAAACACCGCCAAAGCTCCCGGCAAAATCACCGGCAGCGGCGATATTACGCTCAATTCACGTTACATCCTTGATGCACTCCATGCGCTTGGTGGTGATGAGGTAACATTTGGTTTTAACGGCAAGCTTGAGGCGACTGTCCTCAAGGATGCGCAAAATCCCGATTATACGCACATCATTATGCCGCTCAAATCGTAGATTTGAGCAAGTCGAAAGTTTAAGGTAAAAAGTGTAAAGTTGAGCCATGGCGATAAGTCATTTTGAGGATATTGTTGCGTGGCAGAAAGCTCATGAGTTGAGTATCCAGGTTTACGGCTTGCTCAAAGAGTGCCGAGATTTTGGTTATAAAGACCAACTTCAGCGAGCGAGCGTGTCAATTATGAATAACATTGCCGAAGGTTTTGAGCGACAAAGCAATAAAGAATTTAAAAAATTTTTATTTATTGCTAAAGGATCGTGTGGCGAAGTGCGTTCTATGGCGCATCTAGGGAGGAGCCTTGGAGTTATCGACCCCAAACAAAGCAAAGAATTGGTTCAACGAGCGACTGAAGTATCAAAGATACTCTCAGGTTTAATCAAGACACTATGACTTTTATCTTTATAAACTTTAAAAACTTTATACTGCCATGATTACCGACATTCGGCTACAGCATTTTAGGTCCTACTCAGATGACACATTTGAATTTGAGCCGGGTGTGAATATTATTGTCGGGCCGAATGCCAGCGGCAAGACGAACCTGCTTGAGGCGGTGCTGGTCTCCTCGGTCGGCAAATCATATCGGGCAAAAGACGCGGAGCTGGTGGCGTTCGATAGCCAATGGGCGCGGATTGATGCGCATAGTCATGACCAGGCGCGGACCGTAAAGCTCCAGAAGGACGGCGAGCGGACAAAAAAGAGTTTTACTATTGATGATCAGCAACTACAGCGACTTTCACTGAATAAAACGGTGCCCGTGGTGCTGTTTGAGCCGAACCATCTCCAACTCCTAAACGGGTCGCCGGAGCTGCGCCGCGAGTTCATTGACGGCTTACTGGAGCAGACGGTCGCCGGTTACGGCACGCTGCTGAAGCAGTACCGCCGCACCCTCGCGCAGCGGAATGCCCTGCTGAAAAAAGATCAATCACTGGGCGCGTCACAGCTCTTTGCCTGGAACATCCGTTTAAGCGAGCTGGGCGGGCAAGTTGCTGGACATAGGTATGCATTAGTAGAGCGGCTGTCAGCGGGCTTGGACGAGCTGTACGGCGGCCTGGCGGGCACAAAGAGCCAGGTATCGCTGGACTACACGAGCCGGCATCAATTGGACGCATATAGTTCGCACATGCTCAAGAGCCTCGAGCGGCACCAGGAACTGGATTTTGCGCGCGGTTTTACCGGTGATGGTCCGCACCGTGATGATATCGCCATGACACTGAACGGCCACCCCACCCAAGAGTCTGCTTCGCGCGGTGAAACCCGCACCCTCATGCTGGCGCTTAAAGTCAAAGAACTGCAGCTACTGGAAGAGAGTCGCGGCCAACCTCCTCTGCTGCTGCTCGATGATGTATTTAGCGAACTCGACGGCAGGCGCCGCCGTTCTCTCACAAACTTTCTCAAAGACCATCAGACATTTATCACCACCACCGACGCTGATGTCGTCGTCCAACACTTCATGGACAAATGCCACATCATCCCGCTTAGCTAGTCGCCGTGAAGCTCTGCTTCTATGTCTCCGGAATCAAAAACTAAACTATTCGCTTTGTGGAGGGTTAATTTTCCACCCCGTAGGCTTGTCTGGTAGAAGGTTGCTTGGAAACGATCCCCTCTATCAATGATGACATCAAAGGCAACATATCGTGACGTGTCTTCACTATCGCGATCAAACTCACTTTGGGTAATGGTGCTCACATCTATACTCACTTCGGATGCATGCTTTCCATACTCTTGCTGCGCGAAGGTATCGATTGAATCTTTCAACACCTCTATTTGGAGCGCAGTTATACCAACATTGAGTAGCTTGCTAAACCCTAGATATACCGGCTGTGATTCGTCTGTACCGTACACCTCCGGTGATTTCCCTGGCGGGTTAGATACGGTTTCGCCCGAGTGTGGGTCTAGATACTCGTCTGTGTTTTCTGTGGACCGGTCGTTAAGGTTTGATCGTAAGGATATAAGCAGTACAACCAGCCCAAGTGCCACCACAAGCACTACGAGCAACACCACTCGCCTCCTTACAGGAGGTTGAACCGGCCGGCCGGTATAATTATTGGTATATTGCATATGCCCCACCTTCTCTCATATTGTCGATAATAAACTGCGGGTCCCAATCTTTATCGCTTGTGTCGTTGTGTCCTGAATCGCCAACGCGGAACTTCCCGTCAGCCGTGATGCCACGGATAACAATAAAGTGACCGCCGGAAGTGAATGGCTTGGCGCCCTGCCCTGGAGCTATGATGAGTTTACCCTCACGAAGTGCAGTTGTAATTGCACTGATGTCATTCGCAATTGGAGATGACTGGAGGCCCCATTGAGCGGCCAGGCGCGGCCCTATCTCCCATTTGCTGCCGACACCGGGCACGTACATGCCTATCTGAGCGGCATAATTAGCTGTGTCAACTGGTGTGACCTGTTGCCCTGTCAGGTTCGTAATAATCATCGCCATCGCTGCTGGGCCACAGCCTGCCACACCTATGGTGCTGCTGGCGTACGGTAAGTCTTTCCAGGCCGGATCGTATTGGCTATAGACAGTGAAACCGTCTACGTATTGCGTATCTTGTCCATTTCCACCAATACAGTTGCTCGAAGAAGAGGTCGTGAGGCCGCTCTGGAAACTGTAGGTAGATATGACCTGCTCGGCATACTCGATACGTTTATCAAGTTTTTGCACGTTCGTGAGCGGTACCTCGCTTCGGCTACCGTTAATAATCGCCCCTTCATAGTATCTGCCCCAATACCAGGTGGCCATATCAAGCTCGGCGTGTCGTCTAATTCCCTCTATGTTGCCGCGTTGATCAGCTTCGTAGTAGGAAAAGGCTAATTGTCCTTCAAGCGATTGAGGGTCATAACCGTTACTGTTAGTCCATTCTTCAAGTCGTGGCCATCGATTATTTCTGTCCCATTGAAAAATGCCACGATATCCGGACCGGCTGACCGCGTTGGGGTTGGCGCCGGATTCAAGGATTGCATTACCCGCAATTGCGGCTGCTTGTTCTGGAGTGAGATTTTTACCGAGGTAAAAATTGTAAATTTTCTCAGCATTGTCATTACCAATCAAGGTAACCGAATCATTAATACAGCGAGCAGCTCCGGTTTCGGCATCAAAATGCAGCACTCCAGAGTCAAACAGGCGCCGTTGCGCACTCCAATCAGCTTTCACCGGAGCGGTGTTTGTGATGAGTAGAACCAATATACTGAGAAGGAATATAATCTTTTTCATTACTTACCTGTTGTTGACCAGTGCCAAGCTTCGCTCGACAGTTTCTTAAATCCATAGTTCACAGCATTAGCGACGAGCCAATCATACCGACTGTTTGTGCCAGGTGTACACGTGCTGCGCGGGTAACACATATTGCTAAAGTCGATAGCCAGGCCAACTTCGTGCATAGAGTTTCCCGGAGGAGCTGTCGGTGGGCTACATCTGTTACCTCTACAATTTTGTCGCCGCAACTCTTCTTGTCTTTCGTAAGAGCGGAATGCTGACCCGGAAGGGTTGAGGCCGTCCCGGCGCATAGCTTCTATCATGGCAAGTGCCTGGGCTGCTGCGCTGGCGTTAACACCACTTTCTTTCGGGATAGCACCCGGTATGCCACATATGCGAATGCGGGCAGTTGGAATTTTCCCCGGTCCATAATCTTGGTGGACACCGCCATCCTCGGTCCCTTCGGGACATTGCATATTAGCTGTGTCTTCTGAGGGGTTCGATGCTCCGGCGGTTGGTGTAGGAGCGGTTGCGGTACCACCAAAGCCAACTTCCCGGCACAGTGCTTCATTTCCCTCATAACACTCAATAATTGTTACGAGAGAGGTGTCAAAGACAAACAGGATTGTTCGCGCCCAATTAGGGTCGTTTATGTTGTCACAATCAGCATCTCTGTAAGCATCTTCTACGGGGTTTACCTCCTCGATCTTATTGACGCCCCATCCATCACTGCCGCGCACGATTTCTACTCCGAAACAAGTCCTGGCCTTTTCTATGTATTTTTGGCCACTGTCCTCATTAAGCAGACCTGCCATTATTTCGGCGTTTTCATAAGGATCTTCATAATCAGGGTTTTCAAGAAGATCTCTTGGTATGCCGTAGAGCGGGAAGCCCCATTCGTAGGTATCTTCTTCTTGGGCTATAGTTTTTGGCGATAGCTTTGCAAAGATACTGGACAGAGTCTTCAGGGGGTTCAAGAGAGAGGTAGCGGCTCGGCTCAAAACGCCGGGCTGACTGGTTTTTATTGAAAGCGCAAAGGACGACAGGAGTGAACGGGGTTCGGTGGGGCTAAAGAGCCGGGCAAATAAGCTTTGTTGGCGTAAGCGGTTTTTCTCTTGCTCTTCCTGCTTGCGGAGCAGAGCTTGTTCTTCTCTTTCGCTCAAGGCAATGCTCCCCATCGAGCGGGCGGCCATGTTCTCAGCAGCCCTTGCGCCATGTGCGAGTAAGTTGCCACCAACCGGACCGGCATAGTGCTCAACCGCCTCTTCTCGTAGGTTGTCAATAAAGAAATCTTGAACAAAATGCATGACGCCCGCCGTTGCAGCTGCAGAAGTACCTACACTTGCAGCTTTCGCGGCCCATCCGCCGGGCCCGAGTGCGAGCAATCCCAGGCCTACTCCGCCCTGGATTATTAGACCGGGCGTACTACAAGCGAAGCCACTCAGATCAATAGGGCCAACCTTAAGGCTACCGACACTGTCTAGCGTCCCGAGGATACCGTCTTTAGTTGCCGCTTCAGAAAAAGCCTGTTTATAGCCGGCATCCAGGTCTTGGCCTTGGCCGGCGGTATTTGTCGCAAGGGCGTTGAGGGCTTTGCCTTCCCATACCGACCGGCCTTCGTCATCAATTAAACTTGCCTTTGTGTCACCGAGCTGATCAAGTTTAAAGTCCTGCATTGATCTTATTTGTGAGTCAACGGCCTGTTTATCGACAGCTTCAAGGGCTGCCGGAACTACGATTTCACCATAGTTAAGCAATGGAATTGTGTCGGCGATTGATTTTGCAAAGCATATCCCTGCCGCGCCTATCAAGGCGGCGTTGATCGCAGTTCTGTGCGGCTCGATTTTCTCGGCAATAGTAGCCTTGGCGGTACTATACTTAGCTTTAAGTTTGGCGCGGCGAGTACTTTGCTTGCGCTCGCGTTCTCGGGCAAGCCGTTCGGAACGAACATACATGCGATTTTCAATATCTGCAATAATTCTCTTGATGGGATGAAACAAAGAAGGGGTATTAAAGAACTTCGTAAGGACGCGCTTATTCATAGCGGTTGCTACTTTGCCGTCCTGAAGAGCCTCTAGGGAGGTATGGGTGAGGGAGTTTACGGCACTGCTCTTCATGTCACGTAAGTTAATTGCAAACTTATGGCTATTGACATCCGCGCCGGTGCCGATTCGTTGAACGGCACTTTCCGGTATGCCATACGTCTTGGCAATGGCGGATGTGGCCTGCTGCCTCGACATGCCTCTAAAGTCAGGGTGTTTGGAAATGTCTATGGTTTTGGCGGTTGGCTTTCCGGTTGCCTGGGAGCTTGATGAACTTCTGTCAAATTCTATACCAATTTCTTTCAGTTGTGCCTCTACGTTATGAAACCGTCTGCTGCCCAGGTAGCCGACTCTCGTTTCGCCGATATCCCCTGTACGAGCTGCTCTTGTGCTGGCTAGGAAGCCATTTGTTCTATGAGAAATTGCCGAACTCGTCCCCACAGAAAACTTGCTCAGTACTTGCCCAAGATGCATGAGTTCTAGCGGGCCAAGCAGAATGCTTCCCAGTCCCAGTCCGCCACCGCCAAGGACAAGCGTGGTAACGGTAATGGCGGCGCGTTTGCGTGTCATCCAGCCCCGCAAACCCTTGCTGGATTTGTTTCCTTGCTTGTAGCCACGCCCTAACCGATCGCTGAGTGCACTTGACTCCTTTTCCTCTTCCCCATTTTGTTGACGGATAGTTGGGAAGGTACCTGTCTCCTGGTCGGCGACAGCGCCAAGATCTGGAGCGCTCTTGGTCCTGTCGGGGTGGTTTGGAGGCAGGTCATCATCAGTTGCCGAAGGGGCGTTGTAGGCGTCGCGGAGCCAATCATTGCCGGAGTGCTTGCCGGGCTCCCAATCTTCATCAGGTACATTACCTGGTCGATTTTCGAGGTCTACTTTAGACATAGTTACTTCTTATTTTATTTTATAGCAATTACATGCCCGGGGCGAGTCGGTTGTTGAGGTCGATGGTGCCCTGGGGTTGGCTGAATTCACCTTGTTGCTCAAGTTGACGGATTTGGTCCGGGTTGGTGGTAATGAGCGAGGTCTCGGTCGGGCTGGCGGTAATCTGGATGTGGACGTGGTTCTGGCCGGCAAAGAAGAGCCCCTGCCCTACCGGGAACTGGCTGAGGCGTTTGGATTCCTCGCTGGTGAGCTTGAATACGTCGGTCAGCACGTCAACAGCGCTTGGTGACTGCTTGAGCAGGAGCTGCATGCTGGCGTTGGCGACAATTGCCCGGCCCATGCGTGATCCCATAAAGTCCTCGACGTCTTGGGTAATAGTGGTGATGCCGAGGTTGTATTTGCGCGCCCGTTTGGCAAGGCTGAACAGGAAGTTAGCCGAATCTTCGTACTTCATGAGCTGCCAGGCCTCGTCTACGACAAGGAGGCGCTTCTTTTGGTCGGTCTTGGTCTTGTTCCAGATAAAGTTCAGGACAATGTACATGGCGACCGGCCGGAGCTCATCCTCGAGGTCGCGGATGTTGAAGACGACCATTGGGTTGTCGATATCGATGTTGGATTGCTGGCTGAAGATGCCGGCAAATGTTCCAGTTGTGTATTTCCGGAGACGTTGTGCCAGTTGTGGTCCGGTGCCGCCCATGTGGAGCAGCGTATCGTAGAGATCGCTGATGGTCGGCGGCTCGGCACTGTGTGTGAGTGGATCGTTGGTAATGCCGGCCTTGGCGTAGGTTTCGATAAGCGCGGCGTCAAGGTCGGCTTCTTCGGTCGGGCTGAGCGCCGGCATAGCAGCGGCCGTGTTGCCGAGCATTTGTACTTGCGCGCCGCCCATCATGAGCCGGAGTAGGCCGTGGAGCGTGATGAGATTGCTGCGGAGCGCATTGTCAGCTTCCTCGGTGTCGACGACTTTCGGCAAGTCAAACGGGTTGATACGCACGGGCGAGTTGAGGCTGAGCCGAACATAGGCGCCGCCGACTGCCTCGGCCATGCGCTGGTACTCGTTCTCGGGGTCGACGATGAATATCTCCGTGCCCATCATCATGCTGCGGAGCGCCTCGAGCTTGACGGCAAAGGACTTACCGGCACCGGACTTGGCGAAGACCACCGAGTTGCTGTTCTCCAAACTAAAGCGGTCAAAAATAACCAGCCCGGAGTTGTGCATGTTGATGCCGTAGAGGATGCCATTGTCTTGAGTCAGGTCGGCGCTTGTGAACGGAAAGCTGGTGCTGAGTGCGCCGGTGTTCATATTGCGGCGGATTTGCAGCTGGTCGGTAAACTGCGGCACGGTGCTATTGAAGCCCTGTTCCTGCTGTGAGGTAGCCGGCTTGGAGTAGATAAGCTGCTGGCCAAGCACCGACTCTACCTTGTGGGATATGAATTCGAGCTCATCGAAAGCACTGGCGTAAATCGTGAAATACAAGCCGAAGCGGAAGAACCGCTCCTCACCCACCTGGAGTTTGTCGCGCATTTCCTCGGCATCTACGATGGCAGCTTGTTTGCCCGGGTCGCGGACACGGCCTTTTTCGGCGTCAATCTGCAGGCCAGCCTCGAGCTGTGTGACTTTTTTGCGTAAGTTCTCAAGTACCACCTGGCTTTCAACCGGATAAATAAACATACTTAGGTCCATGACCTCGTCGAGGTTGACCATGCTGGATAGCCAGCCGGTAAAAATCTGTCGCGGATAGCCGTAGACGTAGTAGGTGCGTGCTAGCCTGGTTCCAACTTGGAAGTGGGTGCCTTCATACTCGAGCGAACTGGGCGCAATGAAGTCGCGCAGGGCCGTAATGCCCTTCTGAAAGGCCTGGAAGACCTCCTGTTGTTCACGCAAGCGCTGCTCTTCGGCGAGCGCAACAGGATCCAGTTGTGGTTTATTCTTTTTACCAAACGCCATCTTAAGTGAGCTCCTTGTCAAGATTCGGTTGTGGTGCGACGCCTTCCCCCTTGGTGATAATAGCAGCCGAGAGGTCGTCAAAGTTCTTCAGCTGTTGGCGGGTGGCGGTGTCCGGGTTGTAAGTGTCGTAATACAGCTCAATCAGTTCTTGGGTATCAAGCGGCAGGCCTTGGATGTTGCACTGCATGAGACCGCCTAAGACTGCTTGGACGCGGTTGCGTAGCTCGGTCTTGGCCTTTTCCAGATCTGCTTCATTAATGGTTACATGCTGCGTCTGGGGTTTTAATAGTGAGCCGAGACCACTTATGAAGCTTTTGCTGACCGCTAAGGCCTTTTGGGCATCAAGTTCTGGGAAATACGGGATAACGACATAAAAGCGCTTGTCCATAATGTTGGTCTGTAGGGAGAGGTTGTCGATGTAGGTGATGTAGTCTTCCATGAGCATCGCCAGCAGCATGTTGTCGTGTTCGGAGCGGATTTTGTCTAGCCTCTGGAGATATGGCGCAAGGTCAACTTTCTGAGAGCGAATAAATATCTGAATTGGAAAGTAGAGCGAATTGAGAAAGCCCTGGTAGCTGTATTCCACAGCTTCCCGCTCTTGGTTGCTCATGAGGTCAAAGTTAATAGACTTGACCATAACCACAGAACGGAACGAACCATCGTTCATGATAACGATACCGTCGCGTATTTCGGCAATATGCAACGCGTTCTGAGTGCTGTTTGGGTTTGTGGGTGGTTGAGGCGGCGGTGGCTGTTGGGCGCCCTGCGCGGGATACGGCTGACCATAGGGCACTTGCATCTGGGGCTGCGGCGGGTATGGGTAACCAGCAGCCGCAGGGTCTTGCGGAGGCACCGGTGTTTGGGCATAAGCCGGGTAACCTCCGGCTTGAGGTTGCCCGGCCTGGTTTTGTTCAGAAGGATTCATAAATTATGTATCACCCACCCTTACGTTTAGGAAAGCCTATCGTAGTGATATGACAACTTCACCGTCCTGCCCCTCGCCCTTGGCTCTGTTGGCTTGCCGGGCGATGGTGGCGACGTTCAGGTCATCATTGTTTGCAAGTTCAAGTATAGCAGGGTCAGGAGGCCGTGTCATCGTACGTCCCTTTGGTTGCCGTGGCTCGGCTGGTTTCTTTTTGCTGCGTTTATCGGATTTTGCATGTGAGTCATGCCGGGTGCGCTTATCGGAGATCGGGCGTATAACCTTGTGATGGTCTCGTGGCTGGTTGGCTTTATCGGTCTTAATTTTCTCAAGCAGCTTCTTTTCTTCTGCTGTGGTAGCCGCTGTGGCAGGAACGGCAGGTCCGGAACCGGGAGCTACGACTTGAGGGATAAACCCTGTGTCTTGCGGGCCTGATTTTGGATCTTCTTTCATGAACCATGGTTGATTGCTCGCAGTATGCCCATCTGGTTGCTGCATGCGCGCGCGGATTTGTTGCTTGTAGGCATCCGCCGACGCCTTAATCATCTGGTCTAGGTGTTGAGCGGTTGGGTTGTTGTGCTCGTCCAGCATATCGTCTGCCGGCCGCACATCAACGGTCGCGACCTGCTGTGGCAGCGCCGAAAGATTGATAAGACGGTCCGAATCCTGGTCAGCGTAGCCGAGGGCGGGTTGGGCAAACATGTTGACATCCACGTTCTTGATGGCCCAACCGCGGCTGTCGATGGTGTCGGCGAGGGCCTTCAGGCGGCTCTTCACCTCTGTCTCGCTGAGGTTGTCAGTGTAGACCTTCTCGGGGCGCTTCGGGGCCGTAATGGTCACAAGCTGTTCAACGCCGCTCGGATCCCAGATGCGCCGGCGGGGCTTCAAGAAAAATCGTATTTTTGCGAGCAGCCACACCTCGGTCGGTTGTTCCCTGCTCCACGGAAAGGCCATGATGCCGAAAAAAACAGCCGGTGGCAGAAAGATAACAGCCGCCCATGCAGCCCCTCGTGTCGCTGTAAAAAAGCAAATATACAGCAGTAGCGCCGCAATACCAGCGTAAATAAACTGCTTCAGCGTCAGTGGCCCAAGTAGCTTGTCCTCGGCCTCGATATCCTGGATTACCTTATACGTCGCCATCTTGGACTATATTATAGCAAGTACATTCTTTAGTCGCATTACGAACGGGAGGGATTCAATTAGCCTTCCTCAGGAGGGGGTGCGGCAGCCTCAGCAGAAATACCAGCCTGCATAGCTTCCCTCCCAGTCCCATATTCTCGTCGCCTGTCGAGAAAGTCTTGCTCGCCATGAGGACCAGCAGGTCTCAACCTGCTTTGTTCCATGACAGCACGTACGGTTGTCCACTCACCATCAAGCTGTACGCCTCTACCAAATACTGTATCCGCGAATTCTTGCGCTTTACGCGGTGAACTATGTCCTAGGGTGTCATAAATTCCTGCTAGATCTGCAGAGGCTATATCCAAATTTCGCTGTGCTTGGGATATTTGTGCGGCATCACCGGATGCTACGGCCGTATTATAGTTTTGGACGGCTACTTCAAGGTTGACCTGTGCTTGTTGCGAGAAGGATTCGACTGCACGCTGGTGGCCGCCAATAATGTCGCGAGGATCAGCGCCACGGAATGCTCCGGCAAGCTGGTCTGCTGCCGTGGCTCTACCCGTAACAAACTGGACGGTTTCATTATATCCGTTTGCACTATAGTCGGCCCTGCCGCGGTTTGCTTTCATCCAACCGGCAACGTCGTATGCCGTTGCAAGGCCCTGTTGCTGTATGTCCATAAGTTCTCTTTGCATTTCGGTAAGACCAGCTTCACCGGGTTCGTAAGCGGTATTGGTCATAGCGACGCGGAATTTCTGTGCAGCAACAGCCATGCCTCTACTTCCTACCTTTGCTCCAGTGGCGAGTTCGGCTCGGTGTAGTGCGGACTCGGCCTCTCCTCTGCTATGCCCTCGGGCCATATACTGCCGAACGAAATCGTTCCTAGATATACCAACCTGTCTCAGTACAGCAGATGCATCATCATCATTGAATGCTCTTGCTCCCCCTACTTCAAGCAGCTTATCTGCGGATTGCTCAGCAACTTTCCTCTCTTGCTCTGTCCAGCGTGATCTGCCGGAACGCGTTGGGCTCCAGCTTCCATTTCTTCCCAAGCTCGCAGCTCGCCTATAAGCACTGCCAAAACGCCCTTTGCCGAGCGCGCTCGTGCCCGCCATATTTTCCTGATGACGCTGCGAAGCCAGCTCCTGGCGTCCCTTTCGAAGCCTATCAAAGAGGCCGCGTTCTCGATCTTGGGCCATACCAGTTATAGTCGCGAACATACCTCCGGCTAGCTTGAAGGTGGCAGGTATCAAGAAGTATGGCGCGATATAAGCTGTCACAGCAAGAAGTACACCGAGTGCTCCCTTTTGATATTGGGATGAAAGTCCTGCAAATATTCGTCCAGCGCCTATCAGGACCATTATTATCGGAAAGACAAACAATAATTTAGAGAAACTGTTCCACCACAGTTTCCACAATTTATCATTACCCGGGAATATCCAGGATAGTATCGCTAGCCCTGATAGCATCACCAGCACTATAATCAGTAGCTGGCGTAGCGCTAACAGGAAGAAGCCTACTAGGAGGCCAAGGAAAGCACCGGCGGCATAGAGCATTAAGATGCCAACGAGCGCACCGCCAAAGATCTTCACCGCGGCTGCAAAACCCAGTATAGCGCCGAAGCCTAATGCAATTCCAGAATCATTAAATACATCAGCAAGAGATGTGGGTATAGTGTCTTCGAAGGGGGTCGTCATTATTCCCAGCACCCCTTTACCAACTGCATTCGTTACTTCAATGAGAAAAGTTGTGATTTCCCAAGACAAACTTATAAATATTGCAGCAATAACTAAGCGCGGCAGAGCCCTCTTGACTGTATATGCGCTGATAAAATCAAAGCCAAGCGCCGTGCCTATGACCATGACAAGCATTATGGGCACGAGAATAAGATAGGCAAGATTCCGAACAGTTGCCCATGCCTGATGAAGGCCGCCACCGGTTTCGAATGGTTCAGTCTTAGTTTCAAGAAGGCTCTCTACTTGGTTATCGAGTGCCTCTATACCCTTGTCAAACAGATCCAATATTGGACATATTATCCAACCCAGTACGCCACTCTCAGATTCGCAACTATCATCATCAATATTGTTGCCGAGGAGGGTTTGAGCCTGTTCGCCGGTAATTTCAAATGTTACTTCGCTGCTTCGTCCGCTTACCTTGGTAACATCCTTGCACTGATTAATCGAAGTAATACATACCTGGTAGTCGCCTGCCTCTACGTTTTCAAAAGCCGTTCTGGCAAAGTAAGTGTTCTGGATATTCTGCGCTCCAGCTAAACCTGTATCAGTTTGAGTTACGTCTAAGGGTTCCGTAGACGCACTTTGTACAATCGATCCGTCAGGCCGCTGTAGGTTAACCGGTATAGTTGGCACGGTTTGCATTGCACCGCCCAGATGCTTTATCTGGACGGTAACGTTTATAGATCTGCCGCTGAACGCCTCGCCATAATTCAAAGAAAGGGGTTGGAATTTTTGTTTTGTTATGGTTACGCAATCAATGTAAGCGCTAGCACAGCCCGTATAGGCTCCAGGATCAAGGGTTGTGGAACCAGTATAGTATACGCCAACACTACCGCCACCGTTGTGCCGAGAGAGTGTTATTGTCCTGTTGATCCCATTGCCTTCAACAGTGAAGGTTAGGCGAGATGATGAAGCCGCGGCTGACTCGGGTGAATTGATACGAATGCTGACACTTTTGTCGCGGGTGGTTTCTTCTGTTTCTTCTACGCCTGGACGTGTGCCAGATATGCTGACAGTTCTATTGTTCCAGTCCCTGACAACGTCGTTTGAGCATACGTTTACCGGTTTGTCGGGACTGGTTAATACGGGTGGATTTGAGGCAAGAATAGTGCCGGATGAATTACTACTGAGGGTTAATTGAATAGTTAACTGACAGTCATCAGCGCTCGTTACGATGTAGCCACCATTGAAGTTCTCTCGGCCAGGGAGCGATGCCGAGTTTTTAACCAGGGTTGTCGAACGAATATTTCCGCCGGAAACCCTGATAGTCTGATAGCCTTCCCAAGAATATGTCTCCCCGGCAGCATCTACGGCTTGGGGCAACAGCGTGTTTATGACAGGAGTAATAAATGATGCCAACAGGAGGATTAGCAGGCCTATGGTTCTTTTTCTAAAAACAGCTTTTTTACTTCTCATTGCAAATAACTATCAAACTCATCAACCTTAACGTCATCATCTTCAACTACGTATATTATATACAGTTTGTATCTTGTGCCATCCGGATAAATTAGGTCATATAATGCACGTTGAGGTCTCGTGGTTTCGCCGTATGTTTCTTCTGAGCCCTCCATGGTGTCAAGGCTATTGAATTTGTGGCTAATGCCACCCGATCCAAATGCTGTAGTAACCTGCTCCGACCAGGCTTCGGGCCCTCCTACTTCTTCCTGTAGTCTACTTGTCATCATAGCAAAGCTAGATTGAGCATCATTCTGCGTCAGTGCTTTTACGAAAGCATGATTGTTAGTTGCGGCAGAATCTGACTGGGATGTCGCGAGGAGTAGGGTGATTGCCCCAGCGGCGGCAAGACAGGTTGCTATAACCACTATAAATAAGCGGTGTCGACGCTTCTTGGCAATTTCTTCAGCGTAATACACTTATTGTGCCCACCATTGATTATCAAAAAACATTATACCCAAAGCATACCCCAAGAGAAGGCATTATTAAAAGAGAAACATAAAAAAGCTGACCCAGAGACGCACATAATTTAAGTGCGCATCTGGGCCCTAGCTTTACTGAACGTCTATATCAAAGACTTCTTCTACTAGCTCGTGAACCAAGTCAATGTACCGCTGAGCATTAGCTGGCACGATGGAGTTTCTGACGCCAGGGGATGTTGGTTCGCCTCCAACAAAGACTTCGATAACCCTGTCCTCGACTTTGACACGTAGAGACTGGCTATTCATCGCTCCTTGATACTCCTGGCCATTGCTTGCAGCAACACTGAAGTACTGATCAGCTTGAAGTGAGTAGTAGTCTTCGAAATCTCCGTAACCCAGTAGGCTGCCATCCGGGTTTCGGACCGAGGTTTCACTCACGACAGTATCATTGAGTACGCTGGCTGCCAAGACGACCCCGCTGGTGGTATTCCATTCAACCTGGGTTATGACTCCTCGGTTTGGGTCGGAGTAGCAGCTTCGTGCAATGACATTGGCTTCTTGGAGGCCAAGTGTATTTGCAACAGCTTGTGCTGTCAGTACATCGCATACGTTATTTACGATAAGCTCACTTTCTTGCTCAGAAGAAGTGTCTGATGGCTGCTCAAGAGGAGTGGTCTCGCCTTGAGGGGTTGCTTCACCTGAGCCGCGCCCAATTGACAGACCTGCTATGCCGGCAACCGCCACTGCTGCGACGCCCAGGCTACCCCAAAGCGTCTTTTTATTGACGCGGAGTGTCAGGGCGTTATCTTCTTGCTTATCGGTATGAAGAGTGTTGCGCTCCTCTGTTTCATCACGAGGGGCGCCATCTTCCTCAGCTGTATAAGGATCTATTTTTTCGTGTGGGTGTTGTGTTTCTGTCGCTGATACTTGATCTTCTCGATCTTGCTCTGCTACAGTATCTTGCGGCCTGTCCGTAGCGGTCCTAAACAACGCAAGTTGATCTTGCATCTCCGGGCGGTTATCTCCGCCTTGTGTAGTCATAGCCATAACTACCACCTTTCTTAGCTTACTGTTCACTATCCGTCACGACGGAACGTGTGTAATTATTTAAGGTTCACTTCTAACACCCCCGCTCTGACGAGCGATTCGCTTTATTATACAACATTAAGTAAACTTAGTCCATACTATTTTGTTTGTTTTTGCAAGAGTACTTCCTGAAGCCACCTTGCAGATTCTTTGGCTATAAGGGCACAATACTACAAGAAGAGTCACGTCATAATGCTTGCGTAACTTCTCATATAAGGGTATAGTTTGGCTCAATGTTATTGCAAAAATATAAAAAGATACGACTATCTTCAGTCTTGATGCTTGCCGTGGCCGGGTTCGTTCTTATGCTGGCGTTGTTACCCACACAACCTGTGGCCGCGGATCATGGATATACGGCTCATGAATGCAGCATCCGCCGCAGCAGCCAGAACTGGACACAGGCAGAGTTTGATGAATGTGTTGCACATGCACAGCAGGATCAAGGGGCAGGTTCGTCAAAGGCGGTTGATACTGATTGTACCGAACGTCCGTTAACGAGAGAAAACTGCGATATCATGAAGTACATAATCGATATAACCAATGTTGTATCAGGGCTGGTTGGTGTAGTCATCGTGATAATGATTACCTGGGGTGGAATCAGATATATTACTGCCAGAAATGACCCCCAGCAGGTTAATGACGCAAAGAGACACATCTATAATGCGATAATCGCGCTCGTGCTGTATATATTTACATTCGCCTTCTTGCAATGGGTGGTGCCCGGAGGATTGTTCTAGATGCTTGGAGCAGCCTGGAGTTTATTGAGGAATTTTGCGGCTACGGGGGACCCGTGTGCTCTCGAGGCTAAGGGGACTAGCATCATCCCTCCTTGGTATAAGTATCTTGGTGGCGAAGAGATAGCCGGAAGGTGTTCGGTTGTTATGGACTTCCCGAGTGATACTGGCAAAATTCTTCTCGCCGTCGTTGAAATCTTGCTCCGGATTGGCGGCTTGGTGGCGATAGGGTTTGTTATTTATGGTGGCTTTCGGTTTATTCTCTCAACCGGAGAGCCCGATAAGGCAAAAGACGCCCGGCAAACGATTATAAACTCACTTATCGGGTTAGTTATTGCTCTCTTGGCTACCGTTATCGTTAACCTTATCGGCAACAACTTGATTATTCCTGATCGACCTATAGATACAAGCGGCATTATACTTCCGCAGACGAGCTTTACAAACAACTCCGTACAGGCGGCGCTTAATATCGTCTTCGGAGTTGCTGGTGGTATTGCATTGCTGATCATTACCCTCGCAGGTATGCGGTACGTATTATCGCGTGGCGATCCGCAGGCAACTGCCACCGCTAAGAATACGATTATTTATGCGCTGATAGGTTTGTTTGTGACAATTACCGCGTATGGTATCGTAACGTTCGTGGTGACGCGTGTATGATGAAGCAAATTATCCTAGTTATTACAATTATTGGTGCCGTGCTAGGTCTATCAGCTCAATCACACGCGCAAGGTCTATTTGATGACGTGTGCTCAAAGACGCCGGATGCTACGGTATGTCAAGATAACCAGCGGCCGCAAACCGCTACCGATGGCAATGATATTAATGATATTTATGGGCCGGACGGCATACTGACCAAGGCGGCACGTATTCTCGCGATTGCTGTTGGGGTGGCTTCGGTGATTATTATTATTGTCGGTGGGTTTCAGTATGTCCTATCCGGTGGAGATGCGACGAAGATTAACAATGCCAAGAATACGATTATTTATGCGCTTATAGGGTTAGCTATCGCGCTCCTAGCACAAGGTATAATAGTATTTGTTTTGAACCAGCTTTAGGTAATAATTAGAGATAATCGATACATAAAAAGGAGAAAACTACATGACAAAAACTCTTTCCCTCACCCGGTATGTGCTGGTTGCGTTAGGAGTAATGCTTGCTGCATACGTCGTACTGGCGGCATTGCCCGCGGGGGCACAGACAGCGAAAGAGCAAATCTGTGAAGGAATTGGATTGACGACTACCGCAGGGGGTAACAACTGTGCACAGACTGGAACAACGTCTGTTGATTCTGTTGTACGAACAGTGGTTAATATTTTGAGTATTGTTGTCGGTGTGGTTGCAGTCATCATGATTATCATCGGTGGCTTGAAGTACATTACCTCGACTGGTGACTCGGCCAAAGTCTCGAGTGCTAAGAACACTATCCTGTACGCCATTGTTGGATTGGTAATTGTGGCGCTTGCACAGGTCATCGTGCGTTACGTTATGAATTCGGTTGCGCCATAAAGCATATCGCTTGTACGGGCATAACGGATGTGGTATAACCAATGGTAGTTAATGAAAGGTCTACACAAAGTATGATTAAGAAAATCAAAATGCTCGCTCTGAGTTTCGTAGCGGCAGGTGCCCTGACGTTTGCAGTGGCTGCTCCTGCTAGTGCGCAGTTATTAAATCCTGGCGGTGGCGTTGATGAAGGGCTCAGCGCTGGTATCTGTGCAACAGATCCGGACAGTTGTGCCTCTGATCCTGACGCTGAAAGTCGTGTTATGGAAATCATCCGGCTTATCATCAACATCTTCTCAGTTGTTGTCGGTGTTGTCTCTGTCATCATGATTATCATCGGTGGCCTGAAGTACATCACCTCAGCCGGTGAATCAA
>CAZDQS010000001.1:0-87359 GCA_964507855.1 uncultured Candidatus Saccharibacteria bacterium | reverse complement strand
GTCATCATGATTATCATCGGTGGCCTGAAGTACATCACCTCAGCCGGTGAATCAAGTAACGTGACGAGTGCCAAGAACACCATTATGTACGCGATTATCGGTCTTGTTATCGTTGCACTCGCGCAGTTCATTGTCCGCTTCGTCTTCGAGCGGGTGACTGGCGCTTAGAAAGAGCCGTAGACTAATCGAACACCCCCGCAACTGCGGGGGTGTTTTTACTCCCTGCCGTAGTCGTCCCCGAGGTAACAAAAAACCACCCAGTAATGGGTGGTTTTTTGGCGTTGAAGAGTTCGGCTCTAGAGTACCTGGATCTTCTTCACGGTATCTTGCTTTACCTTGGTAAATGAGATGGTGAGGACGCCGTCCTTCAGGACCGCCTCAATCTCCTCTTCCTTTACCGGTACCGGCAATGCGATGCTGCGGGAGAACTCGCCCCAGTAACACTCCTGGACAAAGTAGTTCTCGACATCGTCCTCATTGCCTGCGGACAAGGTGCCACGGATGCTCAAGGTGTTGTCGGCGATGCTGACATCAAGGTCGTTCTTGTTAACACCGGCCGTGCGGGCCTTAACGACGAGCTTCTCTTTTGTCTCGTACACATCAACAGCCAACTGGCCAGGAACGGCCTCTTCTTCATCCCACTCATCATCAGCCGGTACTGCTGGCTGGGTCGCGGCCGGATCGCTCGTCGTTGGTAAGTCGTCGTCCCCCAGGAATGCAGCAGTCAGCTCATCTTCCATGAGCAGATCATCATCACGGTTACGTCGTGCCATATATGTTGTTACCCTCCACTTGTTGAGATAAACCGGTGGTTTATTCGCGAGGCCGAAACACTTGTCGCTGGCCTGCTTTTACCTATTTGATATACGTTTTTTGTAGTCTCAAGTTTTTATCTTTTTGATAGTATAACTTAGACTATAATTAGAGCGCAACGTCTAGAGGCAGTTATTTACAACATAATACTTACAACGTCAGAATTTCTATGTTTTTGGCCGAGAGAATTATCAGTATCGTCGCACCGCACGCGTGTCTCGTGTGCCGTCAGGAGGGGTGGCTGCTGTGCCCCTGGTGTCGTGATGCCTGCAGGGGTCTGCCGGATCGTTGCTACCGATGCAGGGCTGTTACCCGTGATAGTGCCGTATGCAAGAAATGCAAGCGTACCTCTGCTTTATCTCATGTATGGGTTGCGACGGAATACGAAGGTGTGGCGAAGGAGCTTATCTACACGCTGAAATTTGGTCGGGCGAGCGCAGCAGCGCGGGATGCTGCAGCCGTCATGATACAAGCTCTTCCCTATCTTGATGAAGCAACGATTGTTACCCATATGCCAACTGCGACAACCAGAGTACGCCAACGAGGGTATGACCATGCGAAACTGCTTGCCCGTGCGGTTGCGCGAGAAGTGCGTTTAGATACCCTTCCCCTCTTGGCTCGCTTAGGGCAAAGCCGCCAGGTCGGTGCCAGGAAGGCGCAGCGGGAAACACAACTGATGAATGCATTCCGTCCCCTTAACTCGAATCGGATACGGGGTAAAAAGATATTACTTATTGATGATGTGGTGACGACTGGTGCGAGTCTGGAGGCGGCCGCCAAGGTGCTGAGGCGAGCTGGTGCTACATCCGTCGATGCGTGCGTCTTTGCACAAAAATAATAAAATGGCCTGTTGGCCGTTTCGGTATTGCTTTGGCGGAAGGGGTGGGATTCGCCTGGCTGGCAAAACAAAAATAGTTTTGCCTACAGCCACCCGAAAGATGCCACCGGCATCTTTCGGGCAAGGGTGCCGGGGCGTGCCACTGGCACTCCCGTTCGAATCCGATTTCGTTGCAAATAAATAAACCTACCAAAAGGTAGGCGTATTTATTTGGCGGAAGGGGTGGGATTCGAACCCACGGTACCCTTGCGGGCACGACGGTTTTCAAGACCGTTACCTTCAACCACTCGGTCACCCTTCCTAGGTGATGGAGAGCATGTTCTCGCTCCACCACACCCTCCGCCTTACAGCATTGGGTTCTTGTTCATGTGCCAGACTATGCTGCCAGGCTGTAGAGCCTGCCAACAAAGTCTGGCGGAGAGAGAGGGATTCGAACCCTCGCGGGGGATCGCTCCCCCCTAACGATTTAGCAAACCGTCCCCTTCAGCCTCTTGGGTACCTCTCCAGATTTGTCTGATGATAGCTCAAAATCTTAAGCTATCATTGGATAAATCTGAGGCTAGCTATGAGCTCTGCGGGCGACGGAGTCCCTAAAGCCCGAGGATAGCCGGTGGCTGTTCGAGTTTTCCCTGCTTGGCCACTTGAGAAATTTATTTCGAAAGTGCACCAAATGTCTTCGGGTACCTCTCCGCAATACGTGGTTATTATAGCCAATAACAGAGATATTACAAATACGGCTCAACGCCGCCGCTCTAAAAGCAAGAAGCTAAGATTGACCGCTACGCCAACAAGCTCAGGAGCTAATAACCAGAAAGCGGTGGGGGTCCAGGCTCCGCTCGCCGCCATCCCCGTGAGCCGACCCAGACTGAGACCTGCCAGTATTAGCGTTGCCGCCACGAGGCCCGAGGCATACTGCTTGGCCCTGACGCACCAGATGAGAAACAGGCCCAAGCTTACCTGGAGGCCACCATATACGGCACGGAAATCGGCGGTGGCATCTGGCGTATCCAGCCTAATGCCAGCCTGGCTTGCCAGCCCCTCGGGGTTAATGAGCGCAACGAGGCCGAAGCCCACCAGAACCAGGCTGTTTATGATAAGAAGGATAGTAATCTGCCGGTTGGTAACGCGAAATTTCTGCATGGGCTCTCCTTTATTTATTCACTATACCAAGCCCGCTCTAACGAGGCATTATTTATTTATTGCCATAGAGTGCTGTACAATACGCTTATGCAACCGGGGGATACAATCACTCCTGGCGCCTCGGCGCCACCACCTGCCGGCGAGCCGCCTGAGATTGATTCAAGGCAACCCGAGCCGGCAGCCGCTCAACCGAATGAGACTGTTTCAAGTACTCAGAGCGTATTCCCTGCTCAACAGGCGTATTCTCCCGAAGAAAGCCAGGGGCAGGTGCCGCCTACGCCCATTATGGAGCCCGCGCCAAATATGACGAGCGTCAGTACAGGGAACGGCATACAGTGGACTGCTTCTGAGTACATGGCACACCAAAAAAATGCCAGCTGGTTCGCCCTGCTAGCATTCGCGACTATCATTGGCTGTTTGCTGGTTTATATATTGACAAACGGCGATCTTGTCTCGACGACCGTAATTGCGATCGTGGCGGTTACGTTCGGGGTGGCAGCAGCGAAACAGCCGCGCACGCTCCAATATGCTCTCGATGGGCGTGGTATTCATATTGCAGAAAAATTTTATCCATATGGCGGCTTCAAATCATTTTCGATAGTAGATGAAGACGCAATGAGTTCAATTTGGTTGATGCCCCTCAAGCGGTTTATGCCTCCACTGACTATTTACTACCCACCAGAAGACGAAGACAGGATTGCCGAGGTGTTAGCCCAATATCTACCCTACGAGGATCGTGACCGAGATATGGTTGACCGGTTTATGCATAAGATACGGTTTTAGACCCCGGTACACTGGCAGACTGATGCACTTCTAGCTCTCATGCTCGGAAGAAATTCCTGTGCGTGAGAGCCGAAGACCGAACCTACGACTACCGCTCCGCCGGTTGGCGGATCGAGTCGCAGAACCGAGCGCTGAAAGGAATCAAACAAAATACCCATCCGTAGGATGGGTATTTTGTTTGGTACACCTGGCAGGATTCGAACCTACGACCTTTGGCTCCGCAAGCCAACGCTCTATCCAGCTGAGCTACAGGTGCGCGTCAGAACCGACGGTCGGCTTCCGCAAAAGCAAAATATCTTGCTTTTGTTTCATCCTCTGGTCGCTTCTTCTTTGCAATTCTTCAAACAGTCGGAGCGGCCAAGCCGACTCCTTGGTTTGAAGAATTGAGAAGTGCAAAAGAACAGGGGTAATAGTAACACATTACAGATATAAAAGCTAGGGCAGTTCTGGTAAAATGAGACAGATACGGAAGGGTGACCGAGTGGTTGATGCAAGTCAAGCCATAATGGCTTGACAAAGTAGCGAGCTGTTACAATAAAACAGCTCGCGTCAGGTGCCTGGAGAGATGCAGGAGTGGTTGAACTGGACGCTCTCGAAAAGCGTTGTGCCCTTACGGGTACCGTGGGTTCGAATCCCACTCTCTCCGCCAGGAAGAGAGGCGGCCATGTTTTTAATGCATGGTCGTTTCTCTTCTTTATGAAGAGAAAGATTTGAACCTAGTTCGATAATCAAGGACTCTCGCAGGAACTTGTTCCGAGAAAGGCCGCAGATTATATGCGCGCAGGCGCCATAATCCCACTCTCTCCGCCATCAACATTTTATTTCTGTTCTTTTGCTTCTGTTTGTTCGACTGTGGCGACCTGGGGGTCTTGTTGGGATGTGTCGGCAGGTGTGTGGCTGTCATCCCTGCGGTCGCTGTCAGGCTCCTCGCCCTGCTTTCTTTTCAGGACGGCGAGCGTGACAAAGATGGCGATGGCAAGGGTTGCGAAAATACTGCCGAAGGCCAGGTTGATGGCATTTATTTCCTGACCGAAGCGGCTGATGAGCTGGGCAAGCGTGTTCTGCATGAAGTTTTCCATGGCGCCTCCCCCGTTGTTGATGAGGTTTGCCCTGACTTTTTCGAGCGCCAGAGTAGCTATATAGCTGCTGACGGCTAGCAGTATACCGACCACCAAGAGGCTGATACCCACTTTTTGTGCGCCGCGTCGTTTGCTGTCACTGGCAAAGATGAAGGTAAGCGCTGCCAAGAGCGTCAGGACACCAAGCAGGAATGGTGCAAGCTTTGCGACCCGGTACATGTCGGCTAATCCCTTCGCTTGCTCGAAGAAGGTTGGCTTGTTGGGGTTCTCTGAGTCATGCAAGTCGTCTGCGGTTATAACACCGCTGCCGAGGAATTCCTCGCTGTTCATGATATCACCGCGAAGCTTCTGGGCTTCGGGGCCAATATCATACCCCGGAACGCGGCAACTGACGGTGAACGGATCAAGCTCGCTTGGGATATCTCGCGGGCCACAAGCTGGCAGGTTGTTGTAGCGGTTTTGGAGGTACTGGCTGAGGTTATCGGCAAGAGAGGCTTTAGCGCTTACTAGATCGATGCGGAAATCCGGCTGGGCCACTTCCCCGTCTAGCCAGTTGTAGGTGCCGTCAATGAATGATTCGGCTGACTTCTGGAGTAGTTCTGGTGGGAAGGCGTTTCTGAAAATAGTTTGCAGCTCAGGATCGTTGAGCGGCAAGGTATCGCCTTCTCCTTCTTTGGTGTTCTCCTGCAGCTCTGTTAGGGTGACGTTTAGGAACGTATTGTAGGTTCCGCCTTCGGCGATCCAGGTCTTAATCTTTTCCGGCTGCCCAATCGTCTGGTTGAAAGAGACGGCAGATACCGTACCGAACAGGAGCGGTATAAAAAACAGTGATGCCAAAAAAACGGCGCCCTTACGAGCAAATTGCATAAGCGTATTGTACATGAAAACCTACGAATGCCATGCTATTCACTGGCAAGCTGGAGTTCTTGGTGACTTGTTATGGGGGTAAACCATTCTGTGCTGAACGAGCCATTGGCTTGGATGACGAGCCGCTTGCCGCGTGTGACCTCTTTAGTCTTGGGGTCTAGGTAGAGTACGACCGCGCCGGCAGGCCGCGCATTGCCTTCATAGCCGCGCAGGCCTGACATGCCGAAGCTATCGACAACGGTCAAGTTCTCTTCGGTCGCAAAATTATGGGTGTGGCCGGCTACGGCATAAGGTATGGTGCGGTCATGTTTTGCCATGACTTCATGGGCTGCTCTCGCGGCCGCCGGATCATGGACGACAAGCAAGTCCGGGAGTGAGGACAGAGCGGTATGGCCGAGACGCTCACCCATGGACGCGACCATCTGCTTTTCCACACTAAGACTTGGACGATCCCATGGATATGGGGTGAAACGGGGGTCGCCATCACCGATGAGGCGAAGCGGGATCAAGCCCTCTTCTGTGTCGAGAAAGACTGTTTCGGATTTTCCCTCCAGAACAGTAACGTTCGGGAACTGTTTCATGTGCGCCACCGTGTTGTGGCTGTCATGGTTCCCTTTTACAAACACCATATCGGTCGAAAGTTTGGCGGGGCTGTCATCTTCGCACTGTTGAGAAGCAAATAAGGTGTTTTCAAAATCCAGTCCCCACTCTGTTTCATCCCCTACATTGATAACGAGCACCGCGCCGGAGCCTTCTCGTAACAGCTCCGCGCGCTGATAGGCGCATGGTTGGGAGTGGATGTCGCCGACGATCAGTATGGGCACGAGCCCGTCGGTATCTTCGGGTAAAATGTTGAGTTCACGAACGATAGAGGTCAGGTTGTTGAGGTTTTGTATTACCCCTGTAAATTGCGCGCTGATGCCACGGTAATTATCAAGTGAGGCAATTCCCTGCTGTACGGCATCGGGCGCGAGGGCTAGCATGCCGTCAAGCTTTGGCTCGGTCTTAAAGGCGTCTTTGTCAAAGCTGGCAAGTGTCAGGCCGGCACCGAGTCCCAGTGCGCCTATGGGCACCAGCATGGCTGTAACGCCTCGTCGGAACAACTGGTGCCTTGTCAGTTGCTCTTTGCTCATGGCATACGGCAGGAGCCGTAAGCTTTCAAAGGCTATGCCGGCGGCAATGCCGCCAAGAAGAAACCCGATTGCCCCGCGCGTGGCAGTATCTTGGAACAGTTCTTTCATCTGCTGCTCAAGATAGTCACCCTGTGCAAAGCTCGGTAAGGTGATCTCACTACCCTCAGCGGCCTGTTGGGCGAGGGTGAACTCTTGCTTCAAAATGTCGGGCGCATCTTCTGTGATTGACCGCAGCTGGACGGTCGCACCGAACGGCCCCCGGCTGACATCAGCGGCTACCGAGCCAAGTGGCGGTAGTTCAAGGGTGGCTTCGCCGGCCATATCAAAGTTTATTCGTGACTCAATGACGGCCGGGCCTATGGTGGTGGTAGCCGGGCCGGCAGCTTCTGCTCCAGCTATGCCACCGGGGAGGATGACGCCGAGGCGGAGTGCTACGCGGGCAACGGTGGCACCGACATGCCGTGCTTTTGTTCGCCAGCCGACAGGAGGTTCAAATACTTCGGTTGCAGCCAGCGCCGGCTCGGGGGTATGCTCCTGCCCTTCCATAGGTGCACTATACGATGATTTTCCCCGAATGCAAAGCACCGGCGGTTTGGCGTACAATGTATGTATGCAAGACAGTGTGTTTACCAAAATCATCAAGGGTGAAATCCCATCACATAAGGTATACGAGGATGACAAAACTCTGGCGTTCCTTGATATCTACGGTGCCGTACCTGGCCATACGCTGGTTATTCCAAAGCAGCAGGTCGATCATCTGTGGGACTTGTCGGATGAAGATTATGCGGCCGTGATGGCAACATCTAAGCTGGTCGCAAACCGCATCCGTGAAGTCCTCTCCCCTGTCCGGGTTGGTGTCAAGGTTATGGGTGAGCAGGTGCCGCATGCACACGTGCACCTTATCCCCTTTAATACTATTGGTGAATATGAACACTCTCCAGATAGTAGCGTCGAGCCGGACCACGAGGCATTGGCAGCAGTAGCGGAAAAGCTGAAGTTTTAAGGTAGAATACGAGCATGAGTAATGCAGTTATCGCTTTTCTGGTCGCGATTAGCTTTGCGACCTGGGTGTACACACGGGCGCAACGACGCTTAGGTGGCAGCAATACAAAGAGCGCGCTGTCGGTGGCGGCGCTGGCCGGTATTGCCACATTCATCGTCGTATTGACGCTCATGAGCTTTATTCCTGACTAGGGCTGGTTCTCAGATAAGTTCTAGCCGGATAGTACCAATTTTATTCGCCATGCGTTTTGGGAACTGGTATCATATGGCGTATGAGTGATGTAGGTGGGGCGATAGAACCCGTGCGGGTGGTTCAGGGTGAGGTGGAGCCGGAAAAGAGCCTTGGGCTGCGCTTGCAGCAGGCCCGTCAGCAGGCTGGGCTGACCCAGCAGGAGCTGTGCCAGCAGGCCGGCCTCTCCTACTCTACCCTGGCTAAAATCGAGCGCGGAGCTATCAAAGCGCCGTCGATCTTTACTATCCGCAGCATTGCCGAGGCACTGCATATTTCGCTCGACGAGCTGGTTGGCCTCGAGTCTGCACCGGTGGGTGTTGCGGCGCCGCCAGCCAAGAAGCGCTCTCGGCGCGGCGTGCGGTTTATTTACTTTGATATCAACGGGTGTCTAGTGCGGTTCTTCCAGCGGGCATTTACCATGATTGCCGAGGAGAGCGGCGTGCCGGCCGATATCATCGAGACGACCTTCTGGCACTACAACGATGCGGTGTGCCGCGGTGAGATGAGTCTCGAGGAGTTCAATACCGTGCTGGGCGCACGTCTTGGCATGGTTGAGTTTAACTGGTCGCAATATTACCTGCAGTCTATTGATCCCATTAAGGAGATGCACGAACTGGTTATATGGGCGGCAGACAATTATCACGTCGGGCTGCTCAGTAACATCATGCCGGGCTTGATCCCTGAGATGCGGCAGCGCGGCCTGTTGCCGGATGTGCCCTACGACGCAATTATCGATTCTTCGGTTGTGCGTGTCATCAAGCCAGAGCAGGAAATTTATGAAATCGCCCAAAAAGAAGCTGGCTGCCTGCCGCAGGAGATACTGCTGATAGACGATGCCCGGCCCAACCTCATGGCTGCTGAACGGATGGGTTGGCACGTGCTATGGTTCGATGATTACCGGCCGAGCGAGAGTGTGGCCCGTATCCGCGAGATACTTGAACCGGCGGAGTAGCAGCTAGACTTTCTCGGTCGTGATGTTGAAGCGCTCGTATTCCTTCTCCAGGTTGGCTATGAGCGCTTCGGCCTCTTCCAATTGACGGCGCGTTTCTTCCACGAGATGTGCCGGAGCATTGTTGACGTAGGATTTATTGTCGAGACGCGCCTTTAGTTGCGCAATTGCCTTCTCCTGCTCTGCTCGCTTCCCTTCCAGTTTGGTAAGGTACCGGCGGGCGGTCTCTTGGTCGACGTCAAGCCAACACCGATGCGGCGTGGTGGTGAGGTGCAACCCGTGGCCGTCCTTGACTTCGACGACGCCCTCGAGCTTGGTCAGGCGCGTAATGAGATCGGCGTTTTGGGTGAGGAACGGCACGTCGGTGTAGTACAGGTGGCCGCCAGCGAAGTTGAGGGCCGATTTGATGTGCCGGACCTCGCTCACGATTGTCTTTATCTGCCCAAACTCCTCGGCTGCTTTGGCATCCGCCTTGGGTACTTCGGGCCAGCCTTGGCCAGCGAGAATACTGTTCCCTGTCCAGCTGATTGTCTGCCAGATGGTTTCGGTTACGAATGGCGCAAAGGGGTGCGCGAGGCGCAAAATTGTGTCCAGGCCATATGCCAAGACATCAAGATTTGCATCCACCTTGGCGTACTCGATGTACCAATCAGCGAAGTCGTCCCACAGCAGGTGGTAGACCTTCTCGTATGCTTCGCTGAAGCGGTAGTTATCCAAATCACGGGCGACATCATCAGTAACTTGTTGTAATCTCATCAACAACCAGGCATCCGCACTGCTGGTTGGCTTTGGCTTGCCGGGTGTGAATGACTCGCCTGCTTTGTCTTCGATAAAGCGTGCCACGTTCCAGAGCTTGTTGCAGAAGTTGCGGGCACCAACAATCTTGCTCCGGTCAAACGGCCGGTTGCCGGCCGGTGATTCACCAGCAACAATGCCAGCTCGGAAGGCGTCGGAACCAAATTCATCAATAACCGCCATCGGGTCGATAACATTGCCTTTTGATTTGCTCATTTTCTGCCCGTGTTCGTCCTGGATAAGCCCGTGCAAGTACACGGCCTCAAACGGCACCTGGCCGGTGACGTAGAGGCCGAACATAATCATGCGGCTAACCCATGGGTACAAAATGTCTGCAGCTGTTTCCATGAGGCTCAATGGGTAGAACTGCTTGAAATCTTTTCCGTCAGGATAGTCGAGGGTGGCGTACGGCCAGGAGCTGCTGGAGAACCAGGTATCGAACACGTCAGGATCGCGGCGGTATGTCTTCCCTGCCACTTCGATAATTTCCTGGTCTACCCGTTCGTCAAAGATCCAGTCATCTGGATTGTCGACATTCTGGAAGGCAGGTATGGGGATGCCCCAGGCGATCTGGCGGGAAATGTTCCAATCTTTCAGCCCCTCAAGATAGCGGACAAGCTGGGTTTTCTTATTGTCCGGATAAAACGTAATCTTACCGTTCTTGAGCGCCTTAATAGCAGCTGTGGCGAGCGGCTGCATGTCGATGAACCACTGTTCGCGCAGGAGCGGTTGCAGGACAGTGCCGCATTTGTAGCAGTGGCCGACGTTGTGGGTGTGGTCGCGGACTTCGACGAGTGCTTTCGCAGCTTTCAGGTCATCAACGACCTGCTTGCGGGCTTCATCCACCTCGAGACCACGGTATTGGTCGGGCGCCTCGTCAGTCATTTTGCCTTCGTAGCTAATGACGGTTACCTTTGGCAGGTCATGGCGTTCGGCCACTTCGAAGTCATTGGGGTCATGTGCTGGCGTAATCTTTACGGCGCCAGTACCAAACTCGCTGTCTACCATGTCATCGGCAATGATGGGAATCTGGCGGTTGGTGAGCGGTAGTTTCACCGTTTTGCCGACAAAATCCTTATAACGTTCGTCATCGGGATGGACTGCGACCGCAGTGTCACCGAGCATGGTCTCCGGGCGGGTGGTAGCGACGACCACTTCCCCGCTGCCATCGGTCAATGGATAGCGGATGTACCAGAGGTGACCGGCAGTTTCCTTGTAGGCAACTTCAATGTCGGCGAAGGCGGTTCCGTGGAATGTACAGAAGTTAACCAGGCGTTCGCCGCGGTAAATCAGCCCCTCGTCCCACATCTTCTTAAACGTCGCGTAGGCACGCCGGACGATCTTGTCATCAAGGGTGAAGGTGTAGCGTGACCAGTCCAAACTGGCGCCAAGGCGGCGGAACTGGTTCTCGTAGTTGTCACGGTTCTGGGCGACGAAATCCCACACCTGCTGGTAGAGTTCTTCCCTGCTGAAATCAAAGCGGCTCTTCCCCTGTTTGGTGAGCTCTTTTTCGTAGACAACCTGGGTTTCGAACCCGGCATGGTCGGCGCCCGGCAGGAAGAGTACATGCTTCCCTTTCAGTCGGTTATAGCGGACGGCGATGTCTTCTAGTGCCAGCGTCAAACCATGGCCAAGATGCAAATTACCGTTGGCGTTCGGCGGCGGAATGGCAATACTGAAGCTATCCTTGTGACTTCCCTGCTCCGGCTGGAAGACGCCACTCTTCTCCCAGAGCTCATAAATCGTAGCTTCGTATTGGCTGGGTTCATAGACCTTTGGTAATTTCATGCAGCTTCCTAACTTTTTGAATCAATGTAAAGCAATACCACCAATAATATCACCCCTGTAATAGTTGACGCAAACAGGGGAGTTTTCACGTGAAATAAACATGCACTACTAA
This sequence comes from uncultured Candidatus Saccharibacteria bacterium, assembly GCA_964507855.1. GTDB lineage: Bacteria > Patescibacteriota > Saccharimonadia > Saccharimonadales > CAZDQS01 > CAZDQS01. The sequence goes on along the minus strand of CAZDQS010000001.1, from coordinate 75,828 downwards.
CCTAGACCTTTACACCGTAAAAGCCCACCGTCAATACTGCAACTGGCTTTTGTTTTCCCTCAAGAGTGCGGTTGGCGGTTGCCCGCCGACCGCACGGTTTTTGTTTTCCTCTTCAGCATAACCACAATTAATGAGCTGTGCAAATGGTTATCCACAGCTATGTGAAGAATCTGACAGTAATATTGACAAGAGGTAAGAATGTTATTATGGTTACTTTTATGACAACACTAGATCAACCTGATATCCGTATTGAGGGAGAGCCACTCTTCCCGTTACATATGCTCGAGACAAAGAGTAGCGATGTGGAAGAGATTGCTGTATCACCAGATGAACTTCTGGCTACAGTCAGCCAAGGCCTCCTCAACGGCCAAATAGTAAAGACGCGGGTAAGTGAAACTGAGCTTTTTGTTCCCGCGAGTGTAGAAGACTCCGAAGGGAAAAAGAGTGAACCTCCATTCGTTCGACAGCTGCTGGACGGCGCAGCCAAGGCGTATCCGGAATACCACCAAGACGGCACGACAGGGAAGAAGAGCGTGGGTGGTCTGTCATGCAGCTCTCTCGTCACCATCGTGCGCGTGGAGCAGGGGAACGATGTTGAGGCCAAGGGGCCGTTTGTTAATCGTTCGAGCATATACGAGGTGCGTGTTTCTCGTGACCCGGCTATTGCGGCCGAAGTGCGGCGTCATACAACTGGCGAGCTGATGTTCCCGAACGGCTTAAGTGGACGCGTCGAAGTGCGGGTACCAAAAGACTAGAGATTACATACTGAGATTTGGGGCGATATCGAGAGAATAGGGGTCGGCCGTGGGTCGGCCCTTTTCTCTGTGGTAGCAACCAAGGGTGGCAATCATAGCGCCGTTATCGGTGCAGAGCTTGGGGTCGGTGTACTCAATGGGAGAGGGCAAGCGTTCGGCCAGTTGGCGCCGGAGCTCCGGGCTGGCAGCCACGCCGCCGGCGATGACGACTGATTTAGGCTGAAACTCCTCGTAGGCGAGTATTGTCTTGTCGACGACCGTCTCAACGGCAATCCGTTGGAAGCTGGCGGCAATATCGGCTTTCTGAGCCTCGGAGAGCAGCTGTGGCAGCTCAAACGAGGGAAAGTCATGTGATTTACCGACCAGTTCCTGAGCGGCCCTTAAAACGGCTGTTTTTAGGCCCGAAAAGCTGAAATCATACTTTGCCTGCAGCTTGGCCTTGGGAAGGGTGAAGGCATCAGGGTTGCCCTCAAGCGCCTTCTTGCCGACGCTTGGTCCGCCAGGATAGGGGAGACCAAGGAGTTTCGCCACCTTATCAAACGCCTCGCCAATGGCATCATCATGGGTCTGGCCAAGCAAGGTGTAATCGAAATGATCGCGGAAGAGGACGAGCTGGCTGTGGCCGCCGCTGACGATGAGAGCGAGCAATGGGAACTGGGGCTGACGGCTCGGCAAGGCGTAACCGGGCAGGGAAGTCTCGGTCAAGAAATTAGCATAGACATGCCCCTCGACGTGATTAATGGCGTACAGGGGTTTGTTGTGCGTTATGGCCAGGGTGCGGGCCGTCAGTACGCCAATCAGCAGGGAACCGCCCAGGCCCGCGCCGTAGGTGACGGCAATGCCATCAATATCGTCCCAGTCGCAGCGTGCGGTCCCAAGAGCCTCTTTGATAACAGGGGTGATTGACTCGATGTGGCTGCGGGCGGCAATCTCCGGCACCACGCCGCCATACTGCGCGTGCAGGTCCATCGACGAGGCCACGACATTGCTATGCAAAATCCGGCCGTCCTCGACAACCGCCGCAGCGGTCTCGTCACAACTCGTCTCAATTCCTAAAACCTTCATCAAATCCCTAGTATACTGGATTGCAAGCAGAGAGGAGTATTTCGATGAATGTTCGAAGACTGGTGAAGATGTTTATCCCGCGTGGGTTGTTTCGCTGGGTTGAGCCGTACGGGCATTTGGCAGAGGCGATGGTGTTCAATGCTCTTAACGGGTTCCCGGCACGGGGTATGAAAGTCATCGGCGTAACTGGTACCAACGGCAAGACGACCACTAGCTTTATGATTCATCGGATGCTGCATGAAGCTGGCATCAAGGCCGGCCTCATGACCACCGTGGCCTACGGGGTAGGGGATGATATCCGACCGCAAGTGCAGCACATGACGAATGTCAGCGTGCCGGAGCTGATGAAGCGGCTGAAGTGGATGAAAGCGCAGGGCATCGAGTGGTTGGTGCTAGAGACTACAAGCCACGCGCTGGCCCAGAACCGGGTGTGGGGCGTGCCCTACCAGGTGGCCGTCATGACGAACGTCACGCACGAACACCTGGATTATCATGGCACGTTCGAAAAATATCGCGACGCCAAGCGGAAACTCTTCAAGATTGCTAGTAAGCGGGGCTTGCGCGCAGGCATCATCAATGCCGAAGACGAATCGGCCGAACTGTTTGTGCATGATATCGCCAACCCGCTCACCTACGGCATCAAAGACGGTGACTTACGGGCGCATAATGTTAAGTTGACCCCTGGCGGCGCGCGCTACGCGGCCCGTATCGGCGACGACGAGTACCGGGTTGAGTGCCACATACCCGGCAGCTTTAACGTGTACAACTCCTTGGCCGCCGCAGCGGTAGGTAGAACGCTCGGGCTGACGAAGGACCAGGTGGAGCGGGGAATAGCCGCCTTGAGCGCTGTCGAGGGCCGGATGACGCGAATTGACGAAGGCCAGGATTTTGATGTGATTGTCGACTTTGCGCATACGCCGGACAGCTTCGAAAAGTTGTTCAAGGATTTGCGCCCGGTGGTACAAGGAAAATTAATCTGTATGTTCGGCTCGGCTGGACGGCGCGATGAAGCCAAGCGGGCTATTCAGGGGCGTTTGGCGGGCGAGTACTGTGATGAAGTGGTTGTCACCGAAGAGGACGACCGTGACGTCGACGGCGTGGCAATTATGAACCAGATTGCCGAAGGTGCTGAGAGCGCCGGCAAGGTCCGTGAACAAAATTTGTTCCTTGTGCACGACCGGACCGAAGCTATCAAGTTCGCCATCGACCGGGCAGGGAAAGGCGATACAGTGTTGCTGCTCGGCAAAGGCCACGAGAAGACCATCGAGCGTGCCGATGGCGAACATTCGTGGGATGAAATCGCTACTGCCCGCGACGCAGTACGGGCACGTCAAGGCTAGCGCTGGTCGTCGGACGGCGGGCAAATCCGGTTACCAGCTTTATCGACCGCGCTGTCGGCAAACCGCTCGCTTAAGGGGTTGAACCGGATGGTCATGTCAGAAGTGTCGTCGCGCGGGCCGGTTTCGAAGGTAAACGTCTGTGCGCTCTCCTCCAGGCTTTCGAAGGCCTTGACCCGATTAACTGCTACCCCGCCAATGGCAATGGCCAGATTCGGGTCTCTAATCTTGTCCAGCAACGCATCGAGCGCTTCGCGCGTCGGCATCCCGCATAAATCTCTCATTTCACCTGGTTCACTTGAATGATTTGTCATAATATGCTATAATAATAAGATAAGGTTACAAAATAAACAGTTAGGAAAATAACTGCACGGAAGGTGGTTATTCGTTATCGAGTGTCAGGGTGGTGCAGCGGATATAGCCGCCGCCTTTTTTGAGCTCGGTGATTTCAGGAGTAATTGTTGTGAAGCCTTTGGCTTCGATGGCGGCCTTCAGGCGCGGCGCATGGGAGCTCATGACGACTGTTTCACCACTGGAAACGAGGTTGCAGGCGAAGCCTTTGGTGGCTTCCTCAAGTGACACCTCAATTTTCTCAAGAGGGAGTGCACGGATTGTTGCTTGGCTCTCCGGTACAAATGCTTCAGGGCACCAGGCGATGAGTTCCGGCGTCAGCACGGCCAGGGCCAGGTCGATATCATAGAAAAAGCTGTCCGGCCAGCCGGTAATCTTGTTGGTCGTGGGTCTGCCGAATCCGAACCAGCCGCGCTTGGGGACGGTCTTGAGGCTGATGACTTCGTAGTTGAGGGTTTCGGCGAGAAACGGATGGACGCGGGGGTCAGTGCGGTAGTCGCTGCCGACGAGTAGCCGGTTGCCGCAGGGCAGGGCGTCACCCTGGCCGCTGAAGCGGTAGGGGGGCTTTACGACCTTTTTGCCCAAGTCACGCAAGATACTTTCGGCATAGGCTTCCTCGGCCTGGCGCTTGTTGGGCAGGGAAGAGAGCACGACTGTATCGCCACGGCATAGCCCCCAGTTGGCGGTGTAGACACCGTCTTGGCAGCCTTCGGGCGGCGGTACTTTGATGATATGCATGCCAGCTTCCTCAAGTGACACCCGAATAGCTGCGTGCTCTTTGCAGGCTTGGGTGACATTGACGGGTACACGGGAGTCCATATAGGCATTGATAGCGAACTCGTCCGTGAAGTAGTCGGCTCCGGACATGAGGAGCGTTTTGTTTATGTTGGCCATTATCTCTGTATTATACGCAAATTACATAAAAACACGCTCCAACCAGGAGCGTATTGATATAGGCAACGTGGTGAATCGGGCTTGGTGGAGAGGGGGAGAAGGGTGGGAGCGGAGGCAGTTGCCTGCAACGCATGTGGCCCTCTGCCAATCCAAGCCCGGATTCCCGGACGGGTTACCGCACTGGCTGTGTGGTTGACCCGTCCGGGTTCCGTCGGCTACTACCTAGGCGTCGTCGCCGGCGTAGAAGGTCCCGTTGGACCCCAGAGCGCTGGTGGCGAAGACGTGGGTGATGTCGGAGTTGCTGCGGAAGGTGAGCAGGCCGTCATAGAGCTGCCCGGGCATCTCACGAATCCTCCGGTTGATCTCACCGATCCACCCACCGGCTGCCGCCTCGACGCTGTAGACGCCGGGGTTGAAGACCAGCTCGACGTGCGCATCCACGCGGATGCTGAGCACGACGGTAGCGATGTCCTCGAAGTCGTTGGCCACGTCTTGCATCAGGTTGGTGAAGATGTGGCTCGGGCGCTTGCCCTGGTCGAGCTGGTTGATCCAGATCTTGACCCTCGACGTGGGCGCCCCCTCGACGCGGCCGTTGTGTTGGACGGTGATTTTTGCTTCTGCTGACACTGCACCCCCATAGGCTGTAGGTGTATCCGATAGGATGCACACAGCGTACAACTATTGACATAGATTGTCAATCATTTCATAACTTGTGCTTTCGTGTGTAATTTTGTATAATTGTGGGTTGCATGAGTGAACATGACCGGTTTAAGCCAGAAGATATATCTTCCACGGAAACCATTGAGCGTTATCTACGCCACCATCCAGGGGTGGAGTACGCCATGGCGATTTTGGATGATGCCCATAGTCTTGATGAAGCTTTGAGGACTAGAGACCGTTTCCATAGGCTTACCAGGAGATTTGTGATTCGTTCTGCCGGCGGTACAGACCAGTATCCCTTTCCTCACGACAAAGTCTCCCTTGTTCCAAAGCGGGGTATTCCGGTATTGAGCATTACAGGAGTTGTGCTTCGCTTTGCGCTTACTAGCGAAGTTTCGGTACATGAGCCTCCTCGTCCCAATCGGGTGACTGCCGTGACGTACGGGCTTGAGGATGGTTCACATGCTGACCATGTGCTAAGCGACATATCATGGGAGCCGTTTGCTGCACCTGGCGAACTTGAAATTGTTCAGGGAGAATTACAGGGTGTGAAAAACCCACGCAAGAACCAGGATTTTGACTATCATTATTTTGAAGCCTTGTTAGCAGATTTTGAACCGCAATTACAGGATGATGGTGCGCAGGGAAGCCTCCGTTGACCACAGCTATATTGACAGGTGTTTTGGCAATCGGCTACTATGAGTGCTGGTAGTTAGCACTCTCAATATTTAAGTGCTAACCTAAATCTGAAAAGTGTGAAATAACAGGAGGTTAAACATAGATGGCAGTCAATATTCAACCCCTATCAGACTATGTCGTCGCGCAGGCCGAGAAGGCTGAGAGCAAGACGGCGAGTGGCTTGTACCTGCCGGACAATGCGCAGGAAAAGCCCAAGACCGCTAAAGTCCTGGCCGTTGGCAAAGGCGTCAAGGAGATCAAGGTCAACGATCGGATTATCTATAAGAGCTACAGTACAACTGACGTCAAGGTTGGCAGCGAAGAGTACATCCTGGTCAAAGAAGAAGATATCTTAGCGACGGTTAAATAGGAGGTTATTGATGGCAAAAAAAGTTTTTTATGACGAAGACGCGCGCAAGCGGGTGCTTGCCGGCGCGGAAATCCTGTACAACGCAGTCAAAACGACCATGGGTCCAAAGGGCCGGAACGTCGTTATTAGTAAGTCATACGGCGCGCCAACCGTCACCCACGACGGCGTCACGGTCGCCAAGGGCGTGGAAATTGCTGACGAAGATGACGAAACGCTTGGCTACAAAGTCGGTGCTGAGCTTATCAAGCAAGCAGCCAGCAAGATGAACGATGTTGCCGGTGACGGTACGACCACCGTGACCGTGCTGACCTACCACATCCTGAATGAAGCCAACAAGCTGATTGCCGCTGGCCACAACCCCATGCTGCTGCGCAAGGGTCTTGAGGCAGCCGCCCAAGACGTGCTTGCCAAGCTCGGCACCCTGGCCGAGGACATCAAGAGCAACAAGCAGCGAGTAGCTGAAGTCGCCACAATCTCTGCCGGTGACGGTGAAATCGGTAACTTGATTGCCGACGTCATCGAACAGGTTGGCAAGGACGGTGTCGTGACGGTCGAAGAAGGCCAGGGTCTGGCGCTCGAAAAAGAAGTCGTCGAAGGCTTCACGTTCGACCGTGGCTTTGTCAGCCCCTACATGGTGACCGACGCTGCCCGCATGGAAGCTATCGCTGACAAGCCGGCAGTCGTGATCACCGATAAGAAGATCAGCTCTATCCAAGAGTTTCTGCCGCTACTCGAAAAGCTGGCCCAAGCTGGCAAGAAAGACCTGGTGCTGATTGCCGAAGATGTCGAAGGCGAAGCGCTCGGCACGCTGGTCCTCAACAAGCTGAAGGGCGTCTTTAACACACTGGCGGTCAAGGCACCGGCCTTTGGCGATCGCCGCAAGGATATCCTTAACGACATTGCTATCCTGACGGGCGCACAGGTCATTACCGAAGACCAGGGCATGACCTTTGAAAACGTCGACCTCAATGTCGTTGGTTCGGCCCGCAAGGTGATTGTGACTAAGGATGAGACAACTATCATCGAAGGCGGCGGCAACCCGGCTGAGGTAAAGGCCCGCATTGACCAAATCACAACCCAAATTGCCGCAGCCTCGAGCGAGTACGACAAAGAGAACCTCGAGAAGCGCCGCGCCGCGTTATCTGGCAAGGTTGCGGTCATTAAAGTCGGTGGGGCGACCGAGACCGAGATCGAGGAAAAGAAATTCCGTGTTGATGACGCCGTTGCAGCCGTTAAGGCTGCCCTCGACGAAGGCATCGTGCCAGGTGGTGGCGTGACATTGATTAATCTCGCCAAAGCAATCAAGGTTGAGGGTACTGACGCGGTCGCAGCAGGCGCACAGATACTGAAAAACGCACTCGAGCAGCCGTTTAGGATTCTACTCACCAATGCCGGCCTCAACGCTGACGAGTGGCTGCCGCAGGTCAAGGCTGCGGCGAAAGCAGGCCAGGGTGTGAACGTGACGAATCCGTCGAAGCTCGTTGACCTGAAGTCTGCTGGTGTCGTTGACCCAGCCCGCGTGACAAAAGAAGCTATCCAAAACGCGGTATCAGTCGCCGGCACATCCATGACGATGGGTGCACTGGTTGTTGATGTTCCCGAAAAGGAAGCACCTGCAGCAGGCGGTATGCCCGGCGGCGGCATGATGGGTATGTAGCCCTCCGGCGCCAAACACGAAAAGTCCCGGTTGTTTCAGTCCGGGACTTTTTATATGGCAAAACGCTCATGCTTTGTAATTTCAGGGGTGATTGGTATTATCGAGCTAGCACTACGAGAGAAGTACAAACAGATGTCACCGCCAGGTGGTCTCATTCTCTACGTCAGTGTGTACCCGCGTTGCCGAACCAGAAGTAGGCAACACGCCAAGGAAGGAGTGAAGGTGGCAGACGACACCTTCGAACGGCTCAGGAAGTGCATCGCCGAGACCCTCGACGTCAATCCGGAGCGGGTCACGCTCGAAGCCGAGTTCGGCGACGACCTCGATGCCGACAGCCTCGATCTCGTCGAGCTGGTCATGGCGCTCGAGGAGGAGTTCGGCGTCGACATCCCCGAGGAGGAGCTCGGCGAGGTCAAGACCGTCGGTAAGGCGCTCGCCCTGGTCACGGCGAACCTGGCCGAGGCCAGCTGACGATTCCAGCTCCCACCCGGAGCCGGTGATACGCGGGTACGGCTGGTGGTGCAAAGAAGGGGTCTTTCGACAGGCCATTGCGAGCGCAGACGCGCACGCCCTTCAAGCATCACCAGCCATCCCGACTTATGAGTAAAACCTAAAGAGATGTTTTACGGCTGCCGCCGTAGACGCTTGCGCCATAGCCGCCGTTTGAGCGAAGAGTAGAACCCTGTAATGGAGACTGGATATCCTTGCCGGTCAGCAAGCGGATAAGATGGGAGAAGCCCATAATCGCGGCAATACCCATACCAATGGCCGCCAGGAATTCCTTACGTGACATTTCTTGTTTGAGCAGTGTGTCTATTTGTTTCATTTTTATTTTTCTAACCTCTAGTAGAAAGCTTAAGCAAGTCGCACGTGGTTGTCAAGCTATTGAACAAGGTTGTTCTGAGCAGAACCAGAGTAGGTGAGCCTGCCACGCGGAGCTACCATCTGCGCATACTTGGAGCTTGGCCGACTGACTGCCGTGCGGATTGGTGTTGGCTGTGCGGCTACGGGGGCGGCCGGTGTGGCTTTGGTTGTTGCTGCCGGTGGGGTAGATAGCTTGAGGGTGTGGGCCTGTCGAAGCCGCTCCTGACGGCGCTCTTCGTCGGCTTTGCGCAGGGCTTCAATCTTAGTTACTTTGCTTCGGTGGTTGTGGAACCAGACGAGGACAATACCAAACTGGTACATAACGATAATTGGCCCGGCCATAATGGCCTGGTTGATGATATCGGCAGTGGGGCTTAAGATGGCTCCCAGAACGAACGCGATTAACACAACATAGCGTTGGAAGCCGAAGAGCCGGCGGGGTTTGAGCGGCTTGATGCGGTTGAAAAACAGCATAATGAGCGGAATTTGGAAGAGGAGGGCAAAGCCGACCAGGTAGATGAGTACGAATGACATGTACTCCTGGATAGTTAACAGCGCTGATATTTGGTCAGTCTCGAATTGCCGGAGCAGGAAGTTCAGCGCGGCCGGGAGACTCACGAAGTAACCGAACAACAAGCCACAGATTGCCAAGAAGCATGACAGCAGTGTCGCTCGAAAAATAAAGCGGCGGGAATGTCGCCGGAGAAGCGGTTCTAGGAACTTAAACAACTGATAGACAAATACCGGCACACTGAGCGCCAGGCCAGTGTAGAGAATAATACGGAAATTGAAGTCAAAGCCGCCGCCGGGCGACGTGTAGATAAACTGCTGCTGGTTAGCGGGGCGGAGCAGCAGGTCGGTAATTTCATCAAGCAATACGAAGCCAACACCACAAAAAATGGCTACAGCAGCCGCAATAATCATGACCCGCCGGCGCAGCTCACGGACGTGGGCTATGAATGATTGCTTAGCGTGGAGTGGCCGGGCGCGCTTTTTATTCTTTCTTGCTGGATTTATCTTCCTCGCCATTTAATCCTCCACGAATTTCACGCAAAGAAGATCCAATGCTGCGAGAAAGTTCCGGCAGCTTCTTGCCGCCGAAGAGCAGGAGCACAATCACCAGGATGATGATGAGTTCTGGTGCGCCTAAGTTGATGAAACCGACTTGAGATAACATAGTACCCTCACTTTTACATTCACATTCATGTGTATGATATCATAAGCAGTAACAGATATTATAAAGTATTGAGACAAACACGATGCAGTTATACAAATACGAACTCTCCAGCTATCTTGCCCAAGCCTACGGTGAAGGGGATTATGGCGGCGGCGCATATTCTGAGAACACGACGACGACCGAGACGCCATCGTCACTTGTTGATACGGGTACGGGCTTGGTGCTTGCCGGTACGGTTGCAGCAACCATTATTTTCGTTGTGTTAGTCGTCCGCATACTCCGCCGCACCGGCCGCAAAGACGACCAGTAACTTGGACCAAACTGCTTACGTTTGGTAAACTACAGATAAGTTAAGTGAGGGATGTATTGTTACTATGCCACGCCTGCCGATACCTGGCTCAGACGAATATACATGGGGCGACATCCTCAATGAATACCTGAGCGTTGCCCATGACGCCGAGGGCAAGCTGAAGGGTGGCATACCACAGAGCAAAATCCAGAATCTCACCACAGACTTAAGTCATAAAGCAGCGGCCGATCATACCCATACGACGGCGGATATCGAGGACCTTAGTTTTGATACGGGTTATTTGCCGTACCATGTCACGTACACAGCAACGAACCAGGCGCGGCCTAGCTGGTCCGGGCCAGTTGTATGGGTCGGTGACTACACGACGCTTGGCGCACCGGCAAACCGCCAGCCAGGCGATCACATTATTGATACGGGGGCATAGCCTGTGGCGCGGGTAGGCATAGTCAAGGCTGATGATGACCGGACGGTAAACTTTGGCGGTCTGGGTGCAGATGTGCTTGACGGGTGGCCGCCGGACGGTTTGCCGAGCAAAGCGGCGATCATCGCCGCTGCGGGGCTCAGCAACCCTGACATACTTGTTCCGTCGGGCAACATGAGTGTCACGACCGATGGCGCTGTTATCGAGAATTATGACGTGAGCGGTATTATTTCCGTGAATGCCAATAACGTCACTATTCGTAATTGCCGTGTGCGTGGCTATTCAAACGTCAACGTTATCCGTCTGCAGAGCGGCCGGCACCATTTGACGATAGAGAACTGCGAAGTCGAAGCCTTGCCCGATCCCAACGATGCCGCAAATGGGCCTGTCGGGGCAATTGGCGGCAACGGCGGCACACATATGACGGTGCGTAACACCTATGTGCACGGGTTTGCCGATGGCATCAAGATAGAATCGGGCACCGCAGAAGACCGGTCACTGTACGAGCGGAATTACATCCGGATGAGCAAGCCGAGTGGCGCTGCGAAGCATCTGGACGGCATGCAGGCGTCAGGAGACTCGTACTTTACGATCCGGGAAAATGTGATTGACGCTGATATCGCTGCTGGCGGCAATGCCGCGATTTTCATTCAAGCCTACAACGGTGCAGCCTGTACACATGCGTACTCACCGCTCGTTGAGCGCAACTATGTCTTCGGCGGTAACTACTGTATTTATCTGATGGGCGGCAAGGAATCCAAGTGTGCCAATCCCGAGTCGTACGGCCACAATTACATCTGCCGCGACAACGTGTTTACCCCTGACCCTGATGGGACGCTCAACTCCGGTTCGGGCTACCGCTACGGATATATCCGCAAAGGAGTTACCGATATTATCGTGACAAACAATCGCTTTGAAGATGGCACGCTCGTGCCGGGGAACACCGTATGATAACCGAAGTCCAAGCACCGGTTACTGCCTTTGCGACCAATACCCAGAACTCAATCTCGGCGGTGTTCGATCCAGTGCCGGCGGGCACGAGAATAGTGGTAGTGCATTCCGCTGATGATTCACCGGGTGTTGATGCACCGGCAGGTTATGCGATTGACTTTCAACGCAGCCATAGCGGGGAACATCTTATCGTAAGTGTTTTTTCCAAAGAAGCAGACGGCACCGAGACGGATGTAACCGTAACGCTTACGGAAGGAGTGAATGAGCCGCAGCAGCTGGCGGTTTTCTTCCTGTCGGGTGTCGACCATAATGATCCGCTAGCGGGCACGCCGTCGGTTATCCAGCAGGAATCAGGGACGTCGTGTACGATTCCGGCGGTCACGACTGATGCCGCCAACGCATTCTTGCTGGCGGTAATCGGCGGCAACAACAATGTAACCTCCTGGTCTAATACGTGGACGAATGATTTTACCGTACGGACGGCCGAGCAGGGTGCCAACCGAGCGCTCACCACTGCGGTACGTACGGCCGCAACCCCGGGCAGTTACGATACAACCGAGACCTACGAAACCACGGCGCGCGTCATAGGGACAATTATCCCGTATAACCCATTACCAGAAGGAGCCGTACCTGACGCGCCAACCGATGTCGTGGCCGTTGCGGGCGACGGGGAAGCGACTGTGTCCTGGACGGCGCCAGAGAATGAGGGTGACACGCCGATTACTGATTATGAGGTAACCGTATCACCCGAACCAGAGAGCGGTGCTGCTTCGCGGCTGGTCGGCTCTGCTGACACGTCCTACGCATTTACGGACCTAGCCAACGGCACGGCTTACACATTTACAGTAAAGGCCAAGAATGCTGCCGGACTGTCGGCTGCATCAGCACCTTCGGCGAGCGTTACGCCTGAGGCCGCTCCGTCCACCTTGCCATACTACGTGGTCGCACAAGACAATAGCCTCATTGGGCCCTGCGGTGTGCACGTCGTGCGTGACGACAACACTCTGTCATAGAGATGTATAACACGTAGAACCTCAAGCTACTTGCGCAAATAGCTAGTTTATACTACAGTTTGTGTAGAACAGAGAGGACTGGATATATGGTGTGGCCATTTAACAGGAAGAAAGACAACACAACTGATTCATCGTTGCCGCCTGAGGTGCATGAATATTATCAAGCCGAGCGGCGCGACCGGACTGGCATGGCTTGGCTGCTGGCTGCTGGTACGCTCGTAGCGACGGTGCTACTGGTGCTGGGATTGTTCTTCGGCGGGCGCTGGGTATACCGCGCAGTAACCGACCGTAACGACGATGCTGCTACGACCCAGACTGAAGAGGGCAGTGAAGAGTCCCAGGCAGATTCAGATCGCAGCCAGTCACCACAAGATACTGACGGGCAGAGTGGCGATGAGCAGTCTGGTGAAAACGGACAGGGCGACGACGAAACAGATGATCAGCCCGTACAACCCCTGCCGGCACCAACTGAGCCCTCTGACACCCCGTCGGCTCCTGAGGGTAGTGCGAGTGATCTGCCGGGAACTGGTCCTGGTGATATGACCGCAATCTTCTTGCTCGTTACTGCAGGAGCAGCGCTTCTTCATGCAAAACTGCGCGTATCGGCCGAACGCTAAGCGACGTAGGGGAAATAAAACAGCCTGGATATTGTTTACATCTAGGCTGTTTTTAATTTCTTTGCCAGCTGTCTAGTTATTGTGCTGCTGGGTGAAGTAGTTGATTTCGTTGACGATGTCGAGCAGCGCCTGGGCCTTGGCCTTCTCGTCCTTTATCTGCTTAGCGGCATCATAGGCGGTCTTGATGAGGCTTTGGTCGTCTGATGCCTGGATCATCATCATGGTTGTCCGGAACTTCTCTTCGGGATCTTGATCCAAGTGACCAACGAGCGGTGATAGTTGCGCCAGTGCTTCGCGCTTTATCTCAAGCAGCTCGTCATCGTCGCTATGAGCCGGGATACTGGCGGACGGTGCTTTCACGTCATTTTCCGGCAACATGAAGCTATCTGCGCCTGCGCTGCTGACAGTCGGAAGCTCTGCTGCAGCGTCTTTATCATCGTCTGGAACCGTTGGCGTAGCGCCGACGCTCGTGTCATCCGGGATACCACCAAGTGTTGCATCCGCGGTTGGCGCGACAGTGTTGGCTGGCATATCATCCCGATCCTTGTTTTTATCGTCTTGTCCGAACATTTCCACCCCCTAGACCGCCTGCGGCGGACAGTTTCCATTTATTCTTTTTTCAATTTACAATGGTATCGTACCAAGTGCCAATAGTAAACACAACCGTTTTGGAGGGAGCTGCAGCCATGCTCGATGACCTAAAGTTTATTCATGAAAAAGACGCCCAGGATGCACTCGGTGTCGCCGAGAAACAATGGCAGCAGCTTGTGCACGCCTATGATGTGCAGCTTACGCAGAAAGCCGACATCGCAAACGTTGTCGTAGCTGGCATGGGTGGATCTGCCCTGGCGGCGACTATGCTCAAATCGTGGCCGGGCCTCACCGTGCCGTTTGAAGTGGTACGGGACTACGAGCTTCCTGGCTATGTTGGTGAGCAAACACTTGTTATAGTATCGAGCTATTCTGGCAATACCGAAGAGACGCTCGCAGCTGCCGAAGAAGCGGTGCGCCGCAAGGCCCAGGTGGTTGTAGTGGCGGCCGGCGGCAAGCTGATTGAGTTTGCCACCAGTCATGACTACCCGTTCTTTCAGCTGCCGGGTGGCATGCAGCCGCGGATGGCGGTGTTTTACAACCTAGCAGCGCTAGTCCAGTTGTTTGCTGGCCTGGGATTGATTGATAAAAAGCATATCGACGAGTTGCACGCAGCCGCGGAATGGCTGAAGGGCCAGGTCAATAGCTGGCGGCCGGATGTGCCAACGAAAGACAACCAGGCCAAGCAAATTGCCTTGGAGGTGATGGGAAAGTCTGCGGTCATTTACGGCGGTCCACTCTTCTATCCGGCGGCCTACAAATGGAAGATTAACTTCAACGAGAATGCCAAAAACGTTGCCTGGTGCAACCAACTGCCGGAGTTTAACCATAATGAGTTCCTCGGCTGGACGAGCCACCCTGTACAAAAACCGTATGCGGTTATTGATCTGCGCAGCAATCTGGAGCATGAACGGGTACAAAAGCGGTTCGAAATTTCTGAGCGGCTCTTAAGCGGCAAGCGGCCGGCCCCGATTGTTGTGGAAGCGCAAGGTGAAACACTGCTGCAGCAACTGCTGTGGGTGATTACACTTGGTGACTTCGTCAGCCTCTACGTGGCGCTGCTCAACGGCCTTAACCCTACGCCGGTGGATCTTATTGAAAAACTTAAAGTAGCCCTCGCCGAATAACTGGCTTGAGGTGTATCATGGAGGGCATGTAAGGCGAGGATCGCCGCATGCAACCCCTCCATACACCACAGGATATCAAGCAGCTCGGAACCATACTCTCGGTCTGGGCGCATCCGGATGATGAAACATTTTCGTGCGCAGGTATCATGGCCGCGGCCGTCCAGAACGGCCAGCGAGTAATTTGTGTGACCGCTACGCGCGGCGAAGCGGGCGTGCAGGATGCAGAACGGTGGCCGCCGGATCAGCTGGCGACAATTCGTGAACACGAGCTTGATGAAGCACTCGCGGTGATGGGAGTAGCGGAGCATTTCTGGCTCGGCTACCCGGATGGTGGTTGCGGTACCGTGTCGCTTACCGAAGGTGCGGGGAGAATAGGGGAGTTTATCAGGCAGTATCAACCAGATACCATCCTGACCTTCGGGCCAGACGGCATGACCGGGCATCCGGATCACTGTGCAATATCGGCGTGGGCAACTGCAGCCGCAGCTGTCGCTGATAAGCGGCCAGCTGTCTACTATGCGGTGGAAGAGAAAGATCGCTACGAACGGTACCTGAAGGCGGCCGATGAGCGGTTCGATATTTACTTTAATATCGACCAGCCGCCGGTGATGTCAGCTGATAAGTGCGCCATTGCTCTGCAGCTCACTCCTGAACTGTGTCAGATCAAGCGAAAGGCGCTCGAGGCAATGCCTTCGCAGACTGAGGGCATGTTGGCTTACTTTGGCAATCAGGAGCACTTTAACGCGGTTTTTTGCCTGGAGACGTTTGTCGCCGCTTAAATCTTCGATTCGCGGATACCGAGGTAGTAGCCGATGAAGACCGAGGCCAAGTGCAAACCAAACCAGACGCAAAAGACGACCGCGTAGCCGATGAGCGTCAGCGGCGCAAACGGGGCGCTGAGGAGTAACCCGCCAATGATGTAATCTATCTGGTCAAAGGGGAACCAGCTCTTGCCGGGAGTCACGTTGGCGCGGCGCTTGAAGAAGCTTTTGATGGCGTCGCCAAGCAGTGCACCGGCTCCCATGAGCGCGCCGATTATGAGGTAGCCGTGTGTCCAATAGTCCAGTGTCTGCCCGGCCGAATAGAGCCACTCCGCGTCTAGGTAGTAGCGGTTCCAGACGGCATGTTGTATCCAGGCGGTTGTGACGGCAACCAGGATGCCAAAGAGGAGTCCCCGCCAGGTTTTGTGGTCGCCGAATATCCGCTGGCCGCGGAAGCTTGTGCCGAAATCCAATGGGGTATTCCAGTGCTTCAGCAGCGGCAGTTTCGCCGCAAAGACCGGGGCGGCGTTGGCCAAGCCGGCCGGCAGAAAGTACCAGATTGCAAAGAGGATCTCGTCCATATTACCCCTGAATACTCCTGCGACGGATACGGTTGCGGAGCCGATTAGCCTTTGGATAGAGCAGGGTGATGAGAGGCGGGCGTTTGGTCATCAGGTGGCCGGTTGCCAGGACTTTCGCGAAGTTCTCGGCGGTTGGTATTTTCTCAACTACAGTGTGGTTGCCGCCAAGCCCCTTTAGGCCATGGGCATCGCTGCTGGCTGCGCGCAGCTTGTGGTGCAGTTTGGTCCAGACGGCAGCCTGCGGGCCTTTGTTCTGGAACACTGCCCGGCCATTGTGAACCTCAACGATGTCGACAAGCGCTACGAGCTCGTTCAGCGTCTCTACGTTCAGGCCGCGGCGCACGGTTTCGAACGGGTGGGGGATGTAGACGATGCCGCCCTGTTGCTTGATAGCTTTGGCCGTCGCGACCGCCGGCATGTGGGGCGTAATCGGCTCTTTTAAAAATAAGCCGATAATTTCGCCCTCGCTGGTCATAATTTCTTCGCCGACGATGATTTTATTGCCATGCTTCTTGTGGAGCTCGAGCGCCAGGTCAATACGGTTGTGGTCAGTTACGGCAATGCAGTCGAGCAGTCCACTTTCGAGCACTGATTCGTACTGGGTCGGGGTGATGCCACCGTCGGGTGATGCGATCGAGTGAGTGTGAAAATCGACTTTTATCATGCCAGCTTTCGGCTAATTTTGACGAGGCGCTCGAGCGCAGTTAGCCACGCGCCCACCGCCACAAAGACTATGGCAATCGGCAGCTGGTTGAAGAGTAGGCCGACAACGAGGGCGAACATACGGATTTCAAAGCGGAGCAGGCCATCGGCGAACAGGTAATTCAGCTCGTGGTGGGGGATGTTACTGGTAGCAACAGCTGATTCGCCCTTGGACTTGACGTAGCTAACGAGGAGCGAAGCGCCCGTGGCAGCGACGGCGGCAACCAGCAGCCAATCGGTGTTCGGGTTGCCGGAATGGAAGAGGTAGTAGGCGATACCCATATAGAGGATGACCTCTTTCATGCGGTCGGTGGTGGCGTCGAGCAGCATGCCGGCAGGACTGGCTTTTTTCTGCAAACGGGCCAGTTCACCGTCGAGCGTGTCGAATAACCCAAAGATGACGAGCAACGCCGCTGCCCAGGCGAGCCGTTCGGTTGCGATAAGCCAGGCGATTGGTATGTGAGCCAGTAGGCCGGTGAGCGTCACCGTCATAGGGTGTAGTTTCCCGCGGGAAGCATTGTTTAAGGCCCGTGCTATCTGGCGCATGAAACGGCGGACGTTTGCCCGCGCTACATCGAGCAGGGTATTAATTGGCTTCATTGGCCTTTATTATAACTTATGCTCCGAGCTTTTGAGCATAGAGTACGAGCTTGTCAATCAGCCGCTCAATGGCGCTATCCAGGCCTGGGTCAGTGGCTTTGGCATCATCCGTAACACTTTCGTCGATGTTGCTGATGTGGGCTGCGGCTGAGAGCGGCAGCATACCGAGCTTAATGACTACCTGGCGCAGTTGCTGGACGGCGCGGGCGCCGCCAATCCGGCCGTTGCTGTAGCTGACAAAGTCGACCGGCTTGCCACTCCATTCCGGTCCGACCCAGTCGAGCGTGTTCTTCATCAGCGCGGTGTAACCGTGGTTGTATTCGGCAGTGACAAGGATGTAAGCATCGGCTTGCCCGACACGCTCGGCCCAAGCTTTGCCGGCTGGGTTTTCGTATTTTCCATTGAGGGCGAAAGGATCTTTAGGCTCGTCATAAAAGGGCAGATTGAGCGTTGCGGCGTCTACGGAATCAACGGTTATATCGTTACGGCTCTGCAGGTGTCTTTCGACCAAGCGAGCCACCTTTTCGCCTCGCCGGCCTTTGCGGGCACTACCTAATATGACCATGATGCGCATAACGGTTCTCCTTATCTTCTCTTACTATAGCAGCTGGTATACTGTAACTATGAAGCCACTCGGAAGAACAGGGAGGCTACTGGCGACACTCGGCTTTTCGACACTTGTCAGCTCGGCTTTGTTTATACTTCGAGCAATTGGAACGCAGAGCGATAAGTATTGGTTTTTGCTGTGGAACTTGTGGCTGGCATGGGTGCCGATTGGACTGGCGTGGCTGCTCCGGAACTGGATGCGGCAACGGCGGTGGCTGACCTGGCAGGGCATAGGGCTGACATTCTTATGGCTGGGCTTTTTGCCGAACACGTTTTATCTGGTGAGTGACCTGATTCACATACGGACAAGTGATAACGCAAGCTTAATGTACGACACGGCTATGCTTATGTCGTTTGCCGTCTCGGGGCTGATTCTCGGATATACAAGTGTGTACTTTATGCACCGGGCATTGCTGAGGCGGGCGCCGGAGCGCGTGGCGCACGGGATTATTGGCCTGGTGCTTTTCGCGAGCAGCTTTGCGATTTACCTTGGCCGGGATCTGCGCTGGAACAGCTGGGATATCTTCGTAAATCCGGCAGGGCTGCTGTTTGATATTTCAGACCGTTTTATTCACCCGAGCGCCCATCCTCAAGCGTTCAGCACGACGGCCGTGTATTTTGTGCTGCTGAGCAGTATCTATATCACCCTGTGGCACTTTATACGAATCTTCCGCCAAGCAGACAGCCGCTAATCTGTTACAATGAGGTCGATGGAAGACATAAAAAAGGTGCTGCAAGCAGCGTGCGAAAATGTGTTCAATATCACTATCGAACCGGAGCTGAGCCGCACCAGCGAACAATTCGGTGATTATGCTACCAACGTGGCGCTCAAGTTAGCCGGCCAAGTCGGTAAGAACCCGCGTGAGGTAGCCGAGCAAATCAAGGCGTTTTTAGAGGCGAACGAAGCTCATGTGTTTGAGAAAATTGAAGTTGCTGGCCCAGGGTTCATAAACCTGACCATGCCGGCAGGCGGGCTGGTTGATGAGTTGGATAGGGTACTTGAAGAGCAAGATACCTACGGCCGCAGTGAGCTGCATGCGGGGCAAACGGTGGTGGCCGAATACTCGGATCCAAACCCATTCAAGGTGCTGCACGCCGGACACTTGTATACAAGCGTGGTCGGTGACGCTATTGCCAACTTGTTTGAGGCGGCCGGCGCCAAGGTACACCGGGTCAACTTTGGCGGAGACGTGGGCTTGCATGTCGGCAAGACGCTGTGGGCCATCCTTAATAAGCTCGGTGGCGAGCATCCCGACAAGCTAGCTGATATACCTGAAGACAAGCAATCCGAATGGATGGCGGAAGCGTATGTGGCAGGTACCAATGCCTATGAAGATGACGAGACGGCCAAGGCGAAGATTATCGAGCTGAACAAACAGGTGTACCGCATCCATGCCGAGAATGACCAGACCTCGCCACTTGCACAAATTTATTGGACATGCCGGGAGTGGAGCTATGCCTACTTCAACCAGTTCTATACCCGCATCGGCAGCCAATTTGAGAAATTTTATCCGGAAAGTTCAGTGGCCGATCTCGGACTCCAGACGGTGAAGCGGCATATCGGCACGGTGTTTGAAGAGTCGGACGGAGCGGTTGTCTTCAAGGGCGAAGAGTACGGGCTGCATACCCGAGTGTTCATCAACCGCGAAGGGTTGCCGACGTACGAAGCGAAAGACGTCGGGCTTATCATGCAAAAGTACGAGGATTATCATTTTGATCGCTCCGTCGTCATTACCGGCAACGAACAAGAACAATATATGGCTGTGGTGCTCAAGGCGGTTGAGTTGTTCGCGCCGGAACTAGCCAATGCGACAACCCACCTGACGCACGGCATCGTCAAGCTGGCTGGCGGCGTCAAAATGAGCAGCCGCAAAGGCAATATCTTGCGGGCTGTTGATGTACTCGATGCGGCCGCAGCGGCCAACCGCGAACTCACCGGTAATGATGATGAGCTCGTCACGCTCGGTGCCGTGAAGTACGCGTTCCTCAAGCAGCGGACTGGCGGCGATATCATTTATGACCCGAAAGAGTCCGTCAGCGTCGAGGGTAATAGCGGCCCGTACCTGCAGTATGCCCATGCCCGGGCGCGGTCCATCCTGCGCAAGGCTGCCGGTGGCCCGGATGTGCCGGATGTGGTGCTGGAGCCTGGCGAGCGGAGCCTGGCGCGCAAAATCAGTGAATATCCCGAAGTCGTCGACGCAGCCGTGCGCGACCTGATGCCGCATCTCGTCTGCACCTATTTGTACGAACTGGCCCAAGCCTTTAACCGCTTCTATGAGAAAAACCGTGTGATTGGCGACCCGCGCGAAGCCGTCCGCCTGCAGCTTGTCCAGGCCTATGCGCAAGTCTTGAAGAACGGCCTAAGCCTGCTCAATATCCCGGCTCCGGACAAAATGTAGCTATGATTCAGCAAATCAAAGCAGAGCTCCGCGCAGCAGCCGACCCGGAAAAGGCGGCCTTTTTCCCACGATTTTTTAAAGCTGGCCCTGGGCAGTATGCCGAAGGCGATAAATTTCTTGGTGTCACCGTGCCGAAGCAGCGGACAATTGCCAAACGGTTCTATACCACAACCACACTCAAACAGCTTGAGGAATTGCTTCAGAGCGAGTGGCACGAAGACCGTCTGACAGCCTTGCTGATATTGGTGTTACAGTTCCAAAAGTGTAGTGAAGACCAGCGGGCAAAGATAGTTGAGCTCTACCTTGCCAACACACATCGCATAAATAACTGGGATTTAGTGGACAGCAGCGCGTACCATATCTTGGGCGCCTGGCTGCTTGGGCGTGATCGGAGTATCCTCTATAAACTGGCTTCATCGTCCAGCTTGTGGGAGCGGCGGATAGCCGTCATTGCCACCCTGGCGTTTATCAGAAATGGTGATTTTACAGACACGATTAAGCTCAGCGAGCAGTTGCTGGACGATCCGCACGACCTGATGCACAAGGCCGTCGGCTGGATGCTACGCGAGGTAGGGAAGAAGGATAGAGAAGTGTTGCGCGGTTTTCTGGACCATCACGCTACCCGGATGCCCCGGACGGCACTGCGTTACGCGATTGAGCACTTCTCTAAAGTCGAGCAACACAAGTATCTTCAGAGATGATTGCGTAACGCTGTTTTGTTTGTGTAAACTGAAAACAGAGGAGATTATATGGCTGATAAGAAAGTACCCACATCCAAGAATAAGACAGTGAAAAGTACGCTTGCACTTGAAGCGCCGCCAGTAGTTCTGCCGGTCGTGTTGCGGCCTTTGCAGGGCTTCGTGGATTTTGTGCGCCAGCAGGGCGTCATTGGGCTGGCGGTCGGTTTGGTGCTTGGTACTGCGGCCAAGGAAGTTGTTGATTCACTCGTGAACTCATTCATTAACCCGCTTATTGGTATCGTGATGCCGCGGGCTGACAGTTTGGCTGACGCGACATTTTATTTCGCTGGCAGTACGTTCCGGTGGGGCGCGTTCGCCAGTGTGTTGATTAAGTTCCTCTCGATTGCAGGGGTTGTCTATTTTATTGTTCACGGGCTCAAGCTGGACAAGCTCGACAAGAAGAAAGCGTAAACAGACGTGTAGTGCCTACCTTCTCTTACGCAGTATAATAAAAGGGTGAGCGCAGCATCACCCCTCAATCCCAATTTATCTGACGAACAGAAGAAAATTTTGTTCGAGAAGGCTACCGAGGCGCCGTTCAGCGGCAAGTATTTACAGCACAGAGAGACCGGAATATATACGTGCGTTAATTGCGGAGCAGAGCTATTCAGCTCTGAAGCAAAATATGATTCAGATATTCCTGGTCTTGCCGGCTGGCCAAGTTTTGCAGAGATTGCTGGCAGTGATGCGGTTGTCTTGCAAGACGACAATAGTTTGGGAATGCACCGTATCGAAGTACTGTGCAAAAAATGTGGGGGCCACCTAGGGCATCTGTTCGACGATGGGAGCTCACCGACAGGCAAGCATTATTGTATCAACTCCTGCGTGCTTGACTTTAAGCAAAACGCCTCATGAAAATCGGCACAACGTCCGACAGTCTCATTATTACGTTGGACGGTGTCGAGATGTTCCTGGCGCTCAGGCGCCGGCTCGTTATACCGCGTGGCCATATCGTGAATATTGAATGGAAAGAGCAGTTCTACGGACTGAAGCCGCTCTGGCGCCTGGCTGGCACCGGCGCGCCGGGTGTCCTCTTTGCTGGCTACTTTAGAAGCCGGGGACGGCGATACTTTCTCTACGTACGCAAGCCCAGAGGCTGGGCAAGCATGACAGCCCGTAATGTGCTCGTCATTGAGACGCAAAACTTCCGATTCGACAACGTCATTATTACCGTATCACCGAGTCAAGCCGATGAAGTGTTGGCATGGTGGCGCAGCTAATAGCCTATTTCAATACAAAAAAGTGCATGCTTTACTTTTTGTCAATAGCAGTGATAAGCTAATGCTTAAGGTTAATTACGAATACTACTAAACAAAGAGTATAGATATGAAGAGCGCAGCACAACCAACAAACATACGTGCACATCGCTTACATGTTAAAAAATTTAACTGGAGGCATCGTATCAGCACGTTCCTTGTTGCTGGTGGTCTTGTGTCTGCAGGCCTTAGTGCCTTTCTGGTGGTCGGCATTACGACCCCTGTTTCGGCTGCCTGTGCGGGGTTGCCTTCAGACAAGGGCGTGGCGACAACAAGCGTTAGTGTTTCGGAAGCGGGAACGTATCGAGTTTGGAGTCGGGTGCAGGTTCCCGACACCTCGAACAACTCGTATTATCTTGAAATAGGCGATACGTTATGTGGCGTGGTCGTGGGGGATAGTGGCATAGCGGCAAATCAATGGACGTGGGTAGATTATCGTGATGGCAACAGCTCAAACAAAATAAGCGTCAACCTCTCGGCTGGCAGCCACACGATCCGTATGGTTGGCCGGGAAGATGGCGTCAAGCTCGATAGAATTATACTGACCAAGGACACCGCTTGTGTGCCAACCGGGACCGGTGACAACTGTCTCACGCAGCCGGATCCGGACTTCAGCTGCGCGGGCCGGACCGCCGACATCTGCGAGACATTCGATGGCGCTGTTTCGAGTTTTGCAACTACTGGCGGCACATGGGCAGTGGCCGGCGGTACGTACAATCTCACCAACCCCGCTAACGACGGCACGCCTGGTAACGCCAACATCGCCGTTCATAATACTGCCCTCACGGGTGATATCACGGTTGAGGCAAGGGCAAAGGTCACAGGAACGGCAAACGCGTTCGATGACTTCTCTGTAATCTTTGACTACACGGATGTAAATAACTATTCGTTTGTAAGTTTCAATGAGAGCAATGACGATAATACGAACGGCATTTTCCGTGTCACGGATGGCACGGCAACGCAAGTGGCGGATTTCGCAGCTACCATTGTGGCTGATACGTTCTACCAGATAAAGATCCAGCGCACCGGCAACGAGGTTAGCGTCTGGCGTGATGGCGGCTTGCAGGGCACAGCTACTGTTAATGCCACGGGCGGCAAGGTAGGCTTTGGCTCAAAGAACAATGCAGCCTCATTCGACAATCTACTGGCAAGCGGTACAGCCTCGAATCCGGGTACAAAAGCCGGCGATGTTAACGGCGACAATGCGGTTAATGCAACGGACCTTACCACGCTCTTGAGTAATTATGGTCGCACAGGCATGGCGCGTGCTGATGGTGATGTGACTGGTGACGGAATAATTAACGGACTTGACCTCAGTACGGTGATAACCGGCTACGGTTCATAGCAAGGAGACGTGTATGCGGATTAGGAGCACAAACTCAGGTAGGCAAAAGGTTTCTGCATTTCTCCCCGTCCGCCGTACATTCGTCAGTCGATATAAGGCTGGGCTTACGGTTGCTGTTCTTGCCCTTGTCGGCGTCGGCGTCGTAGCCTTTATCCGGGCTTCCCAAGCAGACATTCCTTACGCGGCCGTTGAGGCCGAGCAGGGGGCTGTCGCCAGTCCGGCGTCCAAGGTAGCTGATGCCAGCGCCTCGGGCGGCCAGGCGGTGTTGTTCAGTAGTGCTTCGAACCCCACGCCGCCACCTCCGCCTCCAGGCGACATGCCAAGCTTGCAGTGGATTATTGATAATGCTGGGCCGAACAACCCGGCTGCACTTCAGCCCTCCGGCTCAATTACGGCGACAACTGACGGGCAGATTATTGAAAATGTCGATGTGAGCGGCACTATAAACGTAAAGGCCAATAACGTTACCATTCGGAACTGTAGAGTTACTGGGTCTAGCAACGTTAACGTTATCCGCGTCCAGCCAGGATTTGTTAATACAACAATAGAATATTGCCGCGTTGAGTCGACGGTGGGAGCTAACGATGTTACTGCCACGGGCGTAATTGGCGGTAACGGAGCGTCTCACATGACAGTCCGGCATACCGAGATAACGGGGCTGGAAGCTGATGGCATCAAGGCCGAACACGACTCGCTTTATGAGTACAACTACATCCATATGAGCAAGCGGCCGGGCTCAGCCAAGCATCTGGATGGTATTCAGGGTTCAGGCGATACCCGCTGGACTGCGCGCTACAACTATATAGACATGAGAATTGAGAACGGGGGTAATTTCCCGCTCTTTGCCCAGGCTTGGAATGGGTCGTCATGTCAGCATATTACAGACATTGAGTTTTCGTACAACTACATTTACGGCGGTAACTACGGCTTCTCATTTGCCGGAGGCAAGAAAGACCGTTGTTCCAATCCAAGTGACCCTGCTGCGTACATCACCAACGTTCGGGCAATCAATAATGTCTTCCTCCCTGATGAAGACGGCATCTGGGGGAGTGGATCAACTAAAGGCTATCGATATGGGTACTGGAGTATAAATCGTGTGAATAGCAGCGAGCTGACACTCAGCGGCAACAGGCTGCTTGATGGTACGCCGATAACCTCTGGTACGCAGCGGTAAGCGAGGATACGGGGCTTATGAGGCACTTTGCCAGGCGGCCGCGAGCAGGCAGCTCTTCTGCCTCTACTCTTCTTCCGAGGCCTAGGCGCTTTGCGAGCCGGCACAAATTGGGCCTAACAGTTCTTGTCCTTGTTCTTATCGGCTTTGGTCTGGTGGTTTACCTCAGGGCTTCCCAAGCGGCTACACCGTATGCTGCCATTGAAGCCGAGCAGGGAACTGTCACCAGCCCTGCTACAAAAGTCGCCGACGCCGGCGCGTCCGGCGGTCAGGCTGTGCTCTTCAGCGGCAGCCCACCATCGGACGGGCTTTCGAAACCAGACGAGACAAATACAGGCTATTCGGGCACTCTCTCAGTATGTACGGACAAAACCCTTGATACGCCAGGGCAGGTCGTGAAGAACTGCAGCTTCAGCGGCACGGTGACAATTGCAGCGGACAATGTCCGGCTCGAGAACAGCAAAATTGTCGGCGGAACGTACGGTGTAAGAGTAAACAGTGGTGTCAGGGGCGCGGTCATAGATAGAGTCGAGATAGATGGCCAGAAAAACGGCGGTATGAATGCGTGCGTGTATGACCAATCATCGGCTGCCGGCTTTGTGCTTGCTAATAGCCGGCTCCATGGCTGCATTGACGGTATCAAGGCAAAGGGCGGCCTCATTCAGGCAAACTGGATTTATGATCTCGATGCCGGTGGGGAACGGCACGAGGACTGCATCCAGGTGCAATTTGGCACCAATTACGACCTGTCTATCATTGGCAATGTTTGTGATGTGAACCCGGACGGGCGGGTCAGCGACAAGAGCCTTCAGCTGGGAACGGAGAACAATACCTGCCTCCACAACATCCTGATTGAAGGCAACTGGCTCGGCGGACGCAACAGCTACATGATAGGCACGTCAATAAATTGCGGTAGTACGCAGGTTATAGCTCGCAACAATCGGTACTTGCGGATAGACCCAGCCCTTGGCCAGAATTCTGGCGCACATGGTGTTATCAACGGCGTTGCAGACGTGTTTACGTGCAACAAATGGGATTCCAGCGGTCAAACCCGGGCCAACAGCACCACAATTACTGTGACAAAAGACCAGCTTGTTCCTGGCAGCGGTCCGTGCAACTAGGCGCTAGGGGACTCTTGCCGGTATAATACCTGTAACGATATGAAAGGTAAGATGATACATGGCTGATAAAGACCTGGTGCCGACTAAGCTTTTGTGGGTGGATTTGGAGATGACCGGCCTCGACCCTCAAAAGGACGTGATACTGGAGATTGCCGCGGAAGTTACTGATTTTACGTTCACAACGCTTGAGAGCTATGAATCGACGGTGCAGCAGGATCGTAAAGAGGTTGTGACCCGCATGCAGGCTAATGTCTGGTGGCAGAGTTATCCAGAGAACCGTGACCAGTTTTTGAACAATCTTGAACATGGCAAGCGGCTGCAGCAGGTCGAAGCAGAAATGATTACGCTCGTTGATAAGCATTTCGGCGCCGAGCCGGCGGTACTGGCCGGAAACTCTATTTATAACGATCGCATGTTTATCAAGCGCTGGATGCCCGCGCTGGACCTGAAGCTGCACTATCGAATGCTCGACGTCAGCGCCTGGAAGGTGCTGATGCAGGGCAAGTATGGCGTCACGTTTGAGAAAAAAGACGTCCACCGGGCGTTCGACGACATTCAAGCATCAATCGCCGAGCTGCAACACTACCTGGAGTGGTTTAGCCAAACTAATCAGGATTAATCAAGGAAAAGACACCATGGCACGTAGCAGATCAGAATCAGACTACCCAAAGCCAGAGCTTATTACCGAACACGGTGAGCGGTCTATTCTGCTGCTTGGCGGGGTCGGGCAGAACGCAGAACGGATGTGGCCACTCGGACGGGCCCTGGCTGATCTCGGTTATCGTGTCGCCGTTGTTGATCGGGTAGAGACGCCCGATCCGGGTCCCCGCCGCCAGAACGGCCAGCGCATTCAGCGGTATCACGCAGCTAAAATCAACCACGCTAAGCATGCCATTGACTATTTGCGTGAGAAGCGCGGTATCCAAGGGCCGTTCACGCTCGCCGGCACGTCACAAGGCGCTATTGTCGCAATACGTGCGGGACGAATGTTGCCAGCTGATGTTGACATGGCAATTGGGTTGAACCCACCCCTCGCCAAGCCAGGCAGGCTTGCCTTGCCAGTTCGGTTTAT
The DNA here is from genome assembly GCA_964507855.1 of uncultured Candidatus Saccharibacteria bacterium. Taxonomy (GTDB): domain Bacteria; phylum Patescibacteriota; class Saccharimonadia; order Saccharimonadales; family CAZDQS01; genus CAZDQS01. The sequence goes on along the minus strand of CAZDQS010000001.1, from coordinate 48,636 downwards.
GGGCGAAATGTATCTCAAGCGCAAGCGTGAGGTTGAAGGGTCGCGTCACCAGGGCAACCAGGTTGTTCGATCGTTTATTGATGGCCCCATACACTTTCTCAGAAATTCTACCGAAATCGCTACCAGCTATTTGGCAGCAGACGTGAAGGAGCTGGCATTTGGTGGCACAAAGGTTGCGCTAGGCTTGAGTAGGCGAGATATTGTCTTTCCGCCGCGTCGACATGAGCGGGCGCTCTTGAGGGAAGGCCTCACCACACCAGAGGGGGTCTGTATCGGCGGGCTCACAGTGTTTTACTTAGGCGAAGAAGAGCCGCAGCGCCGCGGTATGCGGGAAGCGTGGGGCACGCATGACCACTCGTCATTGTATCCAGAGAACACCGCTGCTCGGGTACATCAAGCTATCGAGCAACTACAGCAGACTTAGTAATAGTTCTGTAAAAATTCTCACAACTTTAACAGGGGTGGTCCTGCTTATTAAGCATAACGAGTGTTGACAGACTCAAAAATGCTCGTATAAATGAGGGCAAGGATTATGACATGGCACTTATAGAAAGCTCCCAGGCCGGCACCTCTCCAGATACTAATGCGGTCTTACGGGGTGCGGACGTACTGGTTGAGGCCGGAACGATAGCCGTAAAGACGGATAGGTTAGTACAAGCAGCGCTCTTTCGGTTGTTTGGGCAAAGTTATTTCAGAGTCGGGGCAGCAGGGCAGAGCCTCTGTGTGCGTCGGGATGTTGAGCATGCCGAGGTGTCTCGTGGATATAGTCGAGAGACGATTGAGGTGAGGTGGATTCCTGGTGGTCGTTATGTTCATTATTTCCGTACCGCACCATCGTTTAGCGCGCCGCCAGAGATCTCGAATGTCAATATCATGGAAACACCTGATGGACATTATATTGATCGTCTTCCTGAGCCTGGGCAAGGTATTGTTATTGGTGACGAACAGCTGGTTGCGGCCATGGAGGGCGTAACGCACAGTCTTGAGCAAGACCCGGATATCGCAATAGAACTCAAGGCATCAACCACACGCCCGGAATAGCTCGTAGTTCGACAGAGTATATTAAGCCGTCGGGTGGTTGAAAAAACCACGACTCAAGATACTCGGAGCCGTGGTTTATATATCCAAGAGCAGGGGTTGGCCTTACTTCTGGTCGGCCTTGCTGGTCGCCATACGGTAGCCGATTCCCAAGACGATAGCCAGTATGAGCAGCCACCAGTACCAGGTGAGCCCCAGGACTTGCTTGGTGGAAGATTCTTCGGGCGTATCGGTAGCCACGCTTGTATTGCTGGTATCCTCGGATTGCGTTTGCAGGACGGAGCCTTGCTCTTCGGAGGTAAGAGAACTTTCCGTTTCTGGTTCCTCTTCGTTGGCGCCTGTGCTGGTAGCAACATAGGTTCGTATAGTTAGGCCATTGCCGTTGCCGCCAGGAGTAGAAGCTGCTGGCTGCTTTTGCTGCTCTTTATCTGTGTTTGTGCCGAGGACGTTGCCGCCACCAGCTGGCGGGACGGGATTATCGATTGTCACCGCCCAGAGGTCACTCCATGGGCCCTCATTGCCAGCTAGATCTACGGCCTTCACCCGCCAATAGTATGTGCCGTCAGTAACGTCCGTAGTGGTCCTGCTGGTGTCGGTGAGGGTTTCGCTGACAAGCGGCGCAAGGCTGGTGTTCGTGCTGCCATAACTCTCGTACACATAGTAGCTAACATCTGGGTCGCTAGACTCCCATGTTTGCGTGACGCTCGTGCCATCTTGCGTGGTGCCATCGGCAGGGGAGAGGAGGGTGACAGCCGGTGCTATGGAGTCATAGGTGTAGGTTACTGACTCGCTCCAATCGCTATAGTTGCCAGCATTGTCGATAGCGCGAACACGGATGGTGAAATCGCCCTGAACACCGCCAGACAATGATTGATTGCGGAAGGTACGGTTGCCGGCGACGAGGCGATAATCGGTCGTTGGATTGCCGTTGCGGACGTATACATATTCGATCTCGTAATTGGCAATACCAGTTGCGTCTGTGGCGGGTGTCCATTCAGCCCGGATGGTTGATGTATTGAAGATATCCCCGGTAGTGGGTGAGGTGATGGTGACAGGAGCCGGCTTAGTGGTGTCGAGTGTCACGTTCCATATTGGGCTCCAGGCGCTTACGTTACCACTTGCGTCTTTGGCACGTACCTGCCAGTACCACGTGCCATCAGGTGCGCCGACAGAGTGAATGGTGTTGCTGGGCAGTGTGCCTGACTGCCACAGGCCAGTTGTGAGGACACCGTCTACCTGGGCAGAGTTCATAGAAGATTGAAACTCATAGGTTACTGCAGTGATATCAGTCGATGCATCCCACGTGAACCAGAAATTATTGGTGTTGAGTATGTCATTGTGAGGTTGTCCGTTGGTGGGTGCTGAAGGGGCGGTGCTGTCATACGTGATGTGACAGATTGGCGTCCAGTCAGACTTATTTCCAGCGGCGTCAACCGCTCGCACCTTGAAGCCGTTTGTGCCATCGGCTGTTGGTGTCCAGTTATGCATGTACTGATTGGTGGTTACAACCTGTGCATTAATGCCGATAGTATTGCCGTTGTATGAAGTGTACTCGTAGTGATCAGCATCAGGCACGGCGTCCCAGGTGGGGTAGAGTACTTGCCGGGTCGTTATAGCTCCACAGGCAAGCACTTCACCATCATCCTTAGCAACGCGCCGGAGGTTGGTGGGTACAGCTGGTGGCGTTGTGTCGGGCTCAAAGTCGTAGGTTGTGATTTCATCGGAAGTGTGGGCAACGACCTTGTCCAGGTAGCCGGCCAGGCCGACATCGCTTGCGTTGGATTGGCCAACGCTGACTGCGAACATCCTAACATAGCTTCCGGCAGGCATGCCGGCAAGTGTGGCAGGACATGCGGCAATCCGATCCCCGCGGCGTGTTACTTGCGTAGGCGTGTCAGTTGCAGTAAATGAAGCAGTCGTGAACGCAGTGGTTGAGCCGGTGGAGGGGACATAATCGAAGCGGCAATCATAGAACGTGTTCGAATCGTCAATGGTCGCGTAAACGTTCAGATAAAAGTCATCCGCGTCACTTACGCTGCCGTTACCGGCAATTAGGAAGTCGTACGAAATAGATTTGATATCGACGACTGGTTTTCGTATGAAATTCTCGGCAATGAATTTGTCTGATGGGTTAGCGCCGATAGGCAAGACATAGATGCTGCCGTTACCAATGCTTGCTTTGTCGGTTGTGAATTCGAATGGTGTGTCCGTGTCGGTGTCTCGGTTGAAGAGCCAGCCTGGCTGGTTTTCGCCAGCGGCGGTGTCCCCTGTCACGACTTCCGTAGCCTGGACTGGGGGAAGAAGGCTCTCATAGCTCGGCCGGTTTGTAGTAGAGAAGGGTACTTTATTGCTGACCACATTTCCCGCTGGTGTTACGACGGTAACGTAGGCCTCTGTCGGCACTGTTGTTGCGTCCCAGGCATTGTTAGTCATGGGGAACCACGAACTGCTGCCGGCATCGGTGTAGGTTCGTTCTTGGATGGGGAAGGGTGCGGTTACTGTTCCGGAAGCGCCACCATTGATGAGGGTGGCGATTTTGGCAGGGGTCATATGCTTTACGACATCACCGCCAGCCGCGCGTTCGATTGTCACAAAGGCATCCGTCGCGTCAATGAAATTAGCTGGCTTGAACTCTACGAACACACCAGCATAATTGGTTGCGTCATGAGTCGTAAGGACTTCAGCTATGACGGCCGGTTCAGTGCCTGTAATGGCAAAAGTCTTTTGAGTCAGCACTAACGGTAAAACACTGCCGACGCTGCTAAATAACAAAACTAATGTAGCGCTCACCGAACCAAACATGCGTGTAAGTTTGCCGGCTTGCTTTTTACCGTACCGATATACCACGATATCCCCCTAAACTTAATGAGATTTACTTTTAGTGTACTCCAATGTGGCCGATGTTAAAAACTTTTGCAGTCAATTATAATAAGGGGTGATTATGGACCACAAAACTGTCGAGGAATATATATTAAGCATGCCAAACGCCGTGCTGGACTATCCGTTTGGTGAGGACGTGGCGGTATATAAGGTGCATGAAAAGATGTTCGCGCTCATTAGCGAGAAGCATGATCCGGTGCGCCTGAGCCTGAAGTGTGACCCGGAATTATCCAAGGTATTACGCGAGCGCTACGAGTCCGTCATGCCGGGCTACCACCTAAACAAAAAGCACTGGAATACCATCGTGCTCTCAGGCCAACTTAGTTGGGACGAAGTACAAGACCTGATCCGCCACTCGTATAACCTGGTTGCCGGCGTTTAGCTTTCCGGCTCTGGTGCGACGAGCAACAAAGAGGCATGCTCGAAGTGCCTGCTGAGCATCTGGCGAGCTTCGGTGTGGGTCGTCGTGTCATAGGCTGACTTGAGTGATGTTTGATAGACGCGCAGGTGGTCTTTAAGGAGCTGATCGGCCACCTCGTCAAAGGTATTATTTTGTTTGGCAGTTTCTAGGGAAGTGGTTATTTCCTCACTGACGCCGGCTTGCAGTGAAGCTGGCTTCAGCTCGCGCCCGTTCTTGGCCAGGAATGCTAGTGTGGCGCTTTGGTCTGTGGTGACGGTTCGTTCAGCCGTGGCTGCAAAGGCGCGCAATGACGCAGCGCGTGCTGATTTGCTCGTTTCATTCGCAATCGCAATGATGCTTTGCTGCTGTCGGGCAAGACGTGTAATCGCTTCGGTATTTGCACGGCTGGAACCGGTCAGGAGCGATACGGCCATAACGATAACGATAAGTAAGACGAGCAGGCCGCCGGCAACCAGGCCGATACGCACTGCCATGGAGTTGGTATTCAGCCAACTCTTCTTGGGCTGCTGTCCTTGCAGGATGAAATCATAAGGATTGCCGTTTGGGCCAGGCATATTATTCGGTTGCATTGCCTCTATTTAACCATAGGCACGATGCCTTTGACCACCGGTAGCGTACAATAATGAGCATATGGACGCTGTGGAGGAGGTCAAAAGCCGGTTATCTGTTGAGGACGTCGTTTCAGAGTACGTCGAATTGAAGCGTGCCGGCCGGAACCTGAAGGGCCTCAGCCCGTTCAGCAGTGAGAAGACGCCCAGTTTCATGGTGAGCCCGGAGAAGCAGATTTGGCATGACTTCTCATCTGGTAAGGGCGGCGATATGTTCACTTTTGTCATGGAGATGGAGGGGCTGGACTTTAAGGCTACCCTCGAGCTGCTGGCGCGCAAGGCCGGTGTAGACTTGAGTCAATACCGCAGCGGCGATGGTGCGCGGGGCAGGCAGAAGGAGCGCCTGTACGAGGCAAATGAGTTGGCTGCCAAGTTCTACCAGGTGCAATTTTCCCGTAATCAGACGGCTTTGGAGTATATCTTTAAAAAGCGCCAATTTACGAAAGAAACCGCGCTAGCGTTCCGAATCGGCTATGCGCCGAATACCGGTACGGCGCTGGTTGACTTCCTGAAGAGCAAAGGTTTTACCGAGCAGGAAATCAAGCAGGCCGGCCTCGCGACACAGCGCTATCGGGGGTTGGGCGATATGTTCCGCGGACGCATTATGATACCGCTGCAGGATCCTCAGGGGCGAGTCATCGGCTTTACAGCCCGGCTGCTGGCAGACGATCCCGACGCACCCAAATACCTCAACACACCGCAGACGATGCTGTACGACAAGGGTCGGCACGTCTATGGCTTGCATCTGGCTAAGGAAGCAATCCGCAAGGCCAAGTTTGTCGTCGTTGTCGAAGGCAACCTCGACGTTATCGCCAGCCATCAGGCAGGCATCACCAACACCGTCGCGACAGCTGGCACGGCCATGACCGAGATGCACCTCAAGGCATTGGGGCGTTTTGCTAATGATATCCGCCTGGCGTTTGATCAGGATGCCGCCGGTCTGAATGCTGCCGAACGGGTTATCCCGCTGGCCAGCAAAGTCGAGGTGTCTTTGAGCATGATTACCATTCCTGCTGGTAAAGATCCAGACGAGCTGGTCAAGAAGGATCCAGACGCCTGGCGACGGGTTATTGACCGGAACCAATATGCGCTTGATTGGCTGATTGACCGCTACGCAGCACAGCTTGACTTAACGGGCGCTGCCGGCAAGCGCGAGTTTACGGATATTACCCTCCGGGTCGTAAACCGCCTCGAAGACAAAGTCGAACAAGACCACTACATGAACAAGATAGCGGACCTAACTGCCACATCCGCTGATGCCGTCCGGCAAAAGGCCGCCAATCTCCAGAAGGGCACGACGTCTCCAGCTCGCATACTCAAGAAAGGCGCCCGGCCGCCGCAAGTTGAACCAACCGCGGCAGAGCACATAAAGACCCAGAACCATCTTATGGCCCTGGTGCTCATGGTGCCAAATCTCCGCACCTACCTCGAGAAGCTGCAAACATCTATGCTGCCTGAGCAGCGAGCACAAGATTTGTTCAACTTTCTCCAGTCTCATCCAGACTTTGACGGAAAAGCAAAAGACATGCAGAAGTTGCCCGAGGTAGCCGAGTATGCTAAGATACTTGCATTACTTTTCGAAGAACTCTATCAAGACCTCGAGGTTACGGAGCTTCGTTACGAAGCCGCTCGATTGCAGGTACGACTGATAGAACAATACGTAAAAACCAAAAAAGCTAACTTGTCAGCAGCACTACAAACCGCGGATGAATCCCAAACCGCCGAGTTGCTGCGTCACGTAAAAGAACTCGATCAATTATTAAAGCAAGCGAAATCAGGAGATGTCGATGGCAGATGACGAAGTAGAAAAGATTGAAGAACTAAGTCCCGAACTCGAAAAAGCAAAACAAGATCTGGTAAAGAAAGCCAAGAAAGCCGGCAAGATTGACCAGAAAGATATCTTTGCGGCCATTGCCGACACACCGGAGAATGCCGATGTGTTGGATGGTCTGTATTCCGAACTGACCGATGCCGGCGTAGAGGTAACAAGCAGCGATGATCCGGCGGTTGAATTGAGCGACGATTGGACGCTCGAAGACGGCGAGGAAGTACAGCTTGAGGAGCAAGTCTACCTCGATGATATCGCCGATGATTCGGTGCGGTTGTATTTACGCGAAATCGGTAAGATTCCGCTGCTCAAGCCGGACGAAGAGCTGGCTCTGGCGCAACGCGTCGTGGCAGGGGACAAGGATGCCAAGGACAAAATGGCCGAGGCCAACATGCGTCTCGTGGTATCAATTGCCAAGCGCTATGTCGGCCGCGGCTTGGATCTGTTGGACCTCATCCAGGAGGGTAATACCGGACTTTTGCGCGCTGTTGAGAAGTTTGACCCGGACAAGGGCTTCAAGTTCAGTACCTACGCGACCTGGTGGATTCGCCAGGCTATTACCCGTGCGATTGCCGACCAGGCACGGACTATCCGTATCCCGGTCCACATGGTCGAGACCATCAACAAACTACTGCGCACCCAGCGTCGTCTAACCCAGGAGCTCAATCGCGAACCGACCAACGAAGAGATTGCCAAGGCGATGGAGATCGAAGTCGAGAAGGTCGAGCACATCATGAAGATTAAACAAGATATTTCCAGCCTTGATGCTTCAGTCCGTGACGACGAAGAAGATTCAGTGCTTGGTGACTTTATCGTTGATGAAGACACTGTCAGTCCGGAAGAGTCCGCCACCGGTTCACTACTCAAAGAGCACGTCAAGGATATGCTTGGTGCACTGACCGAGCGTGAACAGAAGATATTGAAACTCCGCTTTGGCCTGGAAGACGGCAAGAGCCACACACTCGAGGAAGTCGGTCAGGAGTTCTCCGTCACCCGCGAACGCATCCGCCAGATTGAAGCGAAAGCATTGGCAAAATTGCGCAAGCACAAAGACGCCAAGAAGCTCCACGACTACATCAAGTAGACGGGAAGATATTAAGGAGGCGTAGCCATGATAAACCGACCAGAAGCTTCGCAGGTTGCTGACGTGTTTACAGAAGAGTATTGGGGCGAGCTGCATACTGCAGAGCAAGAGCACCCCGAACCCCGCAAACTAGTAACCGCGCGCTTGCATGACAAAGGAGAACTGAAAGCGACCCTGGGCCTCACGGCACTCAGCGTGCTCACTGGCACCACCAAACCCCAGCCATTGGTTGAGGGCTCACGTATCGCGTTTGATTACGATTCCCATCCTCCGGCCCACCTATTGCCGGGTGCAGTACTGTTGATGGATCATGAGTACAAATCTCCTGCAACATCTTACGATAAGAGACGAAACATGCCGGAAGGCCCGGACGCTCAAGAAGAGCAGTTCGCCAGCACAAATTTATCAGCACTCATTCGGTCAGAAAGTAAGTTAAATCTAAGCTCGCAGCCTGGCGCTCCGAATGATCAGGAAATCAACGGCTATCACATGTGGGTGCATAGTGGCGACCATGTGTACCATCGGCGAGTGAACTTCAGTGTGGTTGCCGACACAAAAGCTGGCCGGACCTTAGCCGATGCTGAGAGTATTGGCATTCATTCGTCTGGTAAGGTGATAACGATATTATTGAAGGGACTCTCCAGAACCCCTGCGGTTGTAGGTCAGACTGTTGCTTTGGATGAAGAGAGCCGTTATCGGTTACGGGCAGTAGAAGTCTGTCGTGCCGGAAAAAGCGCCGAAGCCCATGCAGGCTCTTTCCAGAGGCTGCGTAACTGGGCATTGGGCGGAGCTTAAGCTGGTTCAGATAGGTACATGCAGCGTTTTCTTTGAGTACAATTTTGACATCAGTTAGAATAACAGGATATGAAGATTATAGGTTTATCTGGGACGAACGGGTCGGGGAAAGACACCGTCGGGCATATGTTAGCGGAGCGACATGGTTTTTTGTTCGTTTCCGGATCTGACTTGCTGCGTGATGAAGCAAGACGGCGCAATTTGCCAACCGACCGAGAGTTTCTGCGAGAAATTAGTGCTGAGTGGCGGCGTGAAAGCGGGTTAGGGGTTTTGATAGATAAAGCGGTTGAAGCATTCGAAAGAGGTGACTATAAAGGCCTGGTCATTGCCTCGCTCCGCAATCCTGGAGAAGCGGATCGTATACACGAACTCGGGGGTAAAGTTATCTGGGTGGACGCCGACCCGAAGGTTCGCTACGACCGTATCTTTTACCGACAACGAGCCGATGACAATAAGTCATTTGAACAATTTTTAGCAGAAGAGCAGGCAGAGATGCAGCAGTCTGGCGATGAAGCAACACTTAACATGGCGGGCGTGAAGGAAAAGGCAGATATTATTCTCCCCAATGAGGGCGGGGATATAGAAGCCTTCAAGGACGAAGCCGAGAAAGTGCTTGGATTTGCCTGAAAACCCCATGAACAAGCAGACAACCGCTCCGACTAAAGTGTTTACGTCCAAGCTTCGTGAGTATAAGCAGCTCATTGATGCCGACGTTGCGGACTATGCCAAGCAGGTCCAGAAGTCTACGCTGCGAGAGTACGGGGCGCACTCTCACATTGGCGTGGATGCTTACCTTGATGTATTGAAACGGGGTGGCAAACGCATCCGGGGCGCGCTGGCTATGCTCGGTTATGAAATGTCCGGCGGCACTGATCGCGAGATGATCCTTCGGGTCGCCCGCGTGCTCGAGATGGTGCATGCCTATATCCTCATCATGGACGATATCAATGACCGCTCAGCCACGCGGCGCGGCGGGCCGAGCGCCCATGTGCTGTTAGCACAGTTCCACAAGCGGCAGCATTACGCCGATGGCAGCGAGCACTTCGGTGAATCCATCGCGATAAACGCGGCGCTTATCGGCAACCACGCTGCCCAAGAGATGTTGGCCAATATCGACGCACCCGAGCATGTGCGGCTTAAGGCACTCAGTATCCTCAACCGCACCATGGCGGTGACGGGGCACGGCCAGATTAATGATATTTTCAACGAAGTGACTGGCAAGGTGAACGTGGATCAGGTGGATAACGTGCTGGAGTGGAAAACCGCGCACTATACGTTCATCAACCCGCTGCACATCGGCATGGTGTTGGCTGGTGCTGACACGCAAGCGACCGATGCGATTACCGAGTATGCGCTGCACGCCGGGCGGGCATTCCAGATTACCGATGATATCCTCGGCACGTTTGGCAATGAGTTCGAGAGCGGCAAATCACCGCTCGATGACATTCGGGAAGGCAAGCGGACGCTGCTGACGGTCTATGCCTTGCAGCATGCCGGCAAGGCCGACAAGAACTTCCTGATACAAATGCTCGGCAACCAGTCGCTCACCCAGGCAGAATTCTTGCGTTGCCAGGAGATCCTAGCTGAAACCGGTGCGTTGGAACATGCAAGTGAGACAGCCAAGCGTCACATTGAGGCCGCTAATGCCGCCCTCGATAAACATCAAGGCCTATGGGCCGAAGAGGGCACACAGTTCCTCCGCGGCCTGGCGGAAGCCCTCCTCAACCGCACCGCCTGAATTTCGCGTTGGTTAGGATTCTTGTGGCTTAAGTTTTTGGTGGGTTGGCCGTTGCTGCAAGAGAGTAGTGAGTAGCCGAAAGAGCTGCAAGAAGGCACTGGCAACGACCGGATCGACTATTAGTATGGCATGCGGCTCGGTGGCATAGAGCACAATGAGAAGTGATGATTCAGTAACGCTCCATTCAACAGGGGCAGTGTACTCGTCCTTGGCGGCCCATGTTATGTCCAGATTACTGCGTTTGTGTTGAGCATAGTTAATCGGACCTTTATCAGGGGCAGACAGTATACCTTTTCTAGTATTGCCGTGCCTACTTGGTGTCACCCGAATTTCATGCATAACATCAAAGCCCATCATTGGCACATCGGCACCGGTATGTATAAAGTAAATATCCTCACGGAGGTTCAATTGCTTGCGATAAGCAGCGGCGACCTCCTTCCTGCCTGTTGCTACTTCTACGTTGGGGCGGTCGGAATGTTTGTAGAACTTCGCAAGTAGATCGTGCATCACATTATTTACGGCCTCTTCGCGGGCGGCGGCTTCGGCGCGGTATTGTGCAGTTAATGAGGCGAGCGCAAGAGGGTTGGCCGGTGTGTATACAAACAGCTTGCCTTTCTCGTGCTTGCTGGCAAGCTTTAGCTCAACGAGCTTATCAAATACCTTGTAGGCGTTTGTGCGGGTGGTCTTCAGTTCTTTGGCTGCATCGGCAGGCTTAACTTCTCCATGTTCTATGAGCAAGGCATAAGCAGCGGCTTGGATGGGGCTGAGACCGACGGCGATGAGCTTATCAGTATTCATAGCAGTATCGTAGCATAAATATATTAAAATGTGAATACTAAATTCACAAATATATATAAATCAGATACAAAAATGCAGACAATTTATAAAAATTGTGAAACTTATATTGACAAAGAAATGATTCCTTGATACTGTTCGTGCATCCAACAAAGACGGAATAATTGACAAAGCACAAGGAGTATGATAATATGAGCGAAGTGAATCGACCTGAAAACCAAAACTCGCAAAACCAAGAAAACATACAGCCCCGAATTGAGGCATACCTGGATGAGCGCGCTCAGTGGATGGCGGACGCTGTTGAACTAGTAGCTGGTGACCGCACTGCTAATCCCTTTGAAGTGTTTCCCGAGCCGGGCGAAGTAAGAGCAGAAGGCCAGGGCCTTAATCTTACTCAGGAGCAGGAAGCACAGCTGCGAGAAGTCGCTGGCAGGTTTGGTATTGGCGGTGAGAGCGATGTCGTCAATGCGGCACGTGCCCAGATACTTGAGGGCGGCAAGCCATGGAAGCTTGAGGCGGAGGCGCGAATTGCCGGCCAGGCACAGACAGTATTGTTTGCTGGGTCTCCGTATCGAAAATTAGGCCAAGACGAGACTGAGTACTTAGGGCAAAAGTTCGGTGAAGTAGCGGGTGAAACCGAGTATGACATGGTTCGCCAGATCGCTACTGCTCAAGAGGGTTTCCAGCCACTGGAAGAGCCGGAAGTTCTATCGTTTGGCTATGATATTCACAATAACCACGCGCTTGTTACGGAACCGACCGGTCAACTGATAAAAATCGGTACGATCGATAATAGGGATGTTATGGTGCTGCGGGTTGACCGCGAAAACTATACTGATGACGAAGGTAAGCAAAAATATCGCAACCAGCCCGATGGTGCTGCCTTGCTACGGTTTGTCAGCGATGTGCTGTCAGCAAGCGGCGATGAAGACTCAAGTGTCGGTATAAATAGCAGTACCACCTACGCTTCTCGCGCAGTCGATACGGTGCGGGCTGGTTTGCGCTCAGGCAGAATGTTTGAAATCGGTATGTATGGCCGGCAGACTCTTGCCGATGTTCGTGACCTGCCGGTTGCTGAACCGACTGCCATCAACCAAATTCCAGGCGAGCTGCACGAAATGTGGGTTAAGCTCCAGCAGCTGCGGACCGAGATAGACTCAGCTAGCTAGAATATCGTTAGCACGGCTATGGCGACGAGGGCGAGCACGAGGACGTCGCCCATGGACGTGACGATGGGGATGAGGATGTCGTCGGCGTTGATCTTATTGCGGGCAAGTAGCCGGTCGAGTAGCGTGGTGATGACATAGAGGCCGAAAATGACGCCAAACAACGCAACAATAATGAACAGGCTGAATTTGAGTGTGAAATCAGCTGTGAAGAGATAATTCCGCCGCCAGGCCAACACGACGCTCAGTACCGTAATGCCGACGATATTTATCCAGATAGTTTTGGAAATCGCCTTTCGTATCTTGCGACGGGCGTTGCGTCGGTTGGGTAGGTCGTCAGCGTGGGCGGCGATGATGGTGGCATAATCACCGACGGTGGTGTTCAGTGCTGGCAGGGCGATAATGAGCGGCATAAGTGGCAAGGCGCGCTCGGCGACTGTCTCAAGCCCGATACCGCCGGCCAGGCTGATGCAAGAGGCCGCAGCCGTTGTAAAGGCCACAAACGTGATGTGGCGTATGTGTCGTATCATGCCAGCCACCCCACGACTGCAACCATTACGACGACGGTCAGCACATCATAAAACGACGTCTCGAGCGGCACGATTATCTGGTCTGGGTTGATGCGCATGAGACAGCTGATGGTAGTGGCGATCCCGACTATCGGAAAGCCAATGAGCGAGCTGATGATAATTGCGCCGTAGGCGAGCTGGAAAACCTGTTCGAAGTTGGCGTCGAAGAAGTGTGCCGCAATTGCGCCACCTGCGCCGGCGACAATCAGGCCAGCCAGTACGGCGGTAGAGATGGCGTAGCCGATGCTGGTAAAGAGGATTTTCCAGATTGGTTCTCGTGCATCTTGTAGTTTGTGGGCAATTTTGGCGCTCAGGGCGCTGCCGAGTGACCCAACCAGGTCAAAAATACCCGGCAAAATAACAAACGTACCAACAATCAACGCAAGGGTAGTCTTGCTGGATTCTAGGTGTAGGCCGGCAAATATTGCGCCCGCCAAGGCCAGAATCTGACCCCAGGCGATCTGGGCGGGTTTAATGCCAAAAAAACGCCGGCGCTTTTGGTAAAGGTAGCGCCAGTAGGCTGATTGCTTGGATGGTTTTTTCTTTGTTTTCGCGGTGCCCATCTTACCGTTCAGTATACACTGGAGCTATGGATAAGGCAGCTTTACGGACGAAGCTTAAACAGGAGCGCATGCAGCTGCCGCCGGAAGTGGTAGTCGAAAAGAGCCGCGCTATCACCGAGCGGCTGGTGCGTGAAGTGGTCTGGGCGGACGTGGCCGCAGTGCACTGCTTTACGTCAATGCGAACGCTGTGCGAAGTCGACACTGTGGCGGTATTCCGCTACATCTGGCAGAAGCAGCCGCACATTGTGACGTATACGAGCCGCAACGTTGATGGCGAATGGACACACGGCCAGCTGAAGCTGGACGGCTCTTTCGAGCCACACCCACACGAATTACCACTGTTTGACGTCATTATTGTGCCGATGCTCGGATTTGATGGGCGTTTACATAGAATTGGGTACGGGGGCGGGTTCTACGATAAGTTTTTAGCTACCCAGCCCCAGGCTCTCAAAATCGGGTTATGTTTTGAGCTTGGCAGGGTAGATAAGCTTCCTGTTGAACCTCATGATATTGCCATGGACTGGATAGTAACCGAGCGGCATACGCATCAGGTGTTGGAAAATTTGTAAAAATTACCTATTTACTTATTGTTGTTATGGTTGCAGAATGGTAAGCACAAGCAACAATACAGAACCTTCTCAGCCTGTCAGCAAAAGCAGCAAATATAGCGGATGATCACCAGCTCTCTGGTTAGACCCATCTGTTACGTGCATCGTTTTTAAAGCCTTCGTTCCCGAAGGCTTTAAATTATGTGCGCATTATTTTGTTGGTTTATGCTGGCTTGTCTAAGGCGACCTGTAGTAACAAAAGGAGAAAGACATGCTCGGAAACCAAGTAAGTCCGTTAATTAGGGCGACACTCGTCATTAGTGCCGTTGCAGTACTCGTGGGTGGTGTGACGTTCGCAGCCCTCCAGAGCCAGGCAAGTGTCATGGGTAACACGGTTTCATCAGTGACGGCAGACCTGCTCGTGGATGGCAATGGCGACAACACGTTTAGTGACGCTGAGCCTGGTTTTAACTTCGCAAATATCGTCCCCGGCAAGAGTCCCTCAAGTGTGGGTACATTTAAGCTGCGCAATAACGGCGATGTCTCGCTTAATGTGCGCGCATCTGTCGCAGGCGAACTAGAGGTTAACCCTACGGAGCTTGATACAAGCAAAGTGCGCTTTGCGTTTGTGTCTACCGCTGGCAATGTAGACGTAACGCTCGCTGATTTGACGGCTCCGGAAGGCGTCGAATTCCTGAACAATCTGGAAGCCGATGCGTCCGGTTCCGTCGACTATAGCGTCACGGTCAGTATCGATGAAGATGCGTTTGACGGCGAGAAAGCAAGCGTTGAGTCATTCAACCTCGTCTTCACTGGTACACCATCATAAATTCGCTAGATAAATTTTTCTATAGCGGGTTACGACGGTGCGTCTGCTGAAAAAACTATTCTTAGCTTTGCTGGTGCTGGCGGTTGGTGCCGCCGGCGCTAGCTTGGTGTCCCTACAGGCTCATAGCGGCAAGGTGCTCAGTGTGCAGACTGGCAGTATGACGCCAACGCTTAAACAAGGCGACTTGGTTGTCGTGCAGCCGACGCCAACCGATCAGCTGGCAGAAGGCGATATTGTAACAGTCGTTGAGCCGGGCAATATGGCGAAGTACGTGACGCACCGTATCGTTGACAAGCCCACGGATAGCCGGCGCGGTATATTTATAACCAAAGGTGACGCCAACCCCATGGTAGACGCGCCGGTGCATGCCTCATATGTGGTGGGACGCGTAACCGTGAAGATCCCGTACGTTGGGAAGTTCTTTGATTTTGTGCGCCAACCTCTCGGGCTAATATTACTGGTCTATGTACCGGCGCTGATAATCATTATCATGGAAATCCGCCACCTTGCTAACCACTACCGGCGTATGGATGAAATACGTCGTCGCGGTAACAAGGTTACAAAACGTGCTGTCACGGGTACAAAAGTAGCCATACTGACATGCGCACTAATGTTTGGATTTTATGCACCCGCGAGTGCAGGCTTGCTGTCAGCTGCGGAGGTCACGGATAACTTTGCGGTGGCGGTGCGGCCCTGGCCAGCCGCCGCGCCGGTGTTCAGTGAGGTTTCATTTGCGTGCCGCAAGAAAAAGGATTCGCAGGAAAGCGTCGTACTTTCCATAGCGGTGTCCAACCCAACGAACCAGCATATCCGACCGAACGGCTGGTATATCGAAAACAGCTCTGGCCGCCTTGTTACGCTCCAGCGTAACAATATGCTGAACCGGAACAATCAAACGACGGTTTTCTCTGGCAGTGTTGATGCGTCGGTCATGAGTGGCGACCGGTTATTACTTTATGATAATGAAGACAGGCTGCTGGACGCTCTCAGTTGGGGAAGTGATGCCAGCCAGTTTAACCCGGCGCTGCCGACGGCGGATACGGGTATCCGGTTTGTCCGTGAACCCGTGCATCTTGATTCCAATACGATTGCCGACTGGGCTGTTTCACAGGAAACATGCAAGTTTTAGAAATTAGTCGCTGACCAGCATAAATTTCCAGCCGTAGCGTATACTGGTAACCATGAGTGAGACAGGGGCCAAGAAGAAGCGGCTAGTTATCATTGACGGCAAGAGTGTGTTTTATCGTGGCTACTATGCCATGCCGAACCTAAGTACTAAGGACGGCACGCCAACCGGCGGTGTGTACGGATTTGCGGTCATGGCGCTCGAGGTACTCAAGCGTCTCAAGCCGGATTACGTGGTGGTCGCGTGGGACAAGCCCAAGACCAATATCCGTAAGCGCCTAGAACTATATCCGGAATACAAAGCGGGGCGCAAGCCTGCGCCGCCGGATTTCTACGACCAAATCCCAATTCTGCACGAGCTGCTCGAGGCATTTGGCTGGCCGCTGTACGAGCTGGATGATTACGAGGCGGACGACATTATGGGTACGTTGGCCGTCAAGGCGACGAAGAAAGATATCGAAACTTTAATGGTGACGAGTGACCTCGACGTGCTGCAGCTGGTTGACTTGCACGTCAAAGTCTTTGCGCTGAAGAAAGGTTTGTCCAATATCGAGCTCTACAGCCCCGAAAGTTTTACGGCCAAGTACGGGCTGGACGCCACGCAGTTCCTGGACCTGAAGGCGCTGAAAGGTGACTCGTCGGACAACATCCCTGGTGTTCCCGGCATTGGCGAAAAGACGGCCATAGACCTGCTCAAAAAGTACGAAACGCTTGATGGTATTTACGACAACCTGGCTCTCATGCCTGAAAAATTGCGCAAGAAGCTCGAGGCCGGCAAGGAACTGGCTATCTTGAGCAAAAAACTTGCAGCTATCTGGACAGACGCACCGGTGCCGTTGGACCTCAAGGAAGCGGCTATTGATGACTGTGACCCACACAAAGTCCAGGAGATACTGCGCCGGCTGGAGTTCCGCAGCCTGCTTAGGCAGCTGCCGGAAGCCATGCAGGTCGTGGAGGAGGGTGAGTCGCTGCCGGTTGAGTCCTCGGTACCAACTGCCGGCACAAACACGGTCATTGATTCCACCGCTGCACTGGAGAAACTAGATCTTAAAGGCGTAAAGGAGGTGGTTATCCACGCTCGCGCCGCCGGCAAGCACGGCCGCAAGCCCCAACTCCTTGTCATCAGCCCAGACCCCAAGACGGTATACACACTCGACCTAACTAAACTGAATAAAAAAGATATTCGCGCCAAGCTAGCACAGCTTCCGCCGCTTGTCGGTTATGACGTAAAGTCCACGCTCCAGGTGCTGATTGAGCTCGGGGTTGAAGTGCCGCCGGTTGCACACGATGTGCTGGTTGGCGCGTTCTTGCTCAACAGCTTGCGCCGCGAACAGACCTTGACCGAGCTTGCCCAGGCCGATCTTGGCTATGGCGGCTCGCCGTTTGATGAGCTCGATGTTGACGAGTTGGTGCAGCGAGTTCCGGAGATCATCGCCGTTATCCGCGGCCTTTATGAGCAGCAACGCAAGGACCTGAAGGAGCTGCCTAAAGTCGCTGAGCTTGCGCAAGACATCGAATGGCCGGTTATCCCGGTCTTGGCCCGTATGGAGCATGTCGGCATCAAGCTCGATACAGCCTATCTCGAGCAGTTCCAAAAAGAGTTGGACAAAAGCATTCGTGACCTCGAGCGGCAGATTTATGACCACGCGACCCAAGAATTCAACATCGGTTCACCAAGCCAGCTGGCAGATATTTTGTTCAACCACCTGAACCTGCCAACCCAAGGCATAAAGAAGGGAAAAACCGGTTATTCAACGGCCGCGTCCGAGCTGGACAAGCTGCGGGGGCTGCACCCAATTATTGATCTCATTACCCACTACAGGGAAGTTACCAAGCTCAAGAACACCTACGTCGATACCTTGCCAAACCAGGTGGATGAGAACTCCCGCCTGCACACCACATTTAGCCTGACCGTCGCGCAGACCGGGCGGCTCAGCAGTAACGATCCAAACTTGCAGAACATCCCGGTACGGACTGATCTTGGCCGCCGCATCCGCACAGCCTTTGTCGCGGACAAGGGTAATGTGCTCGTCAGCGCTGATTATTCGCAGTTTGAATTGCGCCTGGCGGCTTATCTGGCTGGCGACCAAGAGATGATTGACCTCTTTAACCGCGGCGCCGACATCCATACCGAAACTGCCGCGCAAGTGTACAACCGTGATCCGGAGGAGGTGAGTAAACAGATGCGTTCTGCCGCCAAGACCATTAACTTTGGTGTGCTGTATGGCATGAGCCCGCACGGTCTTAGCGCGGCCACCGGCATGACGTTTGCTGCCGCGAAAGAATTTATCGACAAGTACTTTGAGCTCCGCAAGCCCATCCTGGATTACATGAACAGCCTCAAGGAAAAGGCCCGCACGGAAGGGTATGTCGAGACGCTCTTTGGCCGCCGCCGTCCGATGCCGGATATCAAATCGGGCAACTTTATGGTTCGCCAGGCCGCCGAGCGCCAGGCGATGAACATGCCCATCCAGGGCACCGAGGCAGATCTCATGAAGATGGCCATGGTAGCTGTGGACAAAGAGCTTGCTGGTGGCAAGTGCAAACAGCTGCTGCAAATCCATGACTCGATCCTTGTCGAATGCCCGGAGGAGGAGGCCGAGCGAACAGCAAAACTACTCAAAGAAACCATGGAGAATATCTACAAGCTGCCCGTGAAACTCGACGTCGACGTCAGCATAGGCAAAAACTGGGGCGAGTTGTGACCGAAAAAGACCTCTACTATGTAGCGGTGAAGCTTTTCCTGCGTGACGGGGACAAGTTGCTCATTACGCACGATATTTTTGGCGACTGGGATCTGCCCGGCGGCCGGCTGCGCGAACACGAGTTTGATGCGCCACTTGAGGCGGTGATCGAGCGCAAGGTGCGTGAGGAGCTGGGGCCAGACGTAAAGTATAGCGTGGAGGAGCCTGTGGTGTTCTTCCGGCACGAGCGTAGCGAGCATGACGAAGGCGGCAAGCAAGTCCGAATTTTCGCCATCGGTTACGAGGCCGTATATCAGGGCGGCGATGTAAAGTTAGGTGACTATCACGACAAAATGGAATGGGTGGATATAAACAGCTTCAAGCCGGAAGGTTACTTCACCGGCGGCTGGCTGAAAGGCGTTCAGGAGTACTTGGAAAAGGTGCCGAAACGCTGAAGAATTAATAACTGATTTGTAAAATACCTTATTGCCGCACGAAGGCGCACCTTCTTTACTGAGAACGTAAACGAGGGTAAGGACATGAGGTCAAAGCTGGCGGGTGTGATAGCAGTTCTAGTTATTTTGGTGGGTGCGTTCTGGCTGGGCAGGATAACGGCTGACGAGCCGCAAGTAAGCAGCAGTGAAGTTGTCGGTACAGAAGTCACCGAGCTGCAGCAAGAGGTCGCCGATCTGCGGAGTCGTGTCGAGCAAAATACCCGCTTCCGTGAACGGCTGTGTAGCCTTATCGAAACAGGCAATGAGAACCTATCTGATTCCGCGCGTGTAGCTCTCAACTTCGCCGCCCAGGCGTGTGAGGGCTAGGTGCTGTAAAATGGAGTAATGACTGAAAAACTATTCAATGTCGGCACCAAAGGCATAGTTGTTAATGACGATAAGGTACTCATCCTCAAGAAAAACCACGACCAACCCTTCTGGGAACTACCGGGTGGCCGCATAAGCGGAGATGAGACTATCGAGCAAACGCTCCGGCGTGAGCTGCAGGAAGAAGTGCCAAATATCCGCATCACGAGTATTAATAAAGTTACTCATGCTTACCGGGTGCCAAAAGATATTCATGATGGCGTCGGTCTGGTGCTCATCTTTTATGCCGTAGAAGCAGATTTTGACAGCAAACCAGAAATAAGCGAAGAGCACTCTGAATGCAGGTGGGTAACCACAGAAGAGGCGGTCGAGCTGCTCGGAGAGAGCTATCGGCAGGCTATTGAGGCAGCCGAGAAGCATGAAATGCAAAGCGGGATGTAGTATAGAATAGGGTATATGTCAGAAATATTGCGTGAAGAAATAGAACTGAGAGAAGCGGTCGAGCCGTTTATCGAAGAGGCTTATGACCAACACATGACTCGCGGCGGTCGGAGAATTGGCGGTACGGCAGAAGACGATCTCCCAGTCGAGCATGGGACGCTGTATCCGCTCGGCTTCTTGAACAAAGCCGTTGGACTTGATGATGATATGGGTGTCACACCGGATCTTGTAGCGGCTGTGCGGGGCAGCTTCGATGCCCACCTGGCTCACTACGAAGAAAAGGGCATGAAGCTCCTGCCGGTCATCAGGCGGGCCATGCATGTCAATACGGCAACGGAAGAAAATCTGCCGTGGTACCATGGCAAGATTCTTATCGCGACCAGGTTCAGCCAGCAGTTCACGAACTGGCTGAGCCGGTGGACTGCCGAAGAGAGCAGCCACGCGGAATTGTTGGGCCACTGGGGTGCGCAATCTGGCTCGCTCGATACGAGGGCACACCGGCGCACCAAGGTAACGCAGTTAATGCGGGGTATTCATGTGCCGACCGACAGCTGGGCGCAAATTGTACCATTTACCGATCCCCAGGAAGGGCTCACCTTTGACGCCCACACGAATACGGGGCAGCTCGTTGACTCTATCGGCCGCCGTGCGCTGAATGCTATTGCCGGCCAAGAAGATCGCCACCAACGGTTTTTCCGCTTCCTCCATTCGGCAATGGTCAGAGCTAAACCAGAATATTTACTGCCTATCATTGCTCGTACGTGGAAAGGTTTTGACATGCCGGGCAAGGAAGGCATCGAAGATTACGAAGGCCATGCATTGCAGCTCGCCGTGCACGGGGTATTCACGTTCGGGATGGTGAGAAAACAGCAACGCGAAGCAGCCGAAGACCTTGGCTTACTTGATATACCCGTAAAAACTCCGGAAGCGCAAAGGGCGCAGGAGCAGATTGCTCAAGTGATCGATATGGAATCGCGACTCAACAGAATACTACAGAAGAAAATCGATAATACTCAAGAAAAATATGTTGCGGAAGAAAAAGCAGCTGGCAGGGTGCCAGTTATTCTCGGTAAAACCGTTATATTCAATAAGAGGGCCAAGTCACCTGACGGCACGTCAGGGGCCCTTGAAGTATTCCCGGAAGCTGTCTAAAATGACAACATAAGTAGTATTGAAAAATACACCTCATTATGATATAATGAGTGTATAGGATAAATATAAACATGACGGCCAAAATATCACCTGAGAATACTACTGCTCGCCAGGAACGGCGGAGTGGTGGCGGGCCGGGGTTGCGGCGACAAAAAGCTCTCGGGCTATTGGCGGCTGCAGCGCTTGATGCGCGGCCGACAGCGGATGAAGTTAGTCCCGATTTATCTTTGCGCCACTCAAAAAAGCGCCAAACTCTTGCACGGGCTGTGGCAAAGACCGGCACGAGCGGGCTCGTGCGCAAGCGGCTATTCAAGGGTCATCATATCGAAGGGGTAGGCACACAAAGTTTTGTGCTCTCGCCACGTACGGCACCTGACAAAATTGTGAAGTACGATCGCTTGGCTCCCGGTGAGTTGCCGTCGAGTGTACGGGAACGTCTCTATGCCCGTCAGGCCGAGTACGAGAAGGTGAAGGCACAGTTTGGTGACCTTGTCTGGCCGACAAGCTATGAGATGGGCCGAGCACCAGTACGGTTGGGAAAGAGCTACCAAACGGTCGTGGTTGTGCAGGACCGGCTACCGGAGCATTATGATGTATTCGGCAATACGGCGAAGAAACTGATTGAACATCCCTCGCATACTGCGCTTCGTGATGACGTGCACCGGCTTGTTGAGGGCTCGCGCGAATGGGCTGAAGAGGACGAGTGGCTTGATCTGATTGGGCCGAAAAACGTTGTAGCGACGAAGCTTGATGATGAGTGGCGCCTCAGGATTGTTGACCCCGAGATGCACCAGAAAAGCCGTCTAGATATGTATGGCGCTGACGCCCAATTTACCAATCGAGAACTGCTGACCGCCCGGCTTAATTATCTCGATGGCTTGCTGCAGCCGGAAGTGACACGAGCATAACCGTATTGCAAAATATGGTTGTTATGGTATAATCAATTCATACCGTAAAGCATTAATGCCTTTACGGCTTTGCTAGAGGTGAAATAATTATGAGATTTATTATCGGATTTGTCGTTACTATTTTGCTCCTGATCCTGGCCGTCGTGCTGGTGATCGGTGGTGACAATGGTGACCAAAACGGCAATGCACCTGAGGACGTGACGCTCTCGGACTACATCGACCGGAGCGGTTCAGAAGTGTCATACACGGTAGCCGGCCCGATTGTCGCGCAGGAGAACTACCGTGAAATACGGATTATTGTGACCCCCTCCAGCCGTACGGTTCAGATCATCAGTGGCTATGATGGTACGGTGACGGATGGCCGGGATTTTGGCAATACCCGCAATGCTTACGCCGAATTCCTGCAGGCGCTTGAACAGGCTGGTTTCGCCGAGGTCAATGACAATCCAAGCGCTGATGGTCCGGAAGGTGTCTGTCCGACAGGACGCCGCCACTCGTTTGTACTGAGAGCAGAGGATGAGACCGTACGTGACCTGTGGTCGGTTACGTGCCGGGGCGTGCGCGGCAGCTTTGCTGGCCAGCAGGGTATTATCGACCGACTCTTCAAAGCACAAATTCCTGACTACAACACGATTGTTCGTAACGTCCGGGGCATATAAGCTCGGAGGACTCGCATCCACAATGACCCCTTTTATGAAAAAGGGGTCATTTTCATAGGGCAGGCTGCGGCCGGTCCGCGCCCAAGCTGGTACACTAGAGGAGTGATTAAAGCGGTAATTTTTGATTGTTTTGGAGTGCTGGTGACCGATCCGTGGCGGGCCTTTTGTGATAGCTTGCCCCGGGATGTAGATTTTGACCAAATCCATGAGCTGCGCCATAAGCACGACGCCGGCTTCATCGATAGCAAGGAGTTTTACGACGGCCTAGAGGAGCTAACAGGCCACGACCAAGAAGCTATTCGGCGTGAACTGACCGAAGAGTATGCGAAGAATCACCTCTTAATTGATTACATCCGGCACCTGAAAAAGACGTACAAAATCGGCATGATCAGCAACGTGTCGGATGATTGGATCCGGGATAACTTGTTGACCAAAGACGAACAAGCGTTATTTGATGCGCTGGTATTCTCATACGAGGTCGGCGTGACGAAGCCGCACGAGCGCATTTATCAGGTGGCGATTGAACAGCTGGGGGTCGAGTATGAGGAGTGTGTGTTTGTTGACGATATTGAGCGGTATACCGTTGCCGCCGAAGATTTGGGCATGCGGTCAATTATTTACAAAGATTTTCATCAGATGCGGCAAGAGCTAGAGGAAGTCTTACCTACGCAAGGCGGGGGTGGGGGAAATTAACCAGGAAGGCGTACAGCTAGATGGCAACATTTGAAGTCCCCGCGCCGAACGGGGGATATTACAAAACACCGGTTTATGATTGGGGCGGTATGGTAGTCGTCGGGCGCTATGCCGAGATTCTGGAGACGACAGAGAGCCGGCAGCGGAAGGAGCTGGTGCAGAAAATTGCCGACAAACTAGGACAACTTATGGTTGAACGGTCTCTAGCCGCCGATGCGGATAACTAGGCGTTTGTCGGTCTGGCACTCCTGTTTGAGCGTGTGCAAGTGCATGCGCAGCGCGCCGGCCAGCGCTGAGCTAGGCACACCGATGACAATCTGATCCTGCTTGACCAACACGCCAACTTCACGCTGGAAGTGGCGCTGCACATAATCTTTAATCAACCGGACTTCAGCTGGCTCGTCAAAATTCTTGTTCCCTAATATGTCTGCAAGGCTATTTGTCATCATTGGTATTATACCGTCTCTGTATAATGGTAGGCATGCCAGAGTTACCAGAGGTAGAGACGATTAAGCGCGGATTGAGCACGTTGTTGCCGGGCAGAAGGATTACCGATGTGGCCTATGACTGGCCGAAGGGCTTCCCGAATGCTGAGGCTGACGTGCAGGAATTCTTAATCGGTGCGCGAATTATTGAAGTAAAGCGGCGGGCCAAGGTGTTGCTCATCGAGCTTGATACCAAGTACAGTTTAGTTATTCATCTCAAAATGACCGGGCAGATGGTATACCGGGGCGAGCAAAATTTTGGGGCGGGGCATCCGACCGATTCGCTCATCGGCGAGCTGCCGGACAAATCAACGCGCGTTACCTTTGAGCTCGATAACGGTGCCAAGTTGTTCTTTAACGACCAGCGGAAGTTCGGCTGGGTGCGGCTGTTGCCGACGGCCGAGGTGCCAAACATCGATTTCTTCAAAAAAGTCGGGCCGGAGCCGCTAAGCGCTGATTTTGGGCATAAAGAGTTCCGGCAACGGCTGCTCAGGCGGCCGAACAGCACTATTAAGGCGGTACTGCTGGATCAGACCGTCATTGCTGGCGTCGGCAACATTTATGCGGATGAAAGTTTATGGAGCGCGAAAATCCACCCCTCGACACTTGTTAAGAACATTTCTGCGCAGAAGATGACGCGCCTGTACGATGCACTGAAGGCAGTGCTGGAGCTGAGTATTGAGAAGGGTGGCTCGTCAGACAAAAACTACGTTGACGTGGCGGGCCGGAAGGGCAGCTATTTGAGCTTTGCCAACGTCTTCCGGCGTGAAGGCAAGCCATGCCCGCGCTGTGGCACGACTATTAAGAAAACGCGGGTAGCCGGTCGCGGCACGCACATCTGCCTGACGTGCCAGGTGCTCAAGCGCTAAATTTTTGCAGCAGATCAAACACTTCGCGGGTTGACTTCAGGCGGTAGCGAGCGTTAGTTTGGCCAGGGCCGACTTTCATGCTGTGGGCGCTGGGTGGCAGGGCGGCAAACATGTCCTCATCTGTGAAATCATCACCGATAGCCAGGATGAAATCCGGTGAATCTTCCAGCCAGTGCGTGGCCGCTTTGCCTTTGTTAGCGTCCGGTGATTTGATTTCCAAGATCATATTGCCGCTGTGGAGCGCAAGCCCGTGCATCGCAAGGTAGGGCTTGAGGGCTTTTTTCAGAACGACGATATTTTTTTGAGCGTGGAAGGGAGGGGATTTGCGATAGTGCCAAACCAGTGAACACTCTTTTTCTTCAACGAACGCGCCCGGCGTTCGGGTGGCGTACTTTTCGAGTACCGGCCGTATAATTTCCTTCCAATCTGTTGGCGGTGCCGTGACAATCTGCCAATCGCTGTGGGTCTTACGGAGGAGCGCGCCGTGCTCGGCGGCCAGGCCAATTGGCAGACGCCCAAGCCAGGCTTCGAGATTGCTGCGACTGCGGCCGCTGATAATAACGACATTCGTTTCGTTCTGCCGGGCAAGCCTGCGGAGCAGTTTTATGAGTTCAGGCGACGGCTTGGCATCCTCCGGCCGCGGCACAAAGGGCGCCAATACGCCGTCATAGTCGAGCAGCAATAGTCGCTTGTGTGCGCTGTGGTAGTCGTCGGCTAGCTTTTGCCGTATGGGGTCAGTAAGGGCGCGGGTGCGAATTTTTGTTTCGCGCACCGGCTGCCGCAAGGTAGTCATAAACGATCCTGCCCAAGCCTGGATAGTATTGCCGGCAATGCTTGCCTGCATGTTTCTGAGGCGCTCGCGGAGTTCAGCCGGCGGCATGGCGACTGCTCGCGACAGTGCATTCACAAGCATAGTGCGTTTTGTCGGGTTGACGAGGATGGCGTCAGACAGTTCCTGGGCGGCACCGGCAGTCTCGCTTAGGATAAGCACGCCGCCGCCGGATTTACTGGCCACGTACTCTTTGGCGACCAGATTCATACCGTCCTTGAGCGGTGCGATGAAGGCGACATCGGCAATCTGGTACAGAGCAGCGACTTCTTCAAACGGCGCAGCGGTGTAGCGGTAATGAACGGGCTTCCAGCCAGGTTTGCCAAACGTCTTGTTGATCTCGCGAACAAGCTTGTCGACATTATCTTTCAGCCGCCGATAGGCTTCGATATCGGTGCGGGACGGGGCAGCTTGCATTATCATGACGACTTGCTCGTGAAGCTTTGGCTTGCGTTGCAAGAACTCGCGATATGCTTCTAGACGTTCCACCAGACCCTTGGTAGGGTCAAGGCGGTCGACCGTCAGGATGACTTTGTATTTGCCAAACTGGCGCTTAAAGTGGCGGACGTGCTTCTGCACTTCTGAGAGAGCGCTGGCTTCGGCGTACTTGGTATAGTCAATGCCGATAGGGAAGTCGGTAACCCGCACAGCCCGGTCGGGCAGAATGACCTGGCCTTTGCCGGACATGCCAACCCGTAAGTCGGTGCATGTGTCTAAAAAGTTATCGACGTAATCGGTCGTGTGTAGGCCAATCAGATCAGAGCCCAGCACACCCTTTAAGAGGCTCTCGGCATGCGGCAAGTCCGAAAAAGCAGCTGCTTTTGGGAAAGGGATGTGGAGGAAGAACCCGATATTGCTCCGGAATCCTTCCTTCCGCAGCAATTCGGGGACGAGCATGAGTTGGTAGTCGTGCACCCAGACAGTGCTGTCCGGCGTGCTGAGGAGGGACGCAACTTCGGCAAAAAGTCGGTTTACATTCTGATAGGCGCGCCACTGTTTGTCATGGCCTGTGAAGTCTGTTTCAAGATCATGAAAAAACGGCCACAGGATGTTGTTACTGTAGCCGCTGTAGTAATCGTCGAGTTGTTTTTGGGTGAGAAAAACTGGGTGATAATGCTGCTTGGCGAGCCGCTCTGTAATGAGCCGTTTGTCGTCTTCGTCCAATTCGTCTGAGACAATACCCGGCCAGCCAATCCACGTGCCTCGCCCGCGTTTGGCATATGAAGCAAGGCCTTTGCTTAAGCCTCCCACGCTTTCGGTGAATTCCAGCTTCCCGTTAACCTTCTTGACGCTAATGGGCAGCCGGTTCGATACGATAATGACATTCGCCATAGCGACCACACTAGTATACCTGGTGATGCGAGTTGTCTCTAGTGTTAGGGTATAATCACTGTACGTGATTACAGTATTAACGGGGAGTAATGTATTTTTGCTCAAGCACGAGCTGGATAGGCTGGTGCGGGCTTTTGTCCATGAGCACGGAGACCTGGCGCTGGAGAAACTCGATGGCGAGGAGGCGACCTACGAGCGGATAACAGAGAGTATCCAAAGTTTACCGTTCCTGGCCAGCAAGAAACTGGTCGTGTTACGCAACCCGGGCGCAGTTAAGCAGTTCACTGAGAACTTTGAGCAGTTGCTTGCAACCATTCCTGAAACGACCGATGTGGTGATTGTTGAACCAAAGCCGGACAAACGCTCCAGCTACTACAAGGCGCTGAAAAAGCACGCGGACTTCAAAGAATTTACCGAGCTGGACGGGCGGGCGCTGGCCGGCTGGCTGGTGGAACAGGCTAGTGCCGAGGGCGGGAAGCTGAGCCCGGCCGACGCGCAGTATCTCGTTGAGCGGGTCGGCGCCAGCCAGCAGCTGCTCTATCACGAGCTGCAAAAACTGCTTAGCTACAACGCTGAAGTTACCAGGCAAACAATTGACCAGCTGACCGAACCGACACCCCAAAGCACTGTGTTCGAGCTGTTGGATGCTGCTTTTGCCGGCAATTTGAAGAAGGCGCTGCGGGTCTACGAAGAACAGCGGGCCATGAAGGTTGAGCCGCAGGCAATACTCGCCATGATTGCCTGGCAGCTGCACGTGCTGGCGATCGTAAAGGCGGCAGGGCAGCGGAGTCCAGATGAAATTGCCCGTGAGGCCAAGCTCAGCCCGTTCGTAGTACGCAAAACCATGAATATTGCTCGTAAGTTGTCGATTGCCGAGGTCAAGGACTTGGTCCATCGTACGCTGCTGCTCGACATCAGGCTCAAGAGCGAAGCCGTTGACGCTGATGATGCATTGCAACATCTCATTATCAGTATCGCGCAATAATAAAAACTGCCCCCGAGAAGGAGGCAGTTTGCTGTCGATGAGCGACGTGTTACTTTGTGGCTTTCTTGGCGGCCGGTTTCTTGGCTGGAGCAGCTTTCTTAGCAGCTGGCTTTTTGGCCGGAGCCTTGGCAGGTGCCTTTTTGGCTGCAGCTGGCTTGGCCGCGCTCTTCTTGGCAGCTGGCTTCACGCCGTTGGCTTTCGCCTGGGCGCTCAAGCGCTTCTTCAAGCGAGCAGCTTTGTTCTTGTGCATAATGCCTTTTTTGACGGCGGTGTCGAGCTTGCTTTGGGCTTCGCTTAGGCTCTCAGCCTTCGGGCCGGCGATAAACGCTTTAAGGGCAGTTTTCAGGCTGCGCTTTGTCTTGCTGTTGCGGATAGCGGCTTTTGTAGCGACGCGAGCCCGCTTCTTTGCAGATTGAATAATTGGCATTCAGTTCCTCTTTAGGATTGATTTAAATATCGAAAGCTAAGTATACAGGGGTCGACCTCTTTTGTAAAGCCGGCGTGCAGTAAACCGTATTTACATACTATTGACTACTATGTATCATTGCGACAATACCTAAGCATAAGAAAAACAAAGTACAGCGAAACTACAGGCGAAATAATCCAATGAAAAGAAGCCTCGCACCCGGATTGTTGCCACAGCGCAAGCCTCATTTGAAGACACTCTATAGGAGTATGGTTGTGGTGCTGCCCCTGGTGCTTGCGGTGGCGGTCTATATATTCGGCGGCACCAAGGCCGACGCTATCGTGTACTCAGGGCCTATCAATATCACCTCTGGCGGTACATACACCGGTAACTGGGAGAGTACCAACCCAAGCACGCCGGCGGTGAAGATAAGCACCACCCAGCCGGTCATTATCGAGAACTCCAATATTCGCAGCCGGGGCGATCTTATTTTGGGTTCCTCACGGGTGAACCTGACGGTGCGCAATACGCGAGGGTATGGCCTGAACCCTAATACCAAGGGCTGGCCACCCGGCCAGTTTATTGCCACAGACGGCGGCTTCGTGAACCTCGTGGTTGAGAATAATTATTTTGAGAACTCTGCCGGCATCTGGGCCTATGATTATCGAGGTAACCGGACGTCTTCACAGACATTGAAGGTGGTCAGAAATCAAGCCAGGAACCTCGACGGCCGCCAGAGCGACGGCAATGGTGGCTGGATTGTTGACGACATTGAGGAGCAGGAGGCGACCCAGTTCCTGCAGTTGGATAATGTCCCAGACGTGCCGTATATGGAAATCGGCTGGAACGAGATAGTTAACCTGCCGTGGGAAAGCCGGGTAGAGGACAATATCAACTTCTTCCGCTCCGGTGGTACGCCGACCTCTCGCACGCAAATCCATCACAACTACGTCCAGGGTGCGTACCCGGCTCTGCCGGAGTCGCAAGAGTTTGCGGGCGGCGGCATCTTGGTGGGCGATACCACCGAAGAATCGCCAGCTGGCGGCTACATCGACATCTATTCCAATATCGTCGTCTCAACGACCAACTACGGTATCAGCGTCGTTTGTGGCCGGGACGTCAAAGTCTGGGATAACCGGATTATATCCTCAGGGAAGTTGCCTGACGGCCGCAACATTTATGCCATGAACGTTGGCCTCAGTATGGGTTCAGCCGCCTCATGGGGCTGGCCGTGTGATGCCTACGTCAACAACACCGCGACTGGCAACGTGCTCGGCTGGCAAGATGGCTCCAGCCGTAACGATTCATGGACGCCGCACTGCGCCAACTGCTCCGGCAACACAAACCTTCCGAGCCCGATCACCCTCGCAACAGAGCAAGCAGAGTATACTCGGTGGCAAAATATGGTCGCGGAGAATAACATCAAGCTTGGCCCGCAAGACAGATCTGACGAAGAGCCGGAGCCGAAACAAGGTGATGTTAATGATGATGGCAGCGTCAACGGAACCGATCTCAATCTCGTGCTTCGAAATTATGGCCGGTCAGGCATGCAGCGCAGCGATGGTGACCTTGATGCGAACGGCGCTGTTAACGCCCTCGATCTCAGCCTTGTCCTGGCACATTACGGCAATTAGACAATCACCAGTCGCTATGGTACGCTAAGCGAAAGCGTTAAAATAAAAACATCATGGATCAAACTAACCCCAGACAACAGATAATCGACCGGCTTGCGCAGGCGAACAACATACTCGTCACGGTGAGTCGTGATCCGTCTGTTGACCAGCTGGCGGCGTGTATTGGCATGACGTTATTGCTCAACAAGCTTGGCAAGCATGCCACAGCGGTGTTTAGCGGCAAGGTACCGACGGCGATTGACTTCTTGAACCCCGAAGAAACGCTCGAGTCCAACGCGGATAGTTTGCGCGACTTTATTATTGCGCTCGACAAGTCCAAGGCCGACAAGCTGCGCTACAAGGTAGAGGACCAGTTCGTTAAGATTTTTATCACCCCGTACCGCACCACGCTTAGCGAAGAGGATCTGGAGTTCAGCCAAGGCGACTTTAACGTCGAGGTTGTGCTGGCGATTGGCGTGCAGCAGCGTGATGAACTTGACCAGGCAATTGTCGCGCACGGCCGCATTCTCCACGATGCGGTTGTGGTAACAATTAACAATGACCAGACCAGCGAGCTGGGTGCAATCAACTGGAATGCAGAGCAGGCCAGCAGCCTCTCGGAGATGCTCGTAGACATCGGTGAAGCAGTGGGCAGGGAGCAGATTGACGCTCAAATTGCCACCGCGTTCCTGACCGGCATCGTGGCCGAAACCGACCGGTTCAGTAACCAGCGCACGACTCCGCAGACCATGATGTTCTCCGGGCACCTCATTGAAGCGGGCGCTAACCCGCAACTGGTCGCAACCAAACTGGAGGTTAAAGTACAGCAGAGCGACGAAGGCAGTTTGCCATTGCCACCGCGGGGCGGTGCTGACAGCTCGGCCAGCTCTCCAAAAGCCACAAATACGGCTAAAAAACCATCCGGCAGTAAGAAATCAGGAACTACCACCGAGAGCAAAAACGAACTGAAAATTGATAATACATCCGAGCAAAAACCCACGCAGTCTAGTGAGATGTCGGATTCGGCAACTTCTGATACAGGACAGGATGCTTTACCCGAAGTCAAGGATGTCAAACCGACCGGACCGGCTGCAACACCAACTGAATCTACCAAGGGTCCGAGCGGCAAATCCGAGCGCGTGGTTTCTTCCAAACCAGAAGGGAAGCGCATCGATCCTGTAACTACCAATGACACGTCATCAGTGACGTCTAGTGCTGCTCAGCCGCCACTGCCATCGTCGCCGAAGATTGGCGGACCAGGTGTTAATCCAGCAGCCAATCCATTGTTTACTACGCCGCCGAAGGCTCCGGAGCCGCCTGCTCCCGATGCAGAAGCTGACAGCACCCAGACGCTCCACGAGCTTGAGCAATCAGTGAAGAGCGAGGAGCCACGGGCTTCCAAGCCTGATGACTCATCACTCGACGAAGCTAAAAAAGCCGTCGAGGCAGCACTTGCAGGCTCGCCCGAAGCGCCACCGCTGGATCCATCTGTTGCTGCCGAAATATCTCCTACGCTCGCACCGCCCGTCGCGCCCGAGACGCCCGTTCCATCTCCGGCGTCATCTGATCAGCAGCCTGCTTACCAGCCACCAGATCCGCTTGCTGGCCTGCCGCCAAACCTTGTGCCACCGGCAGAGCCGCCCAAGGATGGTAGTACTGGCCAGGTCATCAACCCGCAGTCACCACCTCCGGTTCCGCCACCTATGATGCCGCCACCCACTATACCGCCGGCAGGCAATAAACCTGGCTAAGGCAGATTACTCGGAAGCCGTTACGTAACTCTACAAAGGCTTTTATGGGCAGAATGACATACAACCAAGCTGGCAGACGAAGCGTTAGCAAACCTGCGCATGCAACGTCGGTCTTGCCGTCACGCATACCGTTCGTTCGCCGTCATGGCAAGGTGCTGAGCATGTTGTCGGTTCTGGTGCTAGTCGTGACATCGTGGTATTGGATGGCCAGTACCAGAGCAGCTGCCGCGACTATATCCGGCGAGCTACGGCAATGGCATCGGGTCACGCTTACTTTCGACGGGCCCACGGTATCTGAAGGCGGATCGCCTAATCCGTTTCTTGATTATCGGCTGAGTGTGACATTCACGAATGGAGGCAAACAGTACACTGTGCCGGGCTTTTTTGCGGCCGATGGCAATGCTGCCGAAACGGGTGCAACCAGCGGTAATAAATGGCGAGTGCACTTCACACCGGACGCGACCGGCACTTGGACGTACCAAGTATCATTCCGCACAGGGTCAAATGTAGCGGTGAGCGACCAAGCGGGGGCGGGTACTCCCGGCAGCCTTGATGGTCTCAGCGGCTCATTCCAGGTGTCGGCGAGCAACAAGACGGGCGCTGATTTCCGCGCCAAAGGTATGCTCCGCTATGTTGGCAAGCATCATTTCCAGCATGCCAGCACTGGGGAATATTTCCTGAAGGGTGGCGCAGGCAGCCCGGAAAACTTCCTTGCCTACAAAGATTTTGACGATACCTATGATCTGGACAATACCAACGCTTTCATTCACGAATACCAACCGCACCTGGGGGACTGGAAAAGCGGTGACCCTACCTGGAAAAACGGTAAGGGCAAGGGGATAATCGGCGCGCTCAACTACCTGGCGTCCAAAGGCGTGAACAGCCAGTACTTCATCGTTATGACCGGGCCGAAGGGGGATGGCAAGGACGTCTGGCCGTGGACTGACCCGAACGTCGTTGATAGGTACGATGTCAGCAAGCTGGATCAGTGGGAAATCGTCTTCTCGCACATGGATAAGCTCGGCATCCACCTCCACTTCTTTATGCAGGAAGCGGAGAATGACCACCATCTGGACAATGGCGATCTCGGCACTATGCGCAAGCTGTACTACCGCGAGCTAGTAGCGCGATTTGCCCACCATCTTGGGATTACTTGGGACATGGGCGAAGAACCGGACAACACCACGGCGCGACTTAAGTCCTACGCGGCGTATGTGCGGCAGGTGGACCCTTATGACCACCCGATTTCCCAGCACACCTATCCGCGTGAACAGGACAAAATTTATCCTGATCTGCTCGGCGATCCGAATTACGAAAGCGCAGCGCTACAGGTTCGTGCCAGCTACAATCCCACTCGGCAGTGGCGGGAGGCCTCAGCTGCGGCCGGGCGGCCATGGGTCGTGGCGCACGATGAACAGGTGCCGGGCAGCACTGGTGTCACGCCTGATGCGGACGACCCGTCGCGTGATGTGCCACGCCAGGATTACCTCTGGGGCAATCTCATGGCTGGCGGCGGAGGCGTCGAGTGGTACTTTGGCTATGGCTACGCCCACAATGATGTTAATGCCGAAGATTTCCGCTCGCGCGACAAGCTGTTCGACCAGACACGCTACGCGCTTGACTTTTTCCGTAATCACACGCCGTTTTGGGATATGTCGCCGCATGACGGTCTGACGTCGGGTGGGCGGGCGCCGCGGGTGCTGGCCAAGCTAGGGCATACCTACGTGGTCTATCAGACACAGGCTGATTCTGCCGTTAGCGTAAACCTCGCGAACGGGACATACACCACGCGGTGGTATAACCCGCGCACCGGCCAGTTTGCAGGCAATGCCCAAACGGTCAACGGCGGCGGAATGACAAGCATGGGCACGCCACCGACCGAGAACAACAAGGATTGGGCGCTGCTTATCACGACCGATGAGGTTGCGCCACCGCCGTCTGACCCGGTGCAGGGCGACGTCAATGGCGACGGAGTTGTTACCAGTACGGATTTAGGTATCGTGCTTGCTAGCTACGGCCGCAGCGGCCGGAATCGCTCGCAAGGTGATGTTAGCGGTGACGGTACGGTCAATGGCCTTGATCTCAGTGAAGTGGTTTCGCGCTACGGCAATTGACGCGCTGCACCGATACTTTACGCGACGAGTAAAAAACTTTATGCTTAATCTAAGCTACAATCAATGAAACTATTCTCGGCAAACAGACATAAAACCGCGGTAGGTGCGCTGCCTGTCAGGACGTTTCGGCTCCAGCAGCGCCGGCCGCTGATTATTGTGTTTGTTGTGCTGCTGGCGGTGGCTGGCAGTTTTTACGTCTGGCGGCTGACACGTGCTGTAACTGTGACGATTGATCCATCCTTGCCGCAGCCGCGGAATGTCACAGTCTACGGCGATGATGAGGTCGCGACGGTGACGTGGGATGCTCCGACTAATACGAACGGCATCGTCGGCTACTATGTGCAGTGGGGCAAAGCGGGCGAACCGCTGACCAAGGCTAAACAGACGATTTACACTATGACGCAGATACAGCCGCTTGAAAATGGCGTGACATACACCGTGAGCGTCCAGTCGGTGGCAGGAACGATCACGAGCTCGGTGGTGCGGGACGGCAAAACGTACCATGGCGAGTACGCTGTCGCGGACGGTCGGGTTTCGCCGCCGGTACATGCTTCAGGCACGGCTACTGCTGCGCGGGTCGATGCCATGAAGCAGCGGCTGACCGGTTTCTTTGATGATTTTGACCTGCCGGCCGGCAACTTTGACGAAACGAAATGGAACAGCGCCTACACTGGCTGTGCCGATCCCGGTTATAACGGGGCGTTCATCAACAACCAGCTTCATGCCCATAACCAAGTGCGGGCCCGCGTGCAGCAGTCGCAGGGCTTGCCGTACTGCGATCGGGCGGCTTCCGCATCACGGCCACGGGCGGTGTTCGATGTCAGCGGCGCAACCGAGGCTAATCCGGCGCTTATCGAGATTGATGCCGACGGTGCCAGCCGCAACCGGGATATCTGGTACATCGACCTCATCCCTGTAACGGCTCGCACAAACGGTGTGCCTGTTGACCTTGAGGGACACGATGACTTCTTCCAGGAGGACCGCAACGAGCCGGGTTCTATGTTGCGCCTAACGCAGACGATCGAAGAAGTGTTCTTCAACACATGGGACGCCAGCCGCAACCCATCGATAATTCGCCCTCTTGAGCTGAACTGCCCGCACTGGAGCGGCGAAAAGGCTGACCTCACTGCCTGTAACATGTCCAAGAAAGTGACCACGTACAGCCCCATACCGCTGCCGAATGACTCGGCTGCAACCATGCTCACGGTGCCGAATGTTCGCAAGCATTGGGTGATTGAATATTCACCGACAAAAATTTCGCTCATCATCAACGGTATTCGGGTCATGACGGTGCCGACGCCAGCGCACCTTGCCGGTATTACCAAGTTCCAGGTTACGAGTGAGCTGTTTTCGTATACGACGGGCAAGGATTTCGAGTGGCGCAAGCCTGCAATCGAGCCGACAGTATCTCTATTCCATTGGGATAACTTTGGATTTTCGGGACCGGCGCCGACGACTGTAACGCACAACTATCTTGACGGCGGCAGCGACGGTACGGTGCCGCAAATAGCGACCGGCACGCCAACCCATCCGTTCCGGCTCGGTAATCGGACAGCAAAAGTGCCTATACCGGATGCAATCGGCAGCCCTGTGCAGGCGCGCGTCATGTTCACGATCAATCCGCTGACCCATGCCAATAACGGGGCATACACCTGGTTCAGCGCTCATCATATCGTGGTTAATGGCAAAAACTATTCGTTCCCGAACCCTGCCAATAACATGCCCAGCCCAGCCCAAAACCCAATCGCCTCCAACTACACGCCGCACTCGACCGGTATTATCATCAATGCCAATGATTTACGGATTGGCATGAATGACATCACTTTCAACCTCGGTACTGATGTGACAAATGTGCACATCGAGCTGGAGTACGCTCAGGGCAGCCAGCCAGCCTACACCCAGCCGCAAGACATATTTGCCAATTTCAATGCGTTCATCGCGCCACCGCTGGACTTCAATGACAACTACCTTTTTATCGAGCAGGATATGGGCTTGCCGGGCGTACCGCCGGATGACCATCAGCACCCAGGACCCGATCCGGAGCAGCCGGGCAGCCAGCTCGGTGATGTTAATGGCGATGGACATGCGAATGCCGCGGACCTTGCCATCGTTTTGGCTAATTACGGCCGTACTGGTCTGGGCCGTTCATCTGGCGATCTGAGCGGTGATGGCGCGATCAGTGTCCGGGACTTGAGCGAAGTGATTGCTGCTTATCACTGATAGCGTAGGGTATACTGTCCCTGATGGATGGATTGTTACTTATAGATAAGCCTCAAGACTGGACGTCGTTTGATGTAGTAGCGAAGGTTCGCGGCATTCTTAAGAAAGAAACCGGCGTGAAGAAGCCGAAAGTCGGCCACACCGGCACGCTTGATCCATTGGCGACCGGCTTGCTGGTGCTGACGCTCGGTAGTTACTGCAAGCGCGCCCAAGAATTCTCGAAGCTGGACAAAACGTACGATGTCACCATGCGGCTTGGTATGACAAGTACCACTGGGGATGAAGAAGGGGAGAAGACCGCAGGTTCAAGCCATGAGCCAAGCCAGGAAGAAGTCATACGGGCAATGGAGCAGTTTGTGGGAGAGATCGAGCAAACTCCGCCAGCGTACTCCGCCGTAAAAGTGGGCGGCCAGCGGGCATATAAGCTCGCCCGGGCAGGCAAAGAGGTGAAGCTCGAGCCGCGCAAAGTCACCATCCACGCTATTGAGAACATTGCCTATGAATACCCGCATATTCAGTTCACGGCTGATGTTTCAAGCGGGACGTACATCCGCTCGCTGGTAGAAGATATCGGCACAGCGCTTAGCACAGGTGCGTACATGAGTAGCCTAAGACGCACGCGGGTCGGGGAGTTTACTATCGACAAGGCAGTACTAGTAACAGAGGTAGATGGTGAGAAAATTCATCAAAATATCTTGACAAAAACATAAGTATTTAGTATAATAATTAACGTTAATGCCAGTTAATCTGGTAATCAAAATGCCTTACTCTGAAACACCCCTCCTCAGCCCCGAACTTCTCGACCCGACGATAGCGACTCATAGTGTGGATTTTCCAGTCAAGCCTGCAGTGGCGGGACAGTTCCAGGAATTCTTCGATACGTTACTTGATCAGCATGGATGGGACATCGAGGGTAGCGACGGGACGGTTATCCGGGCATATGAAGCCGTTGACGAGAACTCCGGCGGTATGGTCAGGGTTTTTCGCAATCCCAATAATGACGTGACTGCAACGCTATGGTTGATTGCAAAAGAAGACGGGAAAAAAGTGGATAAATCCGTTTCCTTCGGATATGATCCGCGTGAAGCAAACATGTTGCAATACCGCGAAGGTATGCAGACTTACCTCCGGCCTGGTACGCCCGTGGATGATACGCTGCCGGAAGGTGTCACCATGCCGCCGAGCAAGGAAAAGATAAAGGAGGACTTTGAAAGGTTTGTATTCTGGGTTCCAGTGGTAATGCGTGAGGCGCGCCGGTCAACCCCAGCTTCATTCATTGGTTCTCTTCTGAGGCGCGCCGGGCGGTAAAGCGACTGCCAAATACTTGTCTAACAGATGAAACTATGCTAGTATTATTTCGATATGATTACAGGTGAGAAGAAACAAGCCATTATCAAGGACTTGCAGTCATCAAAGAATGACTCTGGTTCTGCTGCGGTACAGGTAGGTGTTTTGACCGAGCGTATCAAGGAGCTCACTGAGCACTTGAAGACGAACAAGAAGGATTTCGCGGCTCGCCGCGGCCTGCTGCAGATGGTCGGCAAGCGCCGCCGTTTGCTCAAATACATCGCTGACCGTGACAGCAAGCAGTATCTTGATCTAATCCAGAAACTCGGCCTTCGCAAATAAGGTGCATAGACTATACTTCGCCGTCCGCGGCGGAGAAGCTTGTGCACATTAAAGTCGATAAGTACATCGTCGCTTACAAAGGCCAGATATATAGCGCCCTATCGCACAAGGGGAATGCCATATATTTGCACTGTGTAAGTGACCGCGCTTGACGACAGAAAGGTTCTATTAACAAATGGGACAAACTACTACCAATCCAATTGGTAAAAAACTTATTACCGTAGAGACAGAATTCTGCGGCCGCACGCTGACGCTTGAGGTTGGCCGGGTCGGTTTCCGTACTTCAGCCTCAGTGCTGGCGCGCTACGGTGACACCGTTGTGCTCGGCACGGCTATGGTCAGCCCGAACAGCGTACCGGGGATGGACTACTTCCCCTTAAGCATCGATTACGAAGAGAAGATGTACGCTGCTGGCAAGATTAGCGGTAGCCGTTTTATCAAACGTGAAGGCCGGCCGAGTGACGAGGCTATCCTTATCGGACGGTTGATTGACCGCCCCATCCGCCCGCTGTGGCCAAAGGGCTACCGACACGAAGTGCAGGGTGTAGCAACGGTTTTGAGCCTTGATCCGGCATTCCGGCCGGACGCTATTGCCATGATCGCCATGAGCGCGGCACTAATGCTAACCGGCGCGCCGTTTGAAGGCCCGGTTGCCGGTGTGCGCGTTGGTATCAATGGCAAGGGCGAATACGAAGCATTCCTGTCGCCCGAACAGTTAGAGAAAGGCCGTCTTGACCTCGTGGTTGCCGGTACTGAAGACGCCATTATGATGGTTGAAGCTGGCGCGCGCGAAGTCAGTGAAGACGAAATCGCCGAAGCGCTCGAGTATGCCCACAAGGCTATTCAGCCGGCCATTAAGCTGCAGCAGGAACTCGTCAAGGAAGTCGGTGTGACACCGCAAGAATACGAGCTGCTGAAGCCCGACGAAGAGATCCAGAAGCTTGTT
Organism: uncultured Candidatus Saccharibacteria bacterium; assembly: GCA_964507855.1. GTDB lineage: Bacteria > Patescibacteriota > Saccharimonadia > Saccharimonadales > CAZDQS01 > CAZDQS01. The sequence goes on along the minus strand of CAZDQS010000001.1, from coordinate 10,112 downwards.
GATAAGTGGGTCGAAGGTAAGCTTGGTGAAAACCTGCGTAAGCCATATCCGGAGCGCAATGATCTCGTGCATGACTTGCGCGTCGCCATGCATGAACACTTCCAGAAGATTATCGGCGAAGAAGGCTTCAAGGAGCTGAAGGCCGAGTATGACGAGGCCTTTACGAGTGCGCTACATAAGGATGTCCGCCGCGGCATTGTTGAAGAGGGCATCCGCCCTGACGGCCGCAAACTGACGGAAATCCGCCCGCTCTTCAGCGAAGTCGGTATCTTGCCGCGGGCTCACGGCTCCAGCCTGTTCACCCGTGGTGTCACCCAGGCGATGAACATCGTGACGCTTGCACCGCTGAGCTACGTTCAGATAGTGGATACCATGGAAAAGGACACGGAGCGTCGCTATCTCCATCACTACAATGCACCGGGTTATACCGTTGGTGAGGTCCGTCGGCTTGGTAGCCCTGGCCGGCGTGAAATTGGTCACGGCTATCTTGCGGAACGTGCGCTCATGGCCGTGCTGCCTGATGAAGCAGAGTTTCCGTATACTATCCGTTCAGTTACCGAAATCATGAGCCAGAACGGCTCAACTTCCATGGCTGCAACCTGTTCCAGCTGTCTGGCGCTCATGGATGCCGGCGTGCCGCTGAAGCGGCCGGTTTCCGGTATCGCTATGGGTCTGATGATGGACGGCGACAAGCCATACATCTTAAGTGACATTGCGGACGCCGAGGACTTTGCCGGTGACATGGACTTCAAGGTGACCGGTACGACCGAAGGTATTACGGCGCTCCAGATGGATATGAAGGTGCATGGTCTGCCGGTCGCGATATTGAAGCAGGCCCTCCTGCAAGGGAAAGAAGGCCGTAAGTATATTCTTGACCACATGCTGAGTGTCATGCCGGCGCCGAGGACTGAGATGAGCCCATATGCGCCGCGTGTTGAGGCAATCCAGATTAATCCGGATAAGATTCGCGAGGTTATCGGCAAGGGCGGTGAGACGATTAACAAGATTATCGCCGAAACTGGCGCTGAGATTGATATCAAGGATGATGGTACGGTAATGATTGCCAGCCCGAACGGCGACAGCATCAACGCCGCCATCCGCATGGTCCAAGATATCGTAGCCGAGCCCGAAGTGGGTAAGATTTACGAGAATGTGCCTGTGGTCAGCGTCATGGACTTCGGTGCTTTCGTGCAAATCCTGCCAGGCAAGGACGGCTTGGTACATGTGTCAGAGATGAAAGAAGAGCGTGTTAACAAACCGTCAGATGTCGTTAAAGAAGGGGATAAAGTCACGGTAAAATTAGTAGCCGTCGATGACCGCGGTCGCTTGCAGTTAAGCATGAAGGCCGCCGCCCGCGAATTAAACGGAAAGAAGTAGGTACCGATGAAAACAGCCAAAAGCCAGGAAATCTTCCAATCACGCAATAGGGTCGCCGTAGCTGGGGTGTTGGCGCTCGGGGCAGCATACTTGTTTGCCTCATGGGCGATTGACAGTGGCAGTATCCTGGCTTATGGCCTCGCCTTCTTCAGCTTGGTATGGGCCGCTAAGATGATCCATCGAGCACTATTCTTTAACACCAATGGCAGCAACACATAAACAACCCCAGCTTGATCAGATTAAGGCAGATATTTTAGCCAAGAATATCTGTCCGGATTTGGCCAAGCAGGCCACCCAGCTCGTCTTCGGTGACGGCAACCCGGATGCGGATATTGTTTTCATCGGCGAGGCACCGGGCAAGAACGAAGATGTACAAGGCGTACCGTTTGTCGGCGCGGCAGGCAAGTTCCTGGACGAGATGCTCGCAAGCATCGGCCTCGAGAGAAAGGACATTTACATTACCAATATCGTCAAGTATCGGCCGCCGAACAACCGCGACCCGCTGCCGGATGAGAAGGCTGCTTTTTTGCCGTTCTTAAGGCAGCAGATCGAGGTAATTCAGCCAAAGCTGATTGTCACCCTAGGCAGGCACAGCATGGATGTGCTGCTGCCCGGGCTGAAAATCAGTCAGGTCCACGGCCAGCCAAAAAGGATACGTGTGAAATTCACAGGACTGGCAGGGCACCAAGGGGCGGATACGATGCAAGGCGACGGCGAGAAACGGACCGACATGAGCTCTTCGGACCAAGCTCGGCAAAGCCAAGCTATGGCCGAAGTCACGACTCAGCCGTACAAAAGTACGGTGAAGGGAGTATCGCAGCCGGCAACGCAGCAGCGTGCCGCAAGTAATGGCGGTGTCGGCAGCTCTGCTGACGAGCAGGCCATTACGTCCTTGGTGATCCTGCCGCTTTTCCATCCGGCGGCGGCACTGTATAACGGAGGGATGCGCCAGACGCTTCTCGATGACTTCAGCGCCATCCCGACCATCCTGGACAAGATAGAAACAACTACATAACTTTCATAGAATCAAAGGAGAAATATGGAACAGAAGAAAAATAACAAGGGCACCAAACGCCCACCAAGCAACAACCAACGCCCGAAGGCAGCGCCTAAGCAGCGCGCAAACGGGAATGGTCGTGGTAATGGCAAGCCGGCCTCTACGGGCTCGGGTGTCAGCCGCGGGGCAGCTATTCGCGCCCAGAGGCGCAGCATGGAGGACGCCAACCGCGTCGCTAATCAATATCTAGATGCCAGCAGCCAGCGGTTTGAGCAGCCCCGACGGGCAAACAAAATCGACGACCGGCCGCGCCTGAAGATTATCGGCCTCGGTGGCATGGACGGCGGTGGCTCGAAGAACATGATCCTCGTCGAATACATGAATGACGCCGTTGTCATGGATGCCGGGAACGACCTTGGTGTCGACCTACCGGGCATCAACTACGGAATCGCTGACATTACCTACCTGGAAAGCATCCGGCACAAGCTAAAGGGGTACCTTATTACCCACGGGCACCTCGACCACATTGGCGGTTTGCCGCACATTGTACCGAAAGTGCCAGCGCCGATTTATGGCTCTAAGTTTACAATTGGCCGTGTTGAGGAGATTTTCCAGAACTTTGGCGCGCCGCTGCCCGATGGCTTCGAACTGCGTACTATTGTCATGAACCAAGACACGCACGAACGCCTCAAAGTCGGCAACTTCTTTGTTGAGCTGATACGCGTGACGCACTCCATCCCCGGCAGTACGGTAATCGCGCTTGACACGCCAGTCGGCCGGATAATCAACACCGGCGACTTCCGCTTTGACCCGAGTCCGCTTGACCACGAGAAGACCGATATGGAACGGCTCAAGCAATTGGGTGACGAAGGAGTATTGGCGCTCTTAAGCGAAAGTACAACTGTCGAACGCCTCGGTCGCACGCCGTCCGAGAGCACCATTGAGCAGAGCTTCATTGACATTATGGACCGGTCGCCTGGCCGTATCTTTATAGCGATGTTCTCGACCAACATTAACCGCATCCAGATGATCGTCAACGCGGCCGTGCACCACAACAAGAAGATTGCGCTCGATGGCCGCAGCCTGGTCAGCACACTTGAGATGGCTGTCCGCCTCGGCTTCGTCCGCATACCGAAAGGCACCTTTGTGCCAATTGCTAGCGTGCCGAACCTGCCCGACAACCAGGTGGTGGTTGTCTGTACCGGTAGCCAGGGCGAGCCAAGTTCAGCCTTGCAGCGTATGGCGGCCGGTGAACACCGGCACATCAAACTCAAAGAGCAGGACACCGTCGTCTTAAGCTCAAGCCCTATCCCGGAGACTGGCAATGACGCGCTTATCGGCACGATGGTGGATGACATGGTCCGTAAAGGGGTGCACGTCTTCCAGCACATCAACCACGAACTGGATGGTGTGGGCCCGCTGCACGTGTCCGGTCACGCCTCGCGCGACGAATACGCCGAGATGATTCGCATCACCAAGCCGAAGTTCTTTATCCCGGTCTACGGCGCCTACCGGGTCAAGCAGAGCCATATCGAGCTGGCAATCGAGCAGGGCATTCCGCGCAAGAACTGTGTCAACGCCGAGAACGGCGATGTCATTGCTCTCACGCCAGATTCAATGACGATTGAAGGCAAGGTGCCACACGGCACTGTCCTTGTCGACCAGACCGGTGCGATTGTCTCTAATGTTGTGGTCAAGGACCGGCTCATGCTGGCCGAAGAGGGCTTGGTAGCGGTTGTCCTGACGGTCGATAAAAAGACCGGCCAGTTGCTCACTAGCCCGGATATCATCAGCCGTGGTTTCATCTACATGCGCGACAACGAAGAGCTCATGAACGATTTCCGCAGCGAGCTCAGGCGGGCAGTCGGTCAGCGCTTCAAGCGCGTGGAGCTCGATCGGTTCAAGGCGGAGCTCAAGGACCATATCACACACTTCCTCTACGAACACACCCAGCGCAGTCCGATTGTCATTCCAGTCGTGAACGTGATTGGCAAGGATAGCGTCAAGACAGTATCGAACGGCAATGGCAAAGAACAGAAGCAAAAGCAACCAAGCGCCGAGGAGCTGCAAAAGCGCTTCGCTCAAATGCGCCAACAGCTGCTCAACCAAGACCCTCGAGTAGATTAGTTTATTGTTGTTAGCTTACTTTTGTGTGCGTATACTTCTAGGAGTAACAACAGGCGCCTAGAAGCCATGGGCAAGAAGCAAGCAAACAGAAAAATTCCTACCAAGCAAACACAGGCAAGCACGCTCTTGCCCGGAAGATACAACGTCCGGGCGAGGCGTGCATTTTTTGTCTCGTTGCTTATCGTGGCAATCGCCGGAGGGCTCGTGTGGTGGCAAAGCAAGACGCAGGCCGCCACACACGTCAAGGGCGAGAGCGGCACGGCTAGCGTAGAAGCACGGCTGCTCAATGACCCGAATGTGTTATGGGTTGGAACTGGAGAATCATCAAACTGGCGTGATTTGTTCGGGACCGAAGGCCAGACCCAGCCACGCAATGCTACACAAGCAACGCCGCCTACCCCGTGGCACGGTAAGGCAATTAAGGTTGGCAGCCCTGGCAAAGACCATCCGGATTCTGGCGACGGGCGTTGGGGCTATTCCGGCCGGAATACCTTTGCATCAATGGGCATTCCGCCGCAGGAAGAAGCATATTTTCGCTACTATGTCTGGATCCCGCACAATCTGTACCGGATAGGAAAAATGCCCGGATTACAGGGGCAGATGGGTAATATATGGGGGCCGAACAATGATAACGTTGGCGTGACCGGCCAAGACGACTGGGGTACGCGCACCATGTGGAAACCACCAAATTTTGAATCAAACCCCAACAACCCCAACATCGGCATGATTACGTACCTGAATGTGTTACATGCCGCCGGCGCTGGTAAGCCTGAGGGCTATTCCGTGGCGAAGCGGTACCAACATAATGGCACCGAGATATTATTCAACAAAGGCTCTTGGAATCTGGTAGAGCAGCGGGTCAAGCTGAACACGCCCGGTCAGAAAAACGGCATATTCGAGGGTTGGATCAATGGCGTCAAGGGCGTCAGTCTCAACGATGTGGAATACCGGACGCACAGTGAACTCAAGATCAATCAATTTGACTTTGTTATCTTCTGGGGCGGGCCAGAGGCGGACTACGCCCAGGAACCGACGTACTTCTACTTCGACGACTTCGTCATCTCCAAAGCCCCCATCGGCCCCCGGGACGATTCACAACCCGCAGAACGCCCTGATCTCGTCGTGACGGATGTGTCGTGGTCACCCTCAAACCCCCGAACCGGTGAACCCATCCGCTTCAGTGCCACCATCAAGAACCAGGGCAGTGCACCGACACCGGCTGACACCATTCATGGCGTCGCCTTTTCCATCGATGGCAAAAAGTACACCTGGAGCGATGACTCAACGGCCAGCTTAGCTCCCGGTGCTTCCCGTACTCTTACTGCCAACGGCGGCATCAGTGGCCATACCGACGGCACGTGGCTATCCACTGCCAGTGGCACCTTCACCCTTGAAGCCTGGGTGGATGATGCAACCCGCATTACCGAGAGTGATGAGGGTAACAACAAGCTAGTAAAAACGCTCACCGTGACCACCGCCATCACACCTGGTGATGTCAATGGTGATGGGGTGGTCAACGCTCAGGACCTACACGTCGTCCTGTCTAATTACGGCAAGGCCAGCCAGAGCAGCAACCAGGGTGACGTAGACGGGGATGGGACGGTCACGGGGTTGGATTTGAGTGTGGTATTATCTCGGTATACCAGATAAGCCAAGAGGAGTTTTAGGTGAGGATTAATACCAAGCAACGGATTGTGCTCGGAGTGTTTATTATTGTGGCAGTGGCCGGCGGCGTGTGGAGCCTGCAGCAGCGGAGCAGTGAAGAAGGCAAAGCTACCGAGGAAAACACGTCCGTTTCTTCCTCTGTCCCCATACCGGAAACGTCAGAAGCAGAGCCAGTAGCCGAAGAAAAGCGCTACGCTATGGAAATCTGGGTTGATAGCGCCGGCGATGAAGTGAACGTCGTTGAGGCAAAGATAGCTTACCCGACTGAGGAGCTGAAGGTTGTGAGCATTACGCCCGGGGAGGCCTTTCCGAATAAAGCAGCTGCAAGTGACCGCGACGGGATTATTACCGTCACGCGGTTTACCCATCCGGGGACAAGCGTGTTAGGGCGACAGCTGGTGGCAACGCTGTACTTTGAGAAGCAGGCTGAAACGGTGTCAGAACTGCGGGTTATGGATGATTCCGGTCTGCTCAGGGTAGGGGACGGTGCTAATGTGCTCAGTGACGTTGAGGGCGCCGGCCTCACACTTGTCGTTGCTGATGGCCAGTAACAGCTGTCGTCTCTAGTAACAAATCTCTGAACATTGACAAAACGACAAATATTTGCTAGTATATGTTTACTCATTTAAAAACAAAAAGGAAACAAAATCAAAATGAGCGAAACAGACCTGCACCCAGTAGATTTCACAGATATGTCGGATGAGGAAGCCGCGGCACGATTTGCCGAAGGCCGACGCAAGCCATTCGAGGACGGCTGGAAACAAGCAGAACAAGATGAAGGCGGCCATACAATACCGGTTGATGCCGCTGATAATCCCGCAGAATCCGTAGAAGTCCGTATCGATGGCGTCCCCGCCGAACCTCCCGAGGTGAGCAAATATATGGGCAGTATAGCTATCGGCGCCGAACGGATGCACGATCAGTAAAAGATAGGTACGTGTTATGGTAGAATCTTTTTCCCCTCGTCGATCTCCGGAAAATCCAGATGGTCAGCAATTGATCGAAAAACAGCTGCAGGATAGAATCCATGGCCGCGACCTTGCGCAAAGATGGGCTGACGAAGACCCGACGAACGAGACGGCTCGACAGACGCTCAACGTAATGAGCCAGGTCGTAGAAGAGTTCAAGGCCGAACATGGTCTTGCTGAGCCCGAAGACATAGATGGCAGTATGCCATGATAATATCTTTGCATCAGGGGTGATGATGGTATAATACAAAAACGATTATGGCAAAACGCAAGAAACAAACACGGCGGACAAGAAAAGTAGAGCCGGTCGAGCAGGTACGCTCGGCCTTTTGGCCTTTGGCGGGCGCTGTTCTGATGTTCATCTTGGCGCTTTTTTTGCTGCTTGGCGGCTTTGGTACCGGCGGGGACTTGCCCGAGGGAATGTTCAGCGGTGTCTACTGGGCACTCGGCCTGGCAGCCTATCTGTCACCAGTGGCGCTCATATTCTTTGGCATCCATAAGTTTACGAGCGAAGACCGCCGCGTACCGCTTGCCAAGCTGGTGAGCATGCTGGCGTTTATTATCCTGGCTGCTTCATGGCTGCACGTCGGTTTTGTCAGCCAGGTGTCACCGTTGGCTGAATTTACTGGCGGGCACGGCGGCGCAGTCGGTGAGCTCGTCGGCGGGGCGGTGCTGACAGCGCTCGACAAGCTTCCGGCAGCCATTATGTTTTTTGTCCTTATGGTGTTGGCATTCTTCCTGACGTTTGGCATATCGCCGCGGGTTATCCTCGATCTCTTTACGATGTTTCGTCGTGACGAGGAAGATACCGACCTGGAAGATTTGCGTCAGCGGGCCGAGGGTACGGGCTTTCGCCTGAACGAAGGTGTGCCGGTAGAGCACCATAGTGAGAAGAGTCGCCTGAGCAGCTTCCGTAACTCCGCCCAGAAGTTGACGCCAACTGAATCACACGAGGCTTTAACATCGGCCAGTGACCCGGATTGGCAGTTCCCGCCGCTCAGCCTACTCAACCAAAAACAGGACAAAGCCGATGCTGGCGATGTCGAAGGCAATGCTGAGATTATCAAGGAAACGTTCGCCAACTTCAGCATAGATGTTGATATGGAGGGCGCGAACATCGGTCCGCGTGTGACGCAGTACACCCTGAAACCGCCGACAGGCGTGAAGCTAACGAAGATTACCGCGCTTGAGAACAACCTGGCGCTTGATCTCGCTGCCCATGCCATCCGTATGGAGGCGCCTATACCCGGCAAGCGGGCTGTCGGTATCGAGGTGCCGAACGTCAAGCCGGCCACCGTGCGTATTAGCAGCCTGCTGCAGTCACCCGACTGGGCGCAGGTCAAGAGCCCCCTGGGGTTTGTGATTGGTAAGGATATTGCGGGCCAGCCGATTGTCGGCGACCTGGCCAAGATGCCGCACCTGCTGGTTGCGGGGCAAACCGGCTCCGGTAAATCAGTGATGATTAACACTATCCTGACCAGCTTGCTGTACCGGAACAGTCCGGCGGATTTGCGTCTTATCCTTGTCGACCCGAAGCAGGTTGAGCTCAAGCCGTATGATGATTTGCCGCACCTGTTGACACCGGTCATCGTGGAACCGGAGAAGTGTATCAGCGCCCTCAAATGGGCCGTTGCGGAGATGGAGCGCCGCTACAAGGCTCTCGCGGACGCCCGGCGGCGTAATATCGTGGAATACAACTCGCTGAAGAAAGAAGAAACTATGCCGTATATCGTCATCGTCATTGACGAGCTGGCTGACCTTATGATGATGGCGGCCCGCGATGTCGAGGCGTTGATTGTGCGCATCGCCCAAAAGGCGCGTGCGGTCGGTATCCATCTGGTACTGGCGACACAGCGGCCGAGCGTTGATGTTATTACCGGCCTTATCAAGGCGAATGTCCCGGCGCGGATTGCCTTCACGACAGCAAGCCAGGTGGACAGCCGTACCATCATTGACCAAATTGGGGCTGAAAAGCTGCTTGGCCAGGGCGACATGCTGTTACTTACCGCTGATATGCCCAAGCCTAAGCGTGTGCAGGGCGCGTTTATTGATGATAACGAGACGCTGAAGGTGACGGACTTTATCCGCACCCAACGAGCTCCAGAATATGACGACGAAATTGTCAGCCAGCCGGTACAGCTCAATGGCAAGGGTGGCGTAGTTGCTGATTATGGTGGCAGCGATTCCAACGATGATATGTGGCAGGACGCAGTGCGGGTGATAGTGGACGCCGGCAAGGCCAGCACCAGCCTTTTGCAGCGCCGGCTCAGCATCGGTTATGCCCGCGCCGCGAAGCTGATTGATGCCATGGAAGAACAGGGGATTGTCGGGCCGGCATCTGGCTCCAAGCCTCGTGAGGTGCTGGTCAGCAGCGCCGATGAGGTCTTCGGAGGCGGCTCTGGGGACGGTGATGTCTACGACGACATGCCGGATGAAGCCCAGGTTTAAGCACGTATAGCGCACCATTGTGACATAAGTTGCTGTATTATATATAACAAATGCTGCTTATGTTTATAGTGTTACAAAAACTGGTGCGTAAAAAGCACAAGCGCTCGTTATTACCACCTGCCGCCAGGCCGTGGTTTTTGTCGCTGAGCCTTGTGGTGGCCGCGGGAGCGTTGGCGGCTTTTACGCTGTTTGCGACGCGTGATATGGTTTCCCAGGCGGCACCAATCACTGTCTCTGGACGGGTCTACGACATCGATACGACGATGGGCATTGCTGGTGTGCAGGTTGGCTTCTGTGGTACGACACCATGGGTGACCACTGGTACCGGTGGGCATTGGAGCCAAACGATAGAGCACGGTACCGGCATGTGTCCGGCCGCCATCCCCCCAGCTGGCTACGAGTCAACCGTTGTGCTCAGCCCTGCCTACACTGGCCCAAAAGAAAACAATAGATATGATCATCAGCTTGCCGGTATATCGGCGCATGGCATGAACGGAGTACGAGGGTACACCTTTGGGATGAAAAAGATG